>NZ_WPCF01000010.1 GCF_009741975.1 Halobacterium sp. CBA1126 | reverse complement strand
CGCCTCGCGCTCGGCGTCGCCGCCGTCGCCGTCGTCCTCGCCGTCTCGCTGTCCGGGCTGAAGGTCTCCATCGACCGCCTCGACCGGTCGTTCGACCGCACGGTCGACAAGCGAACGCTGCCAGTGCTGCTCGGCGACCGAACGAGCGCGCGCGTCGGCGCCGCAATCCACCTGTTCGCGGCGCTGCTCGTCGTCGGATTGGTCGCGGCGACCGTTCTCCCGGCGCTCGCGCTCGTCGCGGCTGCGATTGCGGTCTTGGACGCCGCGCTCGCAGTCCGGGTCGCGCCAGCGTGGTCGGTGCGCGCGCAGATGGCGCTCGCGTACCCGTTCACGGCCGCGCTGCTCGTCGGACAGTGCGCGAGAACGGCGTGTGCGGCCGCGGAACTGGTGGGCTGACTACGCGTACGCGAGGTTGAGTTCGATGTCGTTCGTCGACGCCCGGAGCGCCTCGAGGAGGTCGGTCTCGCAGCGCTCGCGGCTCACGCGGTGGGCCGGCCCCGCGACCGCCAGCGACCCGACGAGTTCGTCCTCGTAGCGCAGCGGCACCGCGAGCGCGTGGATGCCCTCGAGGTCCTCGCCGAGGTTCAACGCGTACCCGCGCTCGCGGACGGTCTCCAGTTCCGACGCCAGCTCCTCGCGGTCCGTGACCGTGTTCGGGGTGCGGGCGGGCAGCCCGTGGCGGTCGACGACTGCGTCGACTTCGTCCTCGGCGTAGTGTGCGAGAATCGCCTTCCCCCCGGCCGTGCAGTGCATGTAGTCCCACGAGCCGAGTATCGTGTCGACGTCGATGCCGGTCTCGCCGGCGCCGCCGTAGAGGTACATAACGCGCCCGTTCTCGGGGGTCAGCAGCCACACCATCTCGCCGGTCGTCTCCACGAGGTCGTCGACGACGGGGCGGGCCGCCCGGTAGACGTCGTGGCCGTTGCGGACCGACTGCCCGTACTCGAACAGCGCCAGCCCGAGGTGGTACTCGCCGTCGCGTTTCACCACGAACCCGTGCTCGCGCATCGTCGCGAGGTGGTTGTGGACGGTGCTCTTCGCGACGTCGAGGCGGTCGGCGAGCTCCGTCACCCCCGCGCCGTCGGCGTCTCGGAGCGCCGACAGCACGGCGAACAGCGTCTCGTCGGATTTCACCCCCGTTCGGCTCGTGGGCTCGTTCGGCATACGTCGCAGTTCGCGTGGAGCCACTAAACTGTTTCAGGCCCGTCCCGCGAGCACCATTCGACGCATCCGAAAACACAAGGAGGGTGTCGGTCGTAGTGGGCGCCAATCAGATGGCTTCCAACGAACACGGCGTCCCGGAGAGCGACGCGGCGCCCCCGGCGGCGGACGGACGGTCGGAGTACGACTACGTCAGCGACGACGTCGAGCGCCCCGGTCTCGTCGACGACCTCGAAGACCGCGTGGACGGGGACGTGCGCTTCGACACGTACACGCGCCAGATGTACGCGACCGACGCGTCCGCCTACGAGGTGACGCCGGTCGGCGTCGTCTTCCCCGCCGACACCGAGGACGTGTCCGCGGTCGTCGAGTACTGCGCCACCCGCGAGATTCCCGTGCTGCCCCGCGGCGGCGGCACGAGCCTCGCGGGGCAGGCGGTCAACGAGGCGATCGTCCTCGACTTCACGCGGTACATGGACGGCATCCTCGACGTCGACCCCGACGGCCGCGAGGCCCACGTGGAGGCGGGCGCCGTCCTCGAGGACCTGAACCAGCGGCTCGCGCCCCACGACCTGAAGTTCGCGCCCGACCCCGCCGCGGGCGACCGGAGCGCGGTCGGCGGCGCCATCGGGAACAACTCCACGGGCGCGCACTCCCTGAAGTACGGGAAGACCGACGCCTACGTCGAGGAGTGCGAGGTCGTGCTCGCGGACGGGTCGACCGCGACGTTCGGCGAAATCGAGGTCGAAGAGCTGCGCGAGCGCGCGGACGCAGACGCCGACGACCTCCTGCCGCGAGTGTACGCGGGCGTCGTCGCCGTCCTCGACGACCACGCCGACGAGGTCGAGGCGCGGTTCCCGGACATGAAGCGCAACGTCTCCGGGTACAACTTCGACCGGCTCGTCGACGAGGCCGAGACGGGAACGGTGAACCTCGCGCGCCTGCTCGCGGGCAGCGAGGGGACGCTGGCGGTCGTCACCGAGGCGACGGTCTCCCTCGAACCCGTCCCGGAGACGAAGTCGGTGACGCTGCTGACCTACGAGAGCGTCGTGGACGCCGTCACCGACGTCCAGCACGTCCTCGACCACGACCCCGCGGCGGTCGAGCTCATCGACGACACGCTCATCGACCTCGCCAGCGACACCGCCGAGTTCGAGGACGTCACCGCGCTGCTCCCGGAGGGGACGCGGGCCGCCCTGCTCGTGGAGTTCTACGCCGAGGACGACG
Organism: Halobacterium sp. CBA1126; assembly: GCF_009741975.1. GTDB lineage: Archaea > Halobacteriota > Halobacteria > Halobacteriales > Halobacteriaceae > Halobacterium. The sequence continues at coordinate 37,620 of NZ_WPCF01000010.1, read as the reverse complement.
CGGACGGCCGCGAGAAGACCGCCGACCTCGTCGCCGACCGCGTCGAGGACGGCGACGACCGGTACGCCTTCGACGCGCTCGAAGCCCACGACGACGAGGAGCGCGCGACCTACTGGAAGCTCCGGAAGTCCGGGATGCCGATTCTGCTCGGCCGGACGAGCGACGCGAAGCACATCTCGTTCATCGAGGACTGCGCGATTCCGCCCGAGCACCTCCCGGAGTTCGTCGAGCGCTTCCAGGAGATTCTCGAGGACAACGACACGTTCGCGTCGTTCTACGCGCACGCCGGCCCGGGCGTCCTCCACGTCCGCCCGCTCGTCAACACGAAGTCCGAGACGGACCTCGCGGCGATGGAGGACATCGCGGACCGCGTGACGGACATGGTCGTGGAGTTCGGCGGGTCGGTCTCCGGCGAGCACGGCGACGGCCGCGCGCGCACCCAGTGGAACCGCAAGCTGTACGGCGACCAGCTCTGGGGCGCGTTCCGCGACCTCAAGACCGCCTTCGACCCGGACTGGCTGCTCAACCCCGGGCAGGTCTGCGGCGACGTCTCGATGACCGAGAACCTCCGGTTCGACCCCGAGTACGACTTCGACGCGGGCTTCGACTCGAACCTGAACTGGGACAACGAGAACGGCCTCCAGGGGATGGTGGAGCTCTGCCACGGCTGCGGCGGCTGCCGCACCCAGCAGGACACCACCGGCGGCGTGATGTGTCCGACGTACCGCGCCGCCGACGAGGAGATCACGTCCACGCGGGGCCGCGCGAACATGCTCCGGCAGGCGATGAGCGGCGACCTCCCGGACGACCCGACCGGCGAGGAGTTCGCCGACGAGGTGCTCGACCTCTGTGTCGGCTGTAAGGGCTGCGCGAAAGACTGCCCGAGCGAGGTCGACATGGCGAAGCTGAAGACCGAGGTCACCCACGAGCGCCACCAGCGCGAGGGCGCCAGCCTCCGCGACAAGCTGTTCGCGAACGTCGACGCGCTCGCGAAACTCGGCTCCGCGACCGCGCCGGTCTCGAACCTCGTCTCGAAGGTGCCGGGCGCCCGAGCTGTGATGGAGAAGACGGTCGGCATCGCCAGCGAGCGCTCGCTCCCGAAGTTCGAGCGCGAGACGCTCAAAGACTGGTTCGCGGCCCGCGGCGGCACCACCGTCTCCGCCGCGGACGCCGACCGGAAGGCGGTGCTGTTCCCGGACACGTACACGAACTACGCCCACCCGGAGATCGGGAAGGCGGCCGTGCGCGTGCTGGAGGCCGCGAACGTCCACGTCGACCTCGCGGACAACACCGACAGCGGCCGGCCCGCCCACTCGAAGGGGTTCCTCGACAAGTCCCGGGAGACCGCCCGGCAGAACGTCGCGGAGCTCGAGCCGCGGGTCGCCGACGGCTGGGACGTCGTGCTCGTCGAGCCCTCCGACGCCGTGATGTTCCAGTCCGACTACCTCGACCTGCTCTCGGGCGACGACGTGGAGACCCTCGCCGAGAACACGTACGGCGTCTGCGAGTACCTCGACGTGTTCCGGCTGGACGACGACGTCGAGTGGGACGGCGCCGACGCGTCGCTGTCCTACCACGGCCACTGCCACCAGAAGGCGACGAAGAAAGACCACCACGCGGTCGGCGTGCTGCGGCGCGCGGGCTACGCCACCGACCCCGTCGACTCGACGTGCTGCGGGATGGCGGGGACGTTCGGCTACGAGGCCGAACACCACGCCATGAGCGAAGCCATCGGCGACATCCTCGTCGACCAGCTCGACGACAGCGACGGCGACCTCGCGGTCGCGCCGGGCGCGTCCTGCCGCACGCAGCTCGAGGACATGCTCGACGAGGACCAGCGCGACGCCGGCGACATCGTCCCCGAGGACCGGGAGAGCCCGCCGACGCCCGTCGAACTGCTCGCCGCCGCGCTCTAGTCCTCGCTCTCGGCGAGGTACTGCCGGCCCTCTTCGGTCTCGCGGAGCATCTCGTCGAACACCGCGGCGTCCGTCTGGAACTTGTGGACCTGGTGGAGAACGGTGTTGTGGAACCCGGAGATGAACTCGCCGAACTCCTTGAAGAACTCGTGGATCCAGCGCTGCATGCGCTCGTTGTCACGGAACTGCGTGATGAACTGCCAGTGGTACTCCGAGTCCGCGTTGAAGAACATCAACACGTGTGGGTCGTCGCGGAGCGCCCAGTAGCAGTCCTCCCAGTGGTCGGCGAAGTTCGGGTAGTGGAAGGAGAGCCGGAACAGGTAGTGGTTGAAGATGCTCTGGTCGGGGATGACCGTCTCCCGGTAGCGGCCGTCCTCGGCCATCTCGCGGAGAATCTCGCTGATGCGGTTGTGCGAGAGCTCGATGCCGTACTCGTCGGCCAAGATGCGGCTGAGTTCGCGCGTCGACGCCGTCGGGTTCGCGACGCGCACCTTCAGGATGACGATGTTTCGAGGGGAGACCGCGTCCTCGGACCCGTTCGCTGGCATGCCCGTCACTCGGACGGGGGCCGTGAAATTCCTACTGGTTGGCCCCGCCGTTCAGAACGGGTACTCGCGGGGTTCGTGCTGGACGCTGATCCACTTCTTCTCGGTGACCTCGTCGAGGAAGTCGGTGGTGTTGTACCCGCCGACGCCGGAGGCGTTCGTCCCGCTGAACGGCACGTGGGCCTCGTCGTTGATGGGCTGGTCGTTGACGTGGACCATCCCGGTGTCCATCCGGTCGGCGATCTCCCGTCCCGTGCCGACGTCGCCGGCGTGGACGCTTCCGGAGAGCCCGTACTCGGTGTCGTTGGCGAGTTCGACCGCTTCGTCGACGTCCGAGAACGGGATGACGGGCGCGATGGGGCCGAAGTGCTCGAAGCACGCCGCGGACATGTCGTTGGTGACGTCCGAGAGCACCGTCGGCTTCACGACCAGCGAGTCCTCGACGCCCTCCACGTCGAGTGTCTCGCCGCCGGTCTCGAGGGTGGCGCCCGCGTCGAGGGTCTCTTCGACGTACTCGAGCATCTCGTCGCGCTGGGACTCGTCGATGATGGGGCCGACAACGGTGTCGGGGTCGTGGGCGCTCCCGACCGGCAGCGACTCCGCGCGCTCGGTGAGCCGCTCGACGTACTCGTCGTAGACGTCCTCGTGGACGAGGTGGCGGTTGATGGAGATACAGACCTGCCCCTGGTGGACGAACGACCCGAAGACCGCCGCGTCGATGGCCTGGTCGAGGTCGGCGTCCGCGGTGACGATGTGGGCGTTGTTGCCGCCGAGTTCCATCGCCGGCACTGCGAGGTTCTCGCCGGCGAGCCCGGCGACGTGGCGGCCGACGGGCGTCGAACCGGTGAACGCGACGACGTCGCTCTCCGGGTGGCTGGCGACGCGGTCGCCGATGTCCGAGCCGCGCCCGGTGACGACGTTCAGCACTCCCTCGGGGAGGCCGGCTTCCTCGAAGAGCTTCGCGATGAGGAGGCCGCCGACGATGGGCGTGTTCGTGGAGGGCTTGAGGACGACGCTGTTGCCCGCGGCGATGGCGGGCGCGACCGCGCGCATCGAGAGGTTCAGCGGGAAGTTCCACGGGGAGATGACGGTGACCACGCCCTTCGGCTGGCGCTCGACGATGTTCTCCTTCCCGGGGATATTCGAGTCGGCGTGCTCGCCCTTCGTGCGGCGCGGCAGCGTCGCGGCCTCGCTGGCCTGGTCGCTGGCGAGGTGGACCGACGTCCCGCCCATGACCGCGGAGCCACCCGCCTCGGCGCCGAGCAGCCCGATGATTTCGTCCTCGTGTTCCTCGAGGAGTTCGACGACGTTCTCTAGGACCTCCTGTCGCTGCGCGGGCGGCGCCTCCGCCCACTCCGTCTGGGCCTCGGCGGCGGCCTCGTAGGCGGCGTCGACGTCCGCTTCGACGCTCTCGGGGACGTGAGCGACCGTCTCGCGCGTCGACGGGTCTTCGACCGCGATTGTCTCGCCGCTCTCCGCGCCGACCCACTCGCCGTCGACGTACTGCTCGCTCCAGTCCGCGTCTATCGAGAGTTCGAGTGACATCGTCACTAGATTGTGCGCCGTCGAAGATAAAAGTACGCGCGTGGGAACGCACCGCCGAGACCGCCGGGCTCCGGCCGCGTTACTCGACGGGGAAGCGGAGTTCGGACGCGTTCTCCGTCTGCGGGTAGACGAGCTGCTGGTTGCCGTTCCACCACTGCGCGCTCGCCGCGGACAGCTGGCCGGGTTCGGGCATCCCGTACTCGTCGAAGCTGAACTCGCCGATGACCGTCTCGAACTCCGTCTCGTCGAGGGTCGACCGGATCGCGTCCGGCTCCGTCGACTCGGCGCCCGATAGCGCCTGCCGGGCGGTCTGGACGAGGTTGTAGCCGACGCCGACCATCACGCGCGGCACGTCGTCCTCGCCGGCGTCCTCGGTGTTCGCGCGGTACGTCTCCAGCAGCGTCTGGTTGCCGTTCCCGGTCATCCCGGGCGCCAGCCCGGACACATCGTCACGTAGTTGCCGCCCTCGCCGAGCGCCGACCACCACGCCTGCGGGTCCGCCGCCCGCACGAACTCGATGAACTCGGGCGTGTAGCCGCTGTTGTTGATCTGGGTCATCGCCGTGATGCCGTCCGGGGGCTGCGGGCACGCGACCAGCGCCTCGACGCCCGCGCTCTCGGACTGCGAGATGAGCGTCGAGAAGTCCTGGCTGCCCGTGTTGTACGTCTCCCGCATCGCGATGTCGTAGCCGGCCTCGGAGAGCTTCGTCTCCCAGGCTTCGGCCATCTCCTCGCCCCAGCCGGAGTTCTCCTCCCAGATGCCGACCGTCTCCGGGCGGTCGCTCTCCGGGATGAGCTCCAGCATGCCGGTGGTCGCCCGCGTCACGTCCCGGGTCTTCGGGAACGGCGTGTACGTCCACTCTTTGTCCTCGTCAGTCAGCGGCGCCTCGTAACACGTCGCGACTGCGAGGAAGGGCAGTCCCTGGCTCTCGGCGAGCGCGCTGCCCGCCATCACGAGCGGGCTGGAGAAGCTCCCCCAGATCATGTCGACGTCGTTGTTGCTCAGGGTCTCCTGGAGCACCTGCCGGAGCGTCGTGGGGTTGCTCTCGTCGTCTTTCACGACGAGTTCGAGTTCCTGCCCGTCGATGCCGCCGTTCTCGTTGATGACGTCGACGCCGAGTTCGTAACCGCGCAGCATCTCGGTGCCGACCGAGGAGAGGCGTCCGGTCTCGGGAACGGCGGCCGCGACGGTGATCGTCTCGTCGCTGCCACTGCCGCCGCCGAAGGCTGTACAGCCCGCCAGTCCAGTGATGCCGAGCGCACCGGCTGCGCCGGCCGTCTTCAGGTACGACCGCCGCGTTCGGCCTTTGTCATACGTGCCCATACCCCCTACTTGACGAACATGATGTTAAATGTTTCCGTTAGAATTGAATTGTCTGTGAGCGAACTACGGAGGGAATCTTACCAGTATATGATGACGGCGGGTGGGCGGTTCGGTTCTCGCCCGCGGCGCGCGCCGGCGCGGTGGTACTACGGACGGTATCGACCGGGATAACCCTCAGGAAAGACAATTACCTCTAACACTGATACGTTGGGCCGACCGTAGTGGTTCCCGGTACCACCTACCACGCGGGTGTGTGCCGGTCTCTCAGTCGAATCGTCGAACTCGCCGTGCTTCGCTCGAGTCTCTACTGGTCGAACGTTTTCCTCCTATGGAGTAATCTCACTGTTCGACCGAAGAATTTGCGATACAGGCGTTTCTTTTTCGATTGTATTGCAGAAACAACGTGCGCGGGCTGTCTTCGCCTCACTGACTCGCCGGCGCGACCGCGAGCCGGTCGTGCCGCCTCGCTCGCCCGGGGAGATACGATACAATTCGTATGCTTCGACGAAAAACTCTCATAATTGATGGTTGTATCGTCGCTCCCGCGCGCCGGTGGTCCGAGGGCCGGCGCGTCAGGCGACGCGGTACACCGCCAGTTTCACTCCGTAGGGCTGCCGGACGCCGGTCGCGATGAACACGCTCCGGGTCAGCCACTCGAGGTCGGGGTCGGCGGTCTCGAACTCCGGCACCGAGCGGAAGTAGACGTCGTCCGGGTCGACGTGCTCGCCGTCCCGGAGTTTCCGGCTGACTTCGGGGGGCGCCCAGCGGATGCCGCGGTTCTCCACGTACACTCGCGAGCCGCTGTCCGTCTCGAAGGCGTACTTCGCCACCAACTCCGTGGGGCGCTCGGTGCGGTAGAGCTGGTAGTCCGCGCCGCCCGGGAGCACGTGACCGTCGATGCGGCCCGAGACGGTCCCGTCCGTAATCTCGATGATGCGGCGCTCGCCGTCGCCGGTCTCCCCGATTTCGATGGGGTCGGCGACTTCGATGTCGAGGTCGAGGACGTGCTCCAGCGACGGCGTCAGGTGCTCGTTGCTGTGCTCGTCGATAACTCCTCCCATACCCCCGTGTTCGTCTCGGGACACATAACTGCTCCCCAGGTGCGGCCGTCGGCGCTTTCGGGGTGTACTTTTTGGTCCCCCGCCGTGAACCGGGGTCCATGGCCATCGTTGCAGCAGTCGACGGCGAACAGATTCCAGACCGCGTCGTGGAAGTCGGCGCCGACCTCGCTACCCAGTACGACGAGGAGTTCGTCGTCGTCCACGTGATGCCACAGGACACCTACGAGACGCGCGCCAGCAGCGGGAAGACGGCCGACTTCGGCTTCCCGACCGCGTCCGGCACCGAGTACGGCGGCGACCACGGGGACTCGTACTCCATCGATCAGGCGCGCCGGGACGCCGGCGGGGTCGCCCGCGACGTCACCACGCAGACGCTCGCGGACGCTCCCTCGAACGTCTCGTACGTCGGGCGCGTCGGCGAAGTGGTCTCGGAGGTGCTCGGCGTCGTCGACGACCACGACCCGTCGTTCCTCGTGGTCGGCGGCCGCAAGCGCACGCCCGTCGGGAAGGCCGTGTTCGGGAGCGCGACCCAGTCGTTCCTCCTCAACGCCTCGGTGCCGGTCGTGACGGTGATGACCGAGGAGTGACCGGTAGACATAAGCGCATTCTTCGACGACCTACGTGATATGCGAACGGACACCACAGACGAGTTCGCGTCCTCGCTTGCGGCCGCCGACGTCGCCTGCACTCGCGTCGAGGCCGCGGAGTTCTCGGCCGCCCTCGACGGCGTCCTCGACGCGCCGGCCGTCGGCGTCCCGCTCGGCATCGACGGCGTCTCGCTGGACGACACGGCAGTGGAGACGCCGCCGACGCCGCGCCTGCTCCGGGACGCCGAGACCGGCGTGACGCGCGTACACGGCATCGTCGACCACGGAAGCTTCGTGATTCAGGCCGACGAGGCGGGCGCGAACCGGTGAGTCTCTACCCGCGGACGCACGTCGGCGTCGTCCGCGCGAGCGACCTCCACGCGGACGTCGAGGCGACGGCGGCGTGGCTCCACGACGAGTTCGACGCCGGCCGGGACTCCGCGGTGTTGGCGACCGGCGCCAGCGCCACCGCCGACATGGGCGAACTCGTCCACGGCGTCCACGGTCCGCAGGACGTCCACGCCGTGGTGGTGACGGACCGATGAGCGCCGACCGCGAGCGCAAGGCCGCGAAGATTCGCCACCTCCTCGAAACTGAAGGCGACGCCGTCTTCGAGAACACCACGCACGTCAACGAGGGCCGCTACGAGACCAACGCCCACCGCGACGACATCGAGGAACTGCGCGACGCGTCTCGCGCCATCAAGGAGGACGCCATCGAACGCCTCCCCGAGTTAATCGAGACAGTCCGGGAGTCCGTGGAGGCCAACGGCGGCGAGGTGTACGTCGCCGACGACGCCGCCGACGCGAACCGCTACATCACGGAGGTCGCCGAGTCGAAGGACGCGGAGACGCTGGCGAAGTCGAAGTCGATGACGACCGAGGAGATCGACGTCAACGAGGCGCTCGAGGTCGCGGGCGTCGACGTCACCGAGACCGACCTCGGGGAGTTCGTCGTGCAGGTCGCCGACGAGGCGCCCTCGCACCTCGTCGGGCCGGCGTTCCACAAGTCCACCGAGGACATCGCGGCGCTGTTCAACGCCCACTTCGACCCCGACGAGCCCTTCGAGAGCGCCGAGGACCTGACGCAGTTCGCGCGCGACCACGTCGGCGAGAAGATAATGGACGCCGACGTGGGGATGACCGGCGCGAACTTCGTGTTCGCCGAGTCGGGCACCATCGCGCTCGTCACCAACGAGGGCAACGCCCGGAAGTGCGCGGTCACGCCGGACACGCACGTCGCGGTCGCGGGCGTCGAGAAACTGATTCCGAGCGTGGACGAGTTCCCGCCGTTCGCGGAACTCATCGCGCGCGCGGCCGGCGGGCAGGACATCGCGACGTACCTCTCGTTGCTCTCGCCGCCGGTCGACTCCCCGGTCGTGGACTTCGACGCGCCGGACGAACCGCTCGACGGGAGCACGGACGACCGGGAGTTCCACCTCGTGTTGCTGGACAACGGCCGCACGGAGATGCGCGAGGACGACGACCTCCGGGAGACGCTGTACTGCATCCGGTGTGGCGCGTGCGCGAACTCGTGTGCGAACTTCCAGCACGTCGGCGGGCACGCGTTCGGCGGCGAGACGTACACGGGCGGCATCGCGACCGGCTGGGAGGCCGGCGTCCACGGCCTCGACTCCGCCGCGGAGTTCAACGACCTCTGTACCGGCTGTTCGCGCTGCGTCGACGCCTGCCCCGTGAAGATCGACATCCCGTGGATCAACACGGTCGTCCGCGACCGCGTCAACCGCGGTACCGACGCGGAGTTCGACTGGCTCGTCGAGGGGCTGACGCCGGACGCCGACCCGGGCGGCGTCGACCTCCAGAAGCGCCTGTTCGGGAACTTCGGGACGCTCGCGAAGCTCGGCTCCGCGACCGCGCCGGTCTCGAACTGGCTCGCGGACTGGGGGCCGACGCGGGCGGTGATGGAGCGCGTCGCGGGCGTGGACCGCCGCCGCGACCTCCCCGCCTTCCAGCGCGAGACGCTCGTCGACTGGTTCGACGCCCGCGACCCCCTCCCCGCTGCGGGCGACGCGGACCGCGAGGTCGTCCTCTACCCGGACGCCTACACCAACTACGTGCTCGTCGACCGCGGGAAGGCCGCGGTGCGGACGCTGGAAGCCCTCGGAGCGGACGTCGCGGTCGCGCCCTGCCACGAGAGCGGGCGCGCGCCGCTCTCGCAGGGGATGATTGCGACCGCGCGGGAGAACGCCGAGCGCGTCACCGACAGCCTCGACCCCTACCTCGACGCGGGCCGGGACGTCGTGGTCGTCGAACCCTCCGACCTGGCGGCGTTCCGCCGGGAGTACGAGCGCCTGCTCGACGCCGACCGGGCCGAGCGCCTCGCCGAGCACAGCTACGAGGTGCTGGAGTACGTCTACGGCCTCCTCGAGAACGGCGCGGACGCGGACGCGCTGGCGTCGGGCGGCGACGTCGCGTTCCACAGCCACTGCCAGCAGCGCACGCTCGACGTCGACGTCTACACGGAGGCGGTCTTCGAGCGCCTCGGCTACGACGTCGTCACGTCGGACGTGGAGTGCTGCGGGATGGCCGGGAGCTTCGGCTACAAGTCCGAGTACTACGAGCTCAGCGTCGACGTCGGGGAGACGCTGGCCGACCAGTTCGCGGCCGAAGACGTCGCCGAGCGCGAGCTGGTCGCCAGCGGCGCGTCCTGCGACGAGCAGCTCGAGTCGCTGCTCCCGCAGGCCGCGACACACCCCGTGGAGCTCCTCGCGCCGGAGTAGCGGGCGAACCACGCGTTCGCCGGTCGTGCGGACTGCTGAAACGCCGCCGTAGCGCGGCCGAATCGCGCGTTACGGGAAAATTTTTTATACGGCTACTACTTCAAGTGGAGTGTGACACTCCACCACAGTGAGCGTGGGTTGCAGTCCCACGCCCACGGCCGAACACCACCGAGTACCGGTCCCACATCGCCCCTCCACTCCGAGGGAGTCGCGACGCGCCCGCGGAAACGGGTGTTGAACTGAACACATGGACGGCAACGTCACGATATCGAACTTAGAGAAAGTGTACGACGACGGCAGCGAGCGAACCACCGCGGTCGAGGACCTCACCTTCGACATCGACGCCGGCGAGTTCGTCAGCGTCGTCGGCCCGAGCGGCTGCGGAAAGAGCACGCTGCTGTACCTCCTCGCCGGCTTCCTCGACGAGACCTCCGGCACCATCGAAGTCGACGGCACACCGATCGACGGCCCCGGGACCGACCGTGGCGTCGTCTTCCAAGACTACGCGCTGTTCCCGTGGCGCACCGTCATGGAGAACGTCACCTACGGGCTCGAAGAACAGGACATGGGCAAGGAGGAACGCCGCTCGACCGCCCAGCAGTACATCGACATGATGGACCTCTCGGGCTTCGAGGACAACTACCCGAAGGAGCTCTCCGGCGGCATGAAACAGCGCGTCGGGCTCGCCCGCACGCTCGCGTACGGCCCGAAGATTTTGCTGATGGACGAGCCGTTCGGCGCGCTCGACCAGCCGCTCCGCGAGGACCTCCAGGACCAGCTGCTGGACATCTGGGGTGACCTCGACAAGACCGTCGTCTTCGTCACCCACGACGTCGAGGAGGCCGTCTACCTCTCGGACAGCGTCATGGTGATGACCCGCCACCCCGGCACGAAGAAGACCGTCACCGACGTCGACATCGACCGCTCGAAGTCCCGCGCGGACATCATCACCAGCGACGAGTTCACCGAGACGAAAAACGAGGTCTGGCGGTCGCTCAGAGAGGAGACCCAATCGGGGGTGCAACCGTAGCCGTGAGCAACGTCAACGCCGGAACGGCGACCGCGCTCCCGAGCGGGGTGCGGTCGGCCGCCCGATTCGTCTTCGACTGGATTCCGCTGGCCATCGTGACGCTGCTCTGGGAGTTCGCCAGCGGCACGGCCGTCCCGGCCGAGGTGCTGCCGGCGCCGTCCGTCGTCGCGGGCGAGATCCGGGAGCTGCTCGTCACCGGCGAGGTGTTCTCGCACCTGTTCATCTCGCTGTTCCGCATCAGCGTCGGGCTCGGGTTGAGCATCGCCGCGGGCGTCCTGCTCGGCATCGGGATGGCACGGCTCGACCCCGTGGAGAACTTCTTCGAGGTGCTGCTCGCGCTGACGTACCCGATTCCGAAGACCGCGCTCGTGCCGCTGGCCATCCTCTGGCTCGGCGTCGGCACGCGGACCGCGATTCTCATCGTCTTCCTCGCGTGCCTGCTTCCCATCGTGATGAACGCCTACAACGCCGCCAGCGACGTCGACCAGAACCTCGTCTGGTCCGCGAAGATGATGGGGACCGAGGGCCGCCGGCTGTTCTGGAAGGTCATCATCCCGGCCACCATCCCCGAGATTCTGACGGGCGTGCGGCAGGCGATTCCCATCGCGTTCATCGCGCTCGTGAGCGCCGAGCTCATCGCGTCGAACCAGGGCATCGGCTACCTCATCCTGACCGCCGGACAGGTCGGTAACTACCCGACGATGTTCGCGAACATCGTCATCATCTCCGCGGTCGCGTACTTCGCGGTCCGCGGGTTCGAGATCGGCCGCGAACGGGGGTTGGTCTGGACGTGAACCTCGACCGCGACTTCGACGTCGTCGGCGCGCTGAAGTCCGTCTACTCGCTGGTCATCATCCTCGTGCTCTGGGAGGTCGTCACCCAGATGGGGATGATTCACTACTACTTCCTGCCGCCGCTGTCGGACGTGCTCGCGCGGTTCTTCGAGCTGCTGGCCAACGGCGAGCTGCTGGAGAACGCCTACCTCACGCTCAAGCGCGCGGTCGTCGGCCTCGCAATCGCCACCGTCCTCGGCGTCGTCGTCGGCGTGCTCTGCGCGCGCAACGCCGCCGTGGAGTGGTTCTTCGACCCGATCATCAAGATCGGCTACCCGGTGCCGATCATCGCGCTCGTCCCCGTGTTCATGCTGTGGTTCGGCATCAACGACACCTCGAAGATCATCATGGTCGCGGTCGGGACGTTCTGGCCCATCGCGGTCAACGCCCGCGACAGCACGAGACAGGTGGACAAGAACCTCGTCTGGGCGGCGAAGATGATGGGGACCAGCGACTGGCGGCTGCTCCGCCGGGTCGTCCTCCCGGCGGCGTCGCCGGGCATCATGACCGGCCTCCAGATCGCGCTGCCGCTGTCGCTGATCATCACGTTCGTCTTCGAGATGGTCGCGGGTGGCGGCGGGCTGGGCGCGCTCGAGATCGAGGGCGTGCGGTCGTTCCAGTCGACGCTGACGTACGCCGCCATCATCGCCATCATGATCGTCGGGCTCGTCCTCGACCGGCTCCTCCGGGTCGCCCGGGCACGGCTGCTGCGCTGGACGTAACTCCCTCTCTCTTTTCGCGCTCTCCTCGAAAAAGGTAGCTGCGGGTTCGACCGGCTGTGCCTCGGTCGGCAGCGACGGCGGGTCAGTTGATGGACGGGACGTAGTCGTTGGTCGCGTACTCGGTGACGTCGAAGGTCTCTTCGAGGAAGCCGAGGTCGACGAGTTCGTCCATCGTGGTCTGCAGGCGGTCCATGTCGATGGTGATGTCCTGCCGGTAGTAGTCGTTGTTGTTCAGGAAGAACCCGTCGACGACGTTCTCCGGCAGTTCGAAGTGCTCGGCCGCCAGCGAGACGACCTCCGAGCGGTTCTCGTAGCTGTACTCGACGAGCTCAGCGAGGTCCTCGCCGAACAGCTCGACGGCGTCGGACTTGTTGTCCAGGGAGTCGTTCGAGGCGACCGTGTACGCGAACGGGTACGCCTCGTCCCAGAGGTCCTGGCTGGTGACGACTTCGGTGAACCCTTCGGCGCGCGCGCGACCGCGAACAGCGCCGGGAAGATGGCCGCGTCGAGGCGGCCGTCGTTGATGCCCGACGCGATCGACGGGAACGGGAGTTCGACGATTTCCGCGCCGTCCTCGGGGTCGATGTCCGCCGAGCGGAGCGCCTTCGAGATGACCGCGTGGGTGCCGGTGCCCTGCGCGTTCACGCCGATGTTCGCGCCCTCGAGGTCGGCGGGCTCGGTGATGCCGGTGTCCGGGCCGGCGAAGATGGTGAAGCCGTACCACTCGGGGTGGGCGTCCCAGAAGTCCGTGGAGATCATCGAGATGTTCCCCGGGACGGCCTCCTGGCTGACCGCCGAGCCGTAGCTGACGGTCGTCAGCAGCGCCATGTCGACGTCGCCGGCGGCCATCGCGTTCAGCGAGTCCGGCGTGCTCTCGTTGCGGGTGACGCTGAGTTCGTACTCCTCGCCGACGTTCGTCAGCTCCTCGCGGAGCTCGGGGATGTCGAACAGCGACCCGAGGTTCTCGACCGGGACGGTGAACGCGAGGCCGAGGTCCGACACGCCGCCGCCACCGCCGCCGCCGAGACAGCCGGTGATTCCCGTGAGGCCGACCGCTGCGGCGGCCGTGCCACTCTTCAGAAACGTACGCCTGTTTGTGCTCCTCTGTGTCATCGTACCATGCACCACACTCAAATTACAAAAAGATATCTGTATGAGTGATATTCAACACGAAGGTACGTGTAGAAAGCTCGCCGGGGTAGAAAGCGACGGAGACGCCGCCGAACGCCGTCTTAGCCGGAGTGGCGTTACTCGCTGTTCACGTAGACGACGCCGTCCTCGACGACCACGTCGTACTTCGGGAGGACGTACCGGTCGTCGCCGATGTGCTCGCCCGTCTCGACGTCGAACGACCAGCCGTGCCACGGGCACGAGATAATGCACTGGTCGTCGTCGTAGTGCTGGTCGACGCGCTCGCCCGGGCCGCCCCACTCGCCGACGAGGCGTGGCTCGACTTTCCCCTCGCAGACCGGCCCGCCGTCGTGGGGGCACTCGTTGCGGAGCGCGTGGAACTCCCCGCCGGCCTTGATGACGCCGACCTCCACGCGGCCGACCTGCACGATGGCGGCGTCGCCGTCCTCGAAGTCGGCCGCGGGGCCGACTTCCACGCGGTTCTCGGCGCTCATAGGTCGAACACCTCCACGGCGTTCTGGCCGAGGATGTTCCTCCTGTCCTCGTCGTCGAGCATCGGGAGGTTCGTGATGACGCTCGGACTGTCGAAGTCCCAGTGCGGGTAGTCCGAGGCGTACAGCATCCTGTCGGTGCCGATCATGTCGAAGCAGATCTCCAACAGGTCCGGGCGCGCCGAGACCTCCAGGGGCTGCGTGCCGAAGTAGAAGTCCGTGATGTAGTCGCCGGGCTTCTTCTCCAGCAGCGGCGCCTCCTCGGAGCGCTTGAGGTACTCCTCGTTGATGCGGCTGACCAGCCCGGGGATGTAGGTGACGCCGGACTCCATGAACACGATCTCGAGGTCGGGGAACTTCTCGGCGACGCCCTGACACGCGACGCTGACGATCTGGGACATGTTCGACTCGAGGAAGCCCAGCGTGTGCGTCTCGATCATGTCCTGGTAGCCGGCGCGCACGTAGTCGTCCAGCCCGGAGCCGCCCGTGTGGTAGACGACCGGGTAGCCCTCCTCCTCGCAGCGCTCGTAGATGGGGTCGTACTTGCGGTTGCCCAGCGGCGGGCTCGCGCCCGCGGTGACCATCACGACGCCGACGAACGCCTCCTCGTCCTCGATGCGGTCGAGGACGTCCAGCGAGGCTTCGATGTCGTGGTACGGCATCGGCGCGAGCCCGTAGATGCCCTCGTCGGGGTCCAGCACCTCCTCGAGCATGTAGTCGACGTACCCCTTGACGAACGACTCGACGCGGCGGTCGTCGGCGCTGATACCGCCCATCGCGAGGATGAGGTGCGAAATCTGGAGGGTGACGTCGATGTCGAGGTGGTCCATCCCCTCGACGACGTCCTGTTTGTCGTCGCCGCCGTCCGGATACTCGGAGAACTCGCGTTCGATCTTCCCGTAGTTGAACCGGTTCCCCGTGGAGGCCGGGAAGAACGCCGAGAGGTTCTGCTTGACGCCGGTGCCGCCCCAGCCGCTCTTCTGGAACTTCGTCTTCCACGGCTCGGGCATGTACGGCGCGACCTGTTCGAAGGTGTCCGCGTAGTGCCAGTCGCAGTCGACGACGAGGTGGTCGCTGGGGTCTATCATCGACTCACCACCGCCGTGTGAACGGGCAGCATACGCGGAGAGTCGGCGCGATTTGTAATAAACCTTTACTCGGGTCGAACGCGTTCGGTCCTGTCAGCGCACCCTACCCCCTAATTTATTTAGTCCCGTTCACAACGTCGTACCCGTCGAATGACCGAAAACGCCCCAACCGACCACCCAGCCAACGCTGCCGTCAGCGCTGGCGACCCCCGGTTCCTCACGCAGGACGACCTCACGGTCGACACCCACCAAGTCGTGGGGCCGGACGGGTCCTACGACGCCGACGACGTCCCCGACCTCGACGCCGAGCAGTTCCGGGACCTCTACCGGTGGATGCTGACCGACCGCGTGTTCAGCCGACGCATGGTGAGCATCCAGCGCCGCGGCGAACTCGGCACGTTCGGGTCCACCCGAGGACAGGAAGCCAGCATCATCGGGAGCGCGTACACGCTCCAGCCGGAGGACTGGCTGTACGTCGGCCGCGCGTGGACGCCGATGTTCATGCGCGGCGTCCCGATGGAGGACATGATCCTGTTCTGGCGCGGCATCGAGGAAGGACAGCAGTCGTTCGCCGAGCACAACTCCCAGATCGCCATCTCCATCGGCAGTCACCTCCCGCTGGTCGCCGGCCTCGCGTGGGGAATGGACCTTAGCGGCGACGACGCCGTCGCCACCGCGTACCTCGGCGACGGCGCCACGTCGACCGGCGCCGCCCACGAGGCCATCAACTTCGCGGGCGCGCTCGGCGTCCCCGCGCTGTTCTACTGCCAGAACAATCAGTACGCCATCTCGCTGGCCGCCGACGAGCAGACCGGCGCGAACACGCTCGCGCAGAAGGCGCTGGCGTACGGCATGGACGCCATCCGCGTCGACGGGCAGGACGTCCTCGCGGTCTACGAGGCCGTCTCGGAGGCCCGCGAGCGCGTCCGCGAGGGCGAACCCGTCTTCGTGGAGTCCGTCACGTACCGGCTGGACGCCCACACGACCAGCGACGACCCGACGCGCTACCGCAGCGACGAGGAGGTCGACGCGTGGGAGCAACACGACCCGCTGGAGCGCTACCGCGAGTTCCTCAAATCCGAGGGGCTCTGGGAAGACGTCGACCACGACGCCATCGTCGACGAGATCGAAGCCGAGTTCGACGCCGCGCTCGAGGCGGCAAACGAGTTCGCCGAGCGGGAGATCGTCGAAATCTTCGCGCACGTCTACGAGGAGATGCCGCCCGAGCTCCAGCGCCAGTACGAGGAGTTCGTCGATCTCCTCGACCGGCGGCCGGAGATGTGCGACTTCATCGAGCAGCGACCCAAGGGGTAACTCATGCAGGCAACAATCGTAGAAGCAGTCAACGACGCACTACACACGGAGATGGCGGCCGACGACGACGTGGTCGTCTTCGGGGAGGACGTCGCCGAGAGCGGCGGCGTGTTCCGCGCGACGGACGAACTCCTCGAGGAGTTCGGAGCGGACCGCGTGGTCGACACGCCGCTGTCGGAGATTGCAATCGTCGGCGCGGCGACCGGGCTGGCGATGTACGGCAAGCGGCCGGTCGCCGAGATTCAGTTCTCGGGGTTCCTGCCGCCGGCGTTCGACCAGCTCGTGACGAACGCCAGCCGCATCCGCTGGCGCACGCGCGGCGAACTCACCGCGCCGATGGTCGTCCGGATGCCGTACGGCGCCGGGGTTCGCGCGCTCGAACACCACTCCGAGAGCATGGAGGGCGCGTACGCCCACATTCCGGGCCTGAAGGTGGTCGCGCCGAGCACGCCCCACGACACGAAGGGGCTGTTGCTCGCGTCGATTCG
Source organism: Halobacterium sp. CBA1126 (assembly GCF_009741975.1). Taxonomy (GTDB): domain Archaea; phylum Halobacteriota; class Halobacteria; order Halobacteriales; family Halobacteriaceae; genus Halobacterium. The sequence goes on along the minus strand of NZ_WPCF01000010.1, from coordinate 20,806 downwards.
CGACCCCGACCCCGTGCTGTTCATGGAGCCCAAGCGCATCTACCGGTCGTTCCGCGAGGACGTCCCCGAGGGCGACTACGAGGTGCCGCTCGGCGAGGCCGCAGTCCGGCGGGAAGGCGAGGACGTGACGGTCGTCAGCTGGGGGTCGATGATGCCCGCGACGCTGGAAGCCGTCGAGGAGCTCGACGCCGACGCCGAGGTCGTGGACCTCCGCACCATCTCGCCGCTGGACACCGAGACGGTCGTCGAGTCCGTGAAGAAGACCGGCCGCGCCGTCGTCGTCCACGAGGGCCCGCGCAGCAACGGCGTGGGCGGCGACGTCGTCGCGCGCATCAACGACGAGGCGCTGATGTACCTCGAAGCGCCCGTTGAGCGCGTCACGGGCTTCGACACGCCGGTGCCGCTGCTGTCGATGGAGGACTACTACTTCCCGCACCCGCCGCGCATCCTCGACGCCATCGAGAACGCGCTCGCCGTCTGACCTCCCGGTTTTCTGATAGACGGAAATACTGAAAGGGGCGGCCGTCGCGTACACGGTATGGCCGAGCAGACGTTCGAGCTACCGGACCTCGGAGAAGGCATCGCGGAGGGCGAACTCGTCTCGTGGCTCGTCGAGCCCGGAGACGCCGTCGAAGCCGACCAGACCATCGCGGAGGTCGAGACAGACAAGGCGCTCGTGGAGGTGCCTTCGCCGTACGACGGCACCGTCAAAGAACTCCACGCGGCGGAAGGCGAGACGGTGCCCGTGGACTCCGTCATCGTCACGTTCGACGTCGAAGACGGCGGCGTCGACGACGAAGCGGCGGACGAGAGCGGGAGCGAGGACGCGGTGGAGTCCGCGGTCGAAGCCGTCGACGACGACGCGGGCGAGACTGCGGAGTCGGACGGTCGCGTGTTCGCGGCGCCGAGCACGCGGACGCTCGCGCGCGAACTCGGCGTCGACCTCGAAGCCGTGTCCGGCAGCGGGCCGGGCGGCCGCATCACGGCCGCCGACGTCCGCGCGCACGCCGAGACTGGCGACGAGACGGCCGAGACCGAGGCGACGCCCGAACCCGGCGACGGCGAGGGCGAAGAGCCAGTGCTGGTCGAGAGCGACGGCGCTGCTCGCGACCGGACGCTCGCGATGCCCGCGACTCGCCGCCTCGCCCGCGACGAGGGCGTCGACATCAACGACGTGCCCGCCAGCGAGGAGCGCGACGGCGAGGCGTTCGTCACCCAGTCGGACGTCCGCGAGTACGTCGGAGCCGGCGGCGAAGCGGCCGCATCCGCGGCGAGTGGGACCGGCGATTCCGGCCCGTCGTCGGGCGAGCGCGTGCCGTATAGCGGCGTTCGCCGGACCATCGGCGAGCAGATGGCGCGCTCGAAGTACACCGCGCCGCACGTCGCCCACCACGACGAGTTCGACGCCGCCGACCTCGTCGACGTCCGCGAGGACCTCGCCGACGCCGCGGACGCGGAGGGCGTGAACCTCACGTACCTGCCGTTCGTCGTGAAGGCGGTCACGCGCGCGCTGCAGGAGTTCCCGTTCCTGAACTCGAGTCTCGACGAGGACGCCGAGGAAATCGTGCTTCACGACGAGTACAACATCGGCATCGCCGTCGCCACAGACGCCGGGCTGATGGTGCCGGTCGTGAAGCACGCCGACGAGAAGAGCCTCGTCGAACTCGCCGCCGAAATCGACGACCTCGCGACCCGCGCGCGCAACCGCGAGCTCTCCCGCGAGGAGATGCAGGGCGGGACGTTCACCATCACGAACATCGGGGTCATCGGCGGGGAGTTCTCCGCGCCCATCATCAACCACCCCGAAGCCGCCATCCTCGCGATGGGGCCGATCGCGAAGCGCCCGTGGGTCGTCGACGACGAGGTCGTCGCCCGCGAGACGATGCGGCTGTCGATGTCCGTCGACCACCGGCTCGTGGACGGCGCGGAGGCCGCGCAGTTCACGAACCGCGTGCAGGAACTGCTCGGGCAGCCCGCGCGCCTGCTGCTGTAGCGCTGCGGCAGCCGGAACACGTGGACTTTTGGCAGGGGGCCGCGAAGCGAGTGGTATGGTAATGGGCGACATAGCGACCGGGACGGACGTCCTCGTCGTCGGCGGCGGGCCGGGCGGGTACGTCGCGGCGATTCGCGCCGCACAACACGACCTCGACGTGACGCTCGTCGAGCGCGACGCCTACGGCGGGACGTGTCTGAACTACGGCTGCATCCCCTCGAAGGCGTTCATCACGGCGACCGACCTCGCACACGACGCGGGCGACGCCGAGGCGATGGGCGTCAAGGCCGACCCCGAGATCGACGCGGCGGCGATGGCGGACTGGAAAGACGACGTCGTCGACCAGCTCACCGGCGGCGTCGAGAAGCTCTGCAAGGCCAACGGCGTCAACCTCGTCGACGGCACGGCGGCGTTCGAGGACGAACACACCGCCCGCATCGCGCACGGCGGCAGCGGACAGGGGATGGAGACCGTCGAGTTCGAACACGCCATCGTCGCGACCGGCTCCCGCCCCATCGAGGTCCCGGGGTTCGCGTTCGAGGACGACCCGGTGTGGTCCTCGCGTGACGCGCTCGCGGCCGAGGCGTTCCCGGACGACCTCGTCGTCGTGGGCGCGGGCTACATCGGCATGGAGCTCTCGACGACGTTCGCGAAGGCGGGCACGGACGTCACGGTCGTGGAGATGCTCGACGACGTCCTGCCGGGCTACGACAGCCGCCTCACGGACGTCGTGAAGGCCCGCGCGGAGGCCCTCGGCATCGACTTCCAGTTCGGCGAGGGCGCGGCCGGCTGGGAGGGCGAGGACGGCAACGTCACCGTCACCACCGAGACCGAAGCCGGCGAGGAGTCGACGTACGACGCGGAGAAGGTGCTCGTCGCCGTCGGTCGCGAACCCGTCACGGACACGCTCGAACTCGACGCCATCGGACTGGAACCCAACGAGAACGGCTTCCTCGAAACCGACGAGCAGGCCCGCACCGACGTCGAGAACGTCTTCGCAGTCGGGGACGTGGCCGGCGAGCCGATGCTCGCGCACAAGGCCAGCAAGGAGGGCGTCGTCGCCGCCGAAGTCGTCGCGGGCGAACCCGCGGCGCTGGACTACCAGGCCGTCCCGAAGGTGGTGTTCACGGACCCCGAGATTGCGACCGTCGGAATGACCGAGGCGGAAGCCGCGGACGCGGGCTTCGACCCCGTCGTCGGCGAGATGCCGTTCCGCGCGAACGGCCGGTCGCTCACCACGGGCAACGACGACGGCTTCGTGCGAATCGTCGCGGGCGGCGACGCCGGGTTCGTGCTCGGCGCGCAGATCGTCGGCCCGGAGGCCAGCGAACTCGTCGCCGAAGTGACCCTCGCCATCGAGATGGGCGCCACGCTCGCGGACGTCGCGTCCACGATTCACACCCACCCGACGCTCTCGGAGGCCGTGATGGAGGCCGCCGAACACGCGCAGGGACAGGCGATTCACACGCTGAACCGGTAACCACCCAAACAGTTACCACACCGCGCGGCGACCGGCCTGTATGGCCGACGCGTCCACCATCGACCGAATCGCGATTCTGGAGTGGGGGGACCACCCGTGTCCGCCGGAACACCTCCGCGAGCAGCTCTCGGGCCTCGACCGCGAAGTCGTCGTTCGCAGCGTCGACGACCTCGCCGACTGCGACGGCGCAGTCACCGTCTACCACCACGAGGAGTTCCTCGACGCCGTGGACTGGGTCCACACCATCCGCTCGGGGTACGAGGACTTCCCGCTGGACGCCTACGAGGACCGCGGTATCACGCTCACGAACAGCACCGGCGTCGCGGGCGACCTCGTCGCCGAATCCGCCATCGGACTGCTACTGACGCTGGCGAAGGGCCTCCACCGCTACCGAGACAAGCAAGCGAACTCCGAGTGGGAGCGCATCCCGTGGGAGCGCCCCTTCGAGTTGGCCGCGTCGTCGGTCTGCGTCGTTGGGCTCGGTGCGCTCGGCAGTAGCGTCGCGACGCGCGCCGGCGTCCTCGGGATGGACGTCTGGGGCGTCGATGTCCGCCCGGTGTCCGCACTCGGTCTGGACCGCGTCTACGACGTCGGCCGCATTCGAGAGGCGGTCGAGGACGCGCGGTTCGTCGTGCTCACCACGCCGCTGCTGGAGTCCACGCGCGGGCTGATTGGCGCGGACGAACTCGCCGCGATGCGCGACGACGCCTACCTCGTGAACGTCAGCCGCGGCGAAATCGTCGACCAGGACGCGCTCCGGGCCGCCCTCGAAGCCGACGAAATCGCGGGTGCAGCCCTCGACGTGTTCGAGGAAGAGCCGCTACCGGCGGATTCGCCGCTCTGGGCGATGGACGAAGTGGTGGTGACGCCGCACGCGGCGGCGCAGTCGAACAACTACGGCGAGAAAGTCGCGGCCCTCGTCGCGACGAACGCCCGGTGTCTCGGTGCGGGTCGGGAGCCGTGGAACCGCATCGTCTGAGCCGGTTCGTATTTCCCGAACACTTTTCTCGGTGTCCCGCGTTCGGAGCGGTATGGTACAGCAGAACACGGGCCCGAAAGCCCCCGTGAAGACAGCCGAGCGCACGTTCGAGCTCGTCGAGTTCCTCAAAGACGCCGACGGCGCGACGCTGACGGAAGCGACCGACGCCCTCGACCTCCCGAAGAGCAGCGTCCACAACTACCTGAAGACGCTCGAACACCGCGGCTACGTCGTCGAGACCGACGGCGTCTACGAGGTCGGACTCCGGTTCCTCGACCTGGGGGCGTACGCGCGGACCAACGTGCCGCTGTACCCCGTCGCCGAACCCGAACTGGAGGCGCTCGCCGAGGAGACCGGCGAGCTCGCGAACCTCCTCGTCGAGCAGGACGGCCGCGGCACGTTCATCTACCGGAAGAAGGGCGAGAACGCCGTGAAGATCGACTCGTACAACGGCCAGCAGATTCTCCTCCACACGACTGCCGTGGGGAAGGCGATTCTCGCGAACCTCCCCGGAGAGCGCGTCGAGGCCATCCTCGAACGCCACGGCCTCCCCGAGAAGACCGAGCGGACGATTACCGACCGCGAGGCGCTGTTCGACGAGCTCGACGAGATCCGCACAGAGGGGTTCTCCTACGACCGCGAGGAGCGGATTCACGGCCTGAAGTGCGTCGCGACCCCCGTGTTCCACGACGGCGACGTCGCCGGCGGAATCAGCGTCACGGGGCCGACCAGTCGGATGTCCGAGGAGCGAATCGAGGGCGAACTCAAACAACAGCTCCGGAACGCCAAGAATATCATCGAACTCAACCTCTCGCACTCGTAACTGACTCGCCAATCTATCCGGGAAATACTCAGTCTAGTTCGCGATATGCGAACAACGAATTGTCTCGTCGGTCCATGTACGCCTAACAACGTGAAATGAACCGCGTATAGCGGTCGAGAATTACCTCGGGCCGCGAATAATTCGGATTTTCGAAACGGAATATGCGCTCCGTGGCTAACCCACTGACGCATCGTCGTTCGAGCTATTCACGAAAAATATCGAAATCGGCGAAGCAAATGCGGCCGTATGGCTTATGCGGTGACGAACCGTCGAATCACCGGCATGCTCAGCCGACTGCGATGCCGAGATCAGCCGATTCTCCAGTTCGTATTTGACGGACGCACCGGCCGGACTTAGACAAAATAACAGAAGTACTTTTGTTATTTCCTCGTCGGTCGGGTGCGCCTATGGCCACTGTCGGTACTAGCTGATGACGGCTATCCAACTGCGGTGAACCGAGCTGTACCGTCGAAGCCGTTCGATTACTCCTGCTCGTTCGAGCTTCGTTCAGCTGCTGACGACCGTCACGGTACGGTCGCGGACGCAGCAGCACTGGGCAAAGTCTGTATCCTAGCATACGGTTTATGACTGTGATGTACCAGAGGCTTTCGAGTACGCGTACGAGCGCGCGCGTGGCCAAAGCGCCGTGGCTGTGTCGCTCAGCTCGCGGAACTCACTCGCTCCCGATCGACTTTGGTCTCTCGAACTGTTCACGAATACAGGTATCGCCACTCACACGATGCGCCGCGGGTTCGGTTCGATGTCTTCGATCTATCTCGGTTCTGGGCCTCACGTGACTGTCGGTAGTCGAAGCGATCCCGAAGCGCCAACCCTCGACATTCGCTACGGAAGTGACCCCGCGCTCCGCGGTCGTCAGTTTCCCTCCGGCTCCGACTGGCCGGCCCGATGGCCTCGAGACGTCGAGTACCCAGCCGTCGAGGCGTTGTGCCCGTACACTCGCCGCTTGTAAACCACATATTGCAATAGAGAATGTTGGCGGCGGGCCGAACCAACCGCTTCGCAGTCGTGGCCGGTCTAGGCCACCACGAGCGTTCCTCGAGGAACGTTCGGCGAATGTTCCGCTACCCATCTCGCGGTTCGGTGGTGTTGGGTCCGGTCGCGTCTCAGACTGTTCGGTCTGGAGCTCCAGTCGACGGGCGCAGGCTACCGCTCGTCGGCCAGCGCTTCGAACGACCGAACACTCGGTCCGCAGAGCCCCGATTCATTCGGGCTCTCCTCGGCAGCGGTGTCTGCAACCGATCGCCTATCGAGAGTAAGAAACCTATCGTAGACAAGATAGCTATCGTAGACAAGGTACCTATTGTTGTGGTGGCTGATGTCGCGCCGTACTCTGTACTGTTTTAGCCTGCCTGGACACTCGAGGCACCGACCGTGAGCGGCATCTGTGTGGCGTCGGTTCCGGGGGTAAACCAACGAAGGCAGATGAGCTACCTTAGGTACCTATTGTAGCTTAGGTAGGTGGCGTACCTTGAGTGGCTAACTTAGCCACCTCTGCTACCTATTCCCGTTGTTTTATACCGGATGCCGAGGAATCCCCACCTGATTCAGCGTAGGCACCGCAGACGCGATAGGTGCCTATCCCTGACGAGGTAACTATGCAAACTGAACCACGCGCTGTCAGCGTCGGCATCCTGAAGGGCGGCTTCGCGAAGACGACCACCGCGCTCAACCTCGCGCGGGAACTCGCGCACCGCAACGAGCGCGCGCTCGTCGTCGACCTCGACGACAACGGGCACATGACGCTCAACCTCGGGTTCGACGAGCGGTACAACAGCACGGACGAGGACGGGAGCAACCACGCCGAGGCCGTCCTCCTCGAAGGCGAGGACCCGCGGGAGCACGTCGTCGAGGTCGCCGACGGCCTCGACTTGTTCCCGGCCCACGAGGACTTGGAGAGCGTGCAGTCCGCGCTCAAGGAGGCGACGATGGGGACGACGCGGCTGAAACGCGACCTCGTCGACCCGCTGCTCGGCGAGGAGTACGACTACGTCGTCATCGACTGTCCCGCCAACCGCGGGAAGCTCAACGACAACGCGATGTACGCCACGGGCAACCTCATCATCCCGCTGCGCCCGGAGAACGGCTACGAGACCGGCCTGTCGAACACGCTCGACCGGCTCGTGCAGGAGGCCCGCGAGTACTTCGAGTTGAACATCCTCGCGGTCGTCCCCTCGGACCTCCAGAAGCGCATCGACCAGTCGACCCGCGACCGCAAGCTCCTCCGAGAGATCACGACTCGGGACGCCATCGACCACCTCGTCCCGAACTTCGCGTACCTCTCCGAGGAGGACTGGGCGGCCATCGAGGACGGCGAGTACGACGGCGACCTCCCGGGCATCCGCCACCGAGCGTCCATCGACGACGCCCACCAGGAGGGCGTCCCGCTCCGGGACTACGACCCCGAGTGCGACCAGCTCGCGGCGTACGACGAGCTCGCGGCCATCGTCGAACGCGGGGAGGTGGTCCGGTAATGGGCTTCGACGACCTCGAAGCAGCCGAGCAGGACCGCAGTGACCGCGACGACGGAGCGGACGAGCAGGCAGACGTCGCTGCGGAGACGGCCGACGGCGAAGCCGAGGCCCCGGAGCCCGAGGTCGAGTCGGTGACGGACGAGGAAGCCCCGTCGGCCGACTCCTCGTCCGAGCAGACGACGACTACCGAGGACGACGTCAGCGACCAGCCCGCCTTCGAATACGGCGACGTGAAGCAGGCGCCGATGTACGCGCGGCCGGAGTCGTGGGCGGCGCTCGAGGACGCCCTCGACCTGGACGTCGTACGCACGCTGCGCGAGGACGGCGTCCGCAACGAGGAGAAGCGCGAACTCCACGACGCCGTGCTCCGAGTGGCCGCCGACCACCCGGACGAGATTGCCGAGGCGGTCCAGCGCGCTCGGCGCGAGGAGTAGGCCGCCGGAATCGTAGCTTCCGTGCCACTTCGCAAAACCCTATGTCGGTGCCCGACGAACGGAGACACGACATGGACGTACTCCTCCTCGGCGCGAGCGGACGCATCGGCCACCGGATAGCGGACGAACTCTTGTCCCGCGGGCACACTGTGACTGGCGTCTCCCGGAGCGGTCACGTCGACGGCATCGACGACCCGGACTTCGAGGCCGTCGCGGGCGATGCCACCAACGAGGTCGACGTCGCGGACTTCGCGGAGGGCCACGACGCGGTAGCGTCCGCGCTCGGTCCCGGCGAGGACGAGGACGTCGACGTGCTCGTGGAGATGGCCGAAACCGTCGTCGCGGGGATGCGGGACGCGGGCGTCAGCCGCCTCGTCTGGACGGGCGGCGCGGGCGGCCTCTACGTCGGCCCCGACACGCGACTGGTCGAGACGGAGGACTTCCCCGAAGACTGGGTGCCCATCGCTCGCGCGGCCATCGACGCCTACGACGTGATCAGCGCGGCCGACGACCTCGAGTGGACGTACGTCGCGCCCGCGGCGCTCATCGAACCCGGCGAGCGAACGGGCGAGTACCGGACCGCGGAGGGCGAACTCGTCGCCGACGAGGACGGCGAGAGCTACATCTCCATGGAGGACTTCGCGGTCGCGTTCGTGGACGAACTCGAGTCCGGCGACCACGTCCACACCTACCTCGGCACCGGCTACTAGAGCGTCGCAGTGACCTGTTCGGCGCTGGCGACTTCCGGGACGATGACGCGGTCGGCGCCGGCGCGGCGCGCGAGCTGCTCGTAGGTCTCGTCGCCGACGCGCACGATCAGTCGGACGCTGGGCGCGATTTGGCTGGCGTTCATCGCAATCTGGATGTTCGCGTTCGAGTCGTCGATGGCACCGACGACGACGCCGGCGCGTTCGACGCCCGCGTCCGTCAGCAGTTCCTCGCGGCGAGCGTCGCCCTGGATGGCGAGCAGGTCGTCGTCGAGTGCGCGCTGGAACTCCGCGTCCTGTGATTCGATGACGACGACCTCGCGGTCCGTGTCGCGGAGCGTTCGCGCGATCGTTTTTCCGAACGTGCCGTACCCACAGATGATGACGTGGCCGCGGAGGTCCGCGACCGCTTGTTCGATTTGCATGTGTTTGAGCTCTGTCTGAATCTGGCCGCCGAACGCCGCCGAGAACACGGTCTCGCCGATCCAGAGGCCGGCGACGACGAGCCCCGAGAGGACGACGACAGCGTACGCCTTCACGAGCCGCTCGGGACCGTCGTGGGCGGCGAAGTGGAGTTCGATGCTCGTGGGGTCCAGCAGCCAGAAGAGCGCATCAACGACGCCGACACCGCCCAGCGAACTGAACCCGGCGACGCCAGCGGTGACGACGGCGGCGAACGCCGCGACCGGCCGAAGCAGCTGGCGGAGGAGCTGCCGGCGGACGACGGCCCGCAGCGGCGTGTCCAGCGAGCGCTTCACGCTACCCCCACCTCGACGCGACCGCTCGCACCGCCCAGCGACCCCAGTGCTATTCTCGACGAATGACCACCAATTACGTCCATAGGTTACCTAATCGAACGCTATTTGACAAAACAGAGTACAGACGATAGCATAATAGCCTTTTCTACGACACGATTAACCAAACATATCTCATGGGGCGGGGATAACGCGGAAAATACCGGGGTAAACGGTCTGTATGCCGATTTACAGGCCGGCGTACGGGCCGCCCTTGGCTTCGGTGAGTCGTTCGACCTGCTCGTCGGAGAGGTCGACGTCGGCCGCTGCGAGGTTCTCTTCCAGCTGGTCGACGGTGCGCGCGCCGACGATGGGCGCGGTGACGCCGTCGCGGTGGGTGAGCCACGCGAGCGCGACCTGTGCGGGCGTCGCGTCCACCTCGTCGGCGACCTCGTCGAGGACGTCGTGGAGGTCGAAGTTCTGCTCGGTGAGGTAGTTCTCCGCCCAGCGGGAGTCCTCGCTGGCCGTCGACTCGCCGGTGAGCCCGTCCTCGCGGTCGTACTTCCCCGTGAGGAAGCCCTGCCCGAGCGGGCTCCACGGGCAGACCGCGAGCCCCTCGCTGCGGGCCATCTCGAGGTAGTCGCCCTCGATTTCGCGGTCGACGAGGTTGTACCGGGGCTGGACGACCGTGAACGGCTCCCAGCCCTCCTGTCGCGCGAGCTCGTTCGCTTTCGCGACCTTCCACGCGTTCGGGCGGAGCGTCGACGCGCCGATGTAGTGGACCTTCCCGGCCTCGACGAGGCCGTTCAGCGTGCGCATCAGCTCGCGGGTCGGCGTCTGGTCGTCCCAGCGGTGGATGTAGAGGACGTCGACGTACTCGGTGCCGAGGCGGTCGAGGATGGCGTCCACGCGGTCCCGGAGGTTCTTCCGGTTGTTCCCGCGGCTGTTCGGGTCGCCGTCCCGGATCTGCCAGTAGATCTTCGAGGCGATGGTGTACCGCTCGCGGTCGCGGTCGGCGAGCCAGTCGCCGATCCACTCCTCGCTCTTCCCCTCGCCGTAGACGTCGGCGGTGTCGATGTACCGGCCGCCCGCGTCGGCGTACGCGTCCAGCAGTCGTTTCGCGCGCTTCTCCCCGATTTCGACGGTTCCCTCCTCGGTCTCGCGGCCGAACCGCCACGTCCCGAACTGCAGCTCGCTGGTCTGGAGGCCCGTGTCGCCGAACTGCACGAAGCCGAGTTCCTCGGAGTCGCTCATGTTCGTCGCTAGCTACGACGACCCGCCGAAAAAGCGTGCGGCAACCGGCAAACCCCTAGAACTCCGTGACGAGTTCGATGCCGCTGGTCTCGTAGTCGGTCATCGCCGCCAGCCGGTCGGAGACGGCGCCGAGGTCCACTCGCTCCGTGACGAGTTCCTCGGGGCGGAGCTGGTCGGACGCGATCATCCGCAGCAGTTCGTCGTACCGGGACGGCGGCATCCCGCGGGAGCCGAGCACGGAGACGTCCCAGCGCGTGATCTCGTCGACCGGCAAGGCGACTTCACCCTTCTCCGCGTCGGTCGTCAGGCCGACCTGGACGTGGGTGCCGCGCGTGCGGAGGCAGTCGACGCTGTTCCGGCAGGTCTCCGCGCGGCCGAGCGCGTCCATCGAGACGTGCGCGCCGCCGTCGGTCAGCGCGGCAATCGTCTCGGGCACCGAGTCCACGCGGTCCGAGCGGACGGTCTCGGCGGCGCCGACCTGTTCGGCAAGGGCGAGCGGTTCCTCGCGGACGTCGACGGCGACCACGCCCGCGCCGAGCGCGCTCGCAATCTGGACGCCGGCGAGGCCGAGGCCGCCGCAGCCGTGGACGGCCACCCAGTCGCCGCCTGCGACGTCCGCGCGGTGGGCGAGCGCGTGGAACGCCGTCGCGTACCGGCAGCCCAGTGCCGCCACCGCTTCCATCGGCACGGCGTCGGGGACGACGGTCGCGTTGAAGTCCGCGTGCGGGACGTGGACGCGCTCGGCGAACGCGCCCTGCGCGTCGTGTTCGAACCCGAGCGCGTAGCCGTCGTCGCAGACGTTCCCGTGGCCGCGGCGGCACTGCGGGCACGACCCCTCGCCGAGGTTGAACGGCACCGCGACCCGGTCGCCGACGGCCACGCCGTCCACGTCGTCGCCGACCTCGACGACGGTGCCGGCGGGCTCGTGGCCGAGAATCTGGCCGGGGTCAACGCGGTCGTCGGCCCACTCGCCGTGGCCCTTCCAGGCGTGCCAGTCGCTCCGACAGATGCCGCACGCTTCGACGGAGACGACGACGCCGTGGGGGTCGGGCTCGGGGTCGGGGACCTCCTCGACGGCCAGCGGCTCCCCGTACTCGCGTAAGACTGCTGCGCGCATACCTCGACTACGCGGCGTCCGTAACTTAAGCGTACGCGCAGCCGGCCCGGTTTGCCGCCCGCCCCGCCGGAGGGCGTAGTCTTATCCCCTCCTGTGCCGTGGCCGCGAGTATGCGAGCAGTCCGCTTACAGGAACACGGCGGCCCGGACGTGCTGGGAGTCGAAGACGTCGAGCGACCCGCACCCGGCCCGGGCGAACTCCTCGTCGAGGTGGCGGCCGCGGGCGTCAACCCCGTGGACACCTACTACCGCGAGGGAACGTACACGCCCGTGTCGCTCCCGTTCACGCCGGGCGTCGACTACGCCGGCACCGTCGTGGAGACGGGCGACGGCGTCGATGCGTTCGCGGTCGGCGACCGCGTATACGGGACGGGCATCGGGAACACGGCCAACCAGGGCTCGTACGCCGAGTACGCGACCGTCCCGACCGACCGCACCGTCTCGCTGCCCGACGGCGCCGACCTCGTGGAAGCGGGCGCGGCCGGCGTGGTAGCGGTCACTGCGTGGCGCGCGCTCGTCGACCACGCCGCCCTCGACCCCGCGGAGTACGCGCTCGTCCACGGCGGCTCCGGCGGCGTCGGCCACGCGGCCGTCCAAATCGCCGACGCAGTGAGTGCGCGCGTGCTCACAACCGCGCGGCAGGAGTACCACCACGACGTCGCCGCGCTGGGCGCCGACGAAGTGCTCGACTACACGCGCCACGACCTCGAAGACGCGGTGCGGTCGGCCTCGGACGGCGGCGTGGACGTCGTCCTCGACCACCGCCTCGACGACTACTTCCAGTTCGACGCGGACGTCGCCGCGCAGAACGCTCGCGTCGTCGGCATCGGCGAGAACAGCCCCGACCCGGGGTTCGCGAACGACACGCCGGCGCGCAAGAAGGACGTCACCTACCAGTTCATGAGCATGTTCAACACGCCTGACCTGCGCGTGCCGCTGCGCGGCGTCGCGCACCTCATGGAGACCGGGGAGCTGTCAATCGAGGTCGCGGAGACCTACGACCTCGAGGAGGCCGCCGACGCCCAGCGCGACATGCTCACCGAGAGCTTCCTCGGAAAGCTCGTCGTCACGCCCTGACAGAGAGCGAAACCTATTGGTGGCGGCGCGACGACACCTCGCGTGCATGCGACGTCGATTGGTCCTCGCGTGCGTGCTGGTCGCCGTGGCCCTCCTGACGGCCGGCTGCGTCGGAAACCCGCTCGGCGGGGAGCCGACGCCGACGGCCACCGTCGCCGACGCCAGCGACGCGGCGAACGACACGACGAGCACGCCGAACGAGTCGAACGGAACCGACGACGCGCCCACGGTGGGCGACGCCGTCGCGAACTACTCCGCGGACCGCTTCGCCGTCGCCTCGCTCGCCGAGGCGAGCGGCGGGGACGTGGTCGTCGCCGGTGCGACCGGCTTGCGCGCGGCCAACGCGACCGTCCTCCGCGTCGGTGCGGACGGCGAGACCGAGTGGGCGTACGAGGAGTCGTCGGCGAACCGGAGCGGCATCGCGGCCGTCGCGCCCGCCGACGACGGCGGCGCGTACGCGATTCGCACCGAACGCCACGTCGACGAGAACGCGTCCCGGCCCTTCGAGACGAGCGTCGCCGTCGTCCGCTTCGGGCCCGACGGCGACCGGCAGTGGACCGAACCGCTGAACACCACGGGCTACCTCGGCCGCGGCCTCGCCCTCGCACGTGCCGAGGACGGCGTGGCGGTCGCGTACGCTCGCGCCGAACGGGGCGTCCGGCTCGCGCGCTACGACGCCGCCGGCGACCGCACGCTCGAACACACGTACGACGCGGAAGCCGCGCCGCGAGCCCTCCGGACGACCGAGGACGGGTTCGTGCTCGCCGGCACGGTCGCCTTCGACGCGCCGTGGGTCGTTCGGACGAACGAGACCGGCGCACCCGTGCTGAACGAGACGTTCGACGACGGCAGCGGCGGCCGCGTCGCGGACGCGGTGCGACCGACGAAGGCGGCGTCGTCCTCGCGGGCTGGCACCGCGGCGGCTTCGGCGGGTTCACCCCGTCGCCGTGGGCGATGCGCGTCGGCGGTGACGGCGTGCCCGAGTGGAGCCGCGTCTACGAGACCGGCGCGGAGACCCGCGTCGTCGACGCCCTCGCCGCCGAGGACGGCGTGGTCCTCGTCGGCGCCGACCGCGCGCCGTGGGGCGACGACAGCACGGCGCGGTTCGTCGGCGTCGCCGCGAACGGTACCGAGCGGTTCCAGACGAGTCGCGCCGACAGCACCCGCATCGTGGCCGCGACGGGCAGCGGGGAGTCGGCGACCGTCGCGACGACGAACTACCTCGAGCCGAACGCCTCCAGCGACGTCTGGACGGTCGACTTCCCCGAAGCGGCGGCCGGCACGCCGCTCGACGCGGAGGCCGCCCCGACGTCCAACGAGTCGGTCTACCGCGGGCAGGCCCTGGGCTTCGAGGCCCCGAATGCGTCAGCCGACACGCTCAACCTCGTCGCGGTGCCCGGCGAGTACGACGACTTCCAGCGCCACGTCGAGCGCCGCGTGTGCGTCGGCGACGACGACCGCGCGGTCGTCGACTCCGCGACGCTCGCGCCCGGGACGTACGCCGTCGAGACGCCGGACGGCGAGGTACTCGCGGTCGACGACGGGGAGCTGACGGCCGCCTCGGACAACGAGACGGCGGCCTTCGAGGTCGTCCGCCAGGCCCTCCGCGTCGGCACGGAGTCGACGTTCGTCGACGCGGCGTCCGGCGACGCGAACGCTACCGTCACGGTGGCGACCGAGCGGACGAACTACTCGGTGTACGTGAGCGCCGACCGGTTCCGCGGCGACGCGGCCGGCGCGGACGCGCTCCGCGACGCGTTCGCCGACACGCCCGGATTCGCGGGCGTCGAGCGCGTGGGCGGTCGAGCGGTCGCTCGCGTGGACCTCGGGCCGGCACACGAGGTCTCGCCGAGCGACGGGTTCCACCGCTGGAACCAGCGGTTCTCGCTGTCCGCGGACGCCCTCGACGCGGGGCTGTACCGGCTCCGCGTCGCGAGCGTCGACACCCGCGACGGCGGCGCGGTCGCGACCACGCGGCTCGTCGTCGGGAAGTCGACGGCGGAGCCGCTGAACGTCACACTCGAGAACGAGTCGCTGACCGTGCCGGTCGGCAACGAGTCCAGCACGAACGTCACCGTCGCCGGGCTCTCCGAGGGCGTCGGCGCGATGTCGATGAGCGCGCGGCGGGCCGGCGACCCCGCGGTCAGCCTGCAGGCGAACGTCGACATCGACGCCGACCGCGGCGAGGGCAGCGGCAGCTGGTCGGACCGCGAGGCGACCGCCAGCGCCGCCGCGTTCGGCGGGAACACCAGCGACGGGACGGTCACCGTCGGCGAGCTCGAAGTCAGCGCCCGCGAGCGCACGGTCAGCGTCGACGGCAACGAGACCAACACGGTGACGTTCGGCCTCGACTGGGTCGTCAGCGAGGACGGGACGCCGTACGCGATTCCCGACGAGCAGGCGTTCACCGTCACCGTGACGAACGAGACCGCACCGCAGGACGGAGCGTCGTAAACCGCGAGAACCGGGTTACGCCGACTCGGCGGCGTCGATGACGGCTCCGTAGTCGGGCTCGTTGGTGGGGTCGTCGGCGACCCACGAGTAGACGACCTCGCCGTCGTCGTCGAGGACGAACACCGCGCGGTTCGCGATGCCGTACAGCCCGAGGTCCGGGATGTCCATCTCGAGGCCGTACTCCCGGATGGCGTCGCCGGCCATGTCGCTGACGAGGTCGAACTCGATGCCGTGTTCCTCGCGGAACGCGCCCTGCGAGAACGCCGAGTCGGCGCTCACGCCGAAGACGGTCGCGCCCGCGTCCTCGAAGTCGCCGAGGCGGTCCTGGAGCGCGACCATCTCGTTCGTGCACGGCGGCGTGAACGCGCCCGGGAAGAACGCCAGTACGACCGGGCCGTCGCCGAGGTGCTCTTCGAGCGCGAAGTCCTCGTGGTCGCTGGTTCCGAGCGTCGCCTCGAACCGTGGTGCTGCGTCGCCTGTGGACACCATACTCGGAGGTACGTCTCAACGACGGAAAAGGCTACGTCCGAACGATGACGGGTCAGTCGAGGAGGTCGTCGACGGACACGCGTTCGCCGTCGAGCCGGACGAAGAAGTCGGCGTCGCCGCCCGTGCGCTCGAAGTCCGTCATCGAGCCGGTGAACCGGAAGGCGTCCCCGAACCCCTCGTTGCCCGTGAACCCCGAGACCGTGACGGTCCCGTCGTCGTTCTCCGTGACGAGGTCGTTGTTCTCGGACTTCGAGCGGGCTGATTTGAGTCGTTCATACCTCCCCCTGCGGACACGGCCGTATTTTTACGGAGAATCAAGGAGAAAGCCCCGCTCTTCAGGGCGGGGAGGATGTCAACCGCGTGCTTCACGGCGAGTAAGTTCGTCGTACGTGTCACGTCGGCACCGGACGCCGTCGGGGCGTGTCAGTATCTGCCGTGGGTGAGAAATCCTTTTGTCTCGCTGTCGTGGAGGGTACGCATGAGCAGTCGCGAGAAGATACTCCCGTTGTTGCGCGAGAACGCGCGGTACTCGACCGAGGACCTCGCCCGCCAGACCGGCCTGGACGTCGAAGAGGTCGAGGCGACCATTCAGGAGCTGGAGAGCGAGGGCGTCATCCGCGGCTACCGCGCCATCGTCGACCGGAACCAGATCGAGCCCGAGCGCGTGCGGGCGTCCGTCGAGCTGAACGTCACGCTCGACCGCGAGACCGGCTACGACGACATCGCCCAGCGGCTCGCGAAGTTCCCCGAGGTGGAGGGGCTGCGGCTGGTCAGCGGCGACTACGACTTCGCGATGGACGTCGAGGGCGACTCGATGAGCGAGGTGTCGAACTTCATCAGCGAGCAGGTCGCGCCCGTCCCCGAGATCACGCAGACGGTCACCCACTACATCATGGAGACGTACAAGGAGGGCGGCGTGGAGTTCGAGGACGGCGACGACGACGACCGGCTCTCGGTCTCGCCATGAGCTTCGAGGAGTCCGAGCGCCTCGAGACCGTCCCGCCGAGCGGCATCCGCCGGTTCTTCGAGCTCGCCGAGGAGCAGGACGACATCATCTCGCTGGGCGTCGGCGAACCGGACTTCGCGCCGCCGTGGGCGGCCCGGGACGCCGCCATCGAGTCGCTGGAGCGCGGGCAGACCTCCTACACGCCGAACCGCGGGCTGCGCGAGCTCCGCGAGGAGATCGTCGACCACGTCGCGGCCAACTACGACCTCGACTACGACGCCGACGAGGAGGTGCTCGTGACCGCGGGCGCCAGCGAGGCGGTCGACCTCGCGTTCCGCGCGTTCCATGACCCGGGCGACACGGTCGCGGTCGCGCAGCCGTCGTACCTCTCGTACGTGCCGGCCGCGCGGCTCGCGGGCGCCGACGTCGTGGACGTGCCGACGCGCCGCGAGGACGAGTTCAAGCTCACGCGGGAGGTCCTCGAGGCGTCGGGGGCCGCGGACGCGGACACGCTCGTGCTGTGTTACCCGAACAACCCGACCGGCGCGACGATGACCCGCGAGGAACTCGAACCGGTCGCGGAGTTCGTCCGCGAGCACGACCTGCGCGTGTTCGCCGACGAGATCTACGCCGCGCTGTCCTACGAGCACGACCACACCTCCATCGCCACCCTCCCGGGGATGCGCGAGCGCACTGTCGTGTTCAACGGCTTCTCGAAGGCCTACGCGATGACGGGGCTGCGGCTCGGGTACGCGCTCGCGCCGCCGGAGGCCATCGAGTCGATGAACCGCATCCACCAGTACACGATGCTGTCGGCGCCCACCACCGCACAGCACGCCGCCCTCGAGGCGCTGCGGAGCTGCAGCGACGACGTCGCGGAGATGCGCGAGCAGTACGACCGCCGCCGGAACTTCGTCCTCTCGCGGTTCGAGGAGATGGGCATCGACTGCTTCCCCGCGTCGGGCGCGTTCTACGTGTTCCCCGAGTGCCCGTGGGACGACAGCGAGGCGTTCGCCGAAGCCCTCATCGAGGAGGAGGGAGTCGCCGTCGTCCCAGGCGGCGTCTTCGGCACTGGCGGCGAGGGCCACCTCCGGGTCACGTACGCGACGGGGCTCGGCGACCTGAAGGAGGCGCTTGCGCGCATCGAGTCGTTCATCGACTGACGCTCGACGCGCGCCCGCCTACTCGCCGCCCGGTTCAGAGACGCCGACGACCTGTTTTCCGATGTTGTCTCCAGAGAACAGCCCGAGGAACGCGTCGGGCGCGTTCTCGAGCCCGTCGACGACGGTCTCCCTGTGGGTGATTTCGCCGGTGGCGACCCATTCGGCGAGCTGTTCGCTGGCCTCAGCGAACCGCGGCGCGTAGTCGCCGACGAGCAACCCCTGTACTCTCGCGCGCGCCGCGATGAGCTGCGGGAGCTTCCGCGGGCCGCTCGGCACCGACTCGTCGTTGTAGTGGGCGATTTGGCCGCAGACGGCGACGCGCGCGTCGAGGTTCAGCTTCGTGAACACCGCGTCGGTAATCGGGCCACCGACGTTGTCGAAGTAGACGTCCACGCCACCGGGTGCGGCGTCGTCGAGCGCACTGCGGTAGTCGTCGACGTCGTCGTAGTTGATTGCGGCGTCGAAGCCGAGGTCCTCGGTGAGCCATTCGACCTTCTCGTCGGTGCCCGCGAAGCCGACGACGCGGCAGCCGTTGAGCTTCGCAATCTGTCCGACGACCGACCCGACCGCTCCCGCAGCCCCGGAGACGACGACCGTGTCACCGGGCTTGGGTTCGCCGATATCCAACAGTCCGAAGTACGCCGTCCGGCCGGGCATCCCGAGCACGCCCAGATACGCCTCCGGGGACGCGACCGAGGGGTCGACGGGGGCGACCTCGTCGGCGTCGAGGACGCTGTAGTCCGCCCACGTCCCGTTGCCGGTCACGAGGTCGCCGGCCTCGTACGCGTCGGTCTTGCTCTCGACGACCTCGCCGACGACGGCGCCCTCCATCGGGTCGCCGACCGTCCACGGCTCGGCGTACGACTCGGCGTCCCGCATCCGACCCCGCATGTACGGGTCGACGGAGAGATACCGCACGCGGACGAGCACCTCGCCGTGCTTTGGGCTCGGTACGTCGCTTTCGCGGAGTTCGAAGCTGTCCATGTCCGGCTCACCGTCGGGTCGCTCGGCGAACACCCACTCGCGGTTGGAGTCACGCATACCTCGTCTTCTCGCTACGGCCCGAGGATGGTTGCGCTTCCAGCAGTGACTTCCGCCGACTCACTCGCGCGGGCGTGTTGGCGCTCGACGAAAGGTTCGCCAAACTACTACTCCTAAGTTGCCGGGCTCCGTCCACGGGAACGTGATACCGCGAGGACAGACCGGCGAGACGGTACCGACCGGGCCGGCGGCTGCGCGCGGCTCCCGAGAGGTGGCCACGCGGGCCGTTTGTCGAGCCACTGCGGGGGGAGAGCCGTGAAGCGAAGCGCCGTACTGGCGGTCGTCGGGTTGCTGGTCGCGTCGTCGGTCGGCGCGGTCGTCGCCGTGGGGAGCGCCGCGCAGACCGACGTCGCCGTCCAGTCCGTGGAGACGTCCGTCGACCAGCCGGCGCCCGGCGAGCCGTTCACGCTGACGACGACCGTCGCGAACCTACAGAGCAGCTCCGGCTCCGTCGACGTGACCGACGTGTACGTGCGGAAGGCCGGGAGCACGACCGAGTACGGCCGCATCGAGAACGTCGGCGCGATCGCCGCCGGCCAGACGCTCGACGTGCCGCTGACGGTGAGCATCGGCTCGCCCGGGGAGCGCCGGCTCACGGTCCACGTCGTGGTGCGCGACGACGACGGCGACTACCAGCGCATCAACTACCCGCTGTACGTCGACGTCGAGGAGCCCGACGAGGCCGTGGTGTCGTTCTCGACGCCCGACCTCGTCGCGGGACAGGAGAGCACCGTGAACGCCTCCGTCTCGAACGGCGACGAGGGCGTCCTCTCGAACGTCCGGCTGGAGCTGGCCGGGGACGCGAGCGTCGACAACGCCGAGCGCGTGAGCGCGTCCATCCCGTCGGGGTCGCAGGTCACCCACGAGTACCGCGTGACGTTCCCGGAGGCGGGCGAGCGGACGCTCGCGGCGACGCTGACGTACAAGACGAGCGAGGGGGTGACGCGAACCGTCGACCGCAACGTGACTGTCGACGTGGCCGAGACCAACGTGGACGCGGCGCTGACCGCGACGCCGACGTCGGTGAACGGCACGGCCGCCATCGAGGCGTCGCTGACCGAGTACGGGAACGTCGAGCTCCGGGACGTCGAGGTGCGCGCGTTCAGCGGCGGCGAGGTCGTCGCTCGCGCGCTCGGCGAGGACGTGCCCGCCGAGGGGACGCGGACCGTGACGCTCGACGGCGACCGGATTCCCGCCGGCGAGGTACGAATCGAGGCCGCGTACACTGCCGCCGGTGAGCGTCGGACGGCCGAGCGGACGCTCCGGTACTCGCCGCGGGCCGTCTCGGAGATCTCGCTCACGGGCGTCGAGTTCACGCGGGACGGCTCGACGGTCGGCGTCAGCGGGGACGCCGCGAACCTCGGGAGCGCGGACGTCGGCTCCGTGCTCGTGTCGGTCGGCGACGCCGAGGGCGTGTCCGCGATTCCGCCGAACGGCGAGTACTTCGTCGGTTCGGTGCAGTCCAGCGAGTTCGCGACCTTCGAGGTGAGCGCGGCCGTCGACGAGGGCGTCGAGCGCGTGCCGCTGAACGTCAGCTACTCGGTGAACGGCGAGCGCCTCTCGCGGGTCGCGACCGTCGACCTCAGCCAGCCCTCGGCGGGCGCCGACGACGGCTCGGGCGGCT
>NZ_WPCF01000093.1 GCF_009741975.1 Halobacterium sp. CBA1126 | reverse complement strand
GTATCGCAACGACGATTTCACCGTCCACTATCAAGAAGAACGCCAGGAGAGCGTGTGGAAATGTCGCTGGGACCGCCACCCAAGCAGTCACAACGCACGGGACCACTTTCATCCGCCGCCGGACGCGAGTCGCACCAACGCAGAGGACGCACAGTGGCCCCCCAGACCATCGTGACGTCTGTCAACTCGTCCTCGATTCGGTCGAAGAACGAATCGAAACTCTGTGGGAACGGCAGTAGGCAGCCAAGAGAGCAAAATACTGTCCCACAGATTATTATACTACTCTCGCGTTGTTTGGCATATCATGTCCGAGGAGATGGCCCCGTCCGATCGAATGGTCGCGGATGGCGGGACCGAACATCGCGACGTAAACGAGGTCGTCGAAGAAGAATGGATTGAGGAGACGACGCCGTTTGAACGAGTGTACGAAATCATCCGTACTACCTACGACCCTGCGTCCGCCGGAGAGATCGCCGATCGCGCCCGCGTTTCGGCAACCACGGCGCGAAAGCACCTGCGAACGCTCGAAAGCGCTGGCGAAGTGACACCCTCTCAAGACGGGCAGACGACGTGTTACCGACGATCGGAGACAGCGATTGTCACTGAACATGCCCAGTCGCTCCTCGCGGAATTGTCCTCCGAAGAGATCGCGTCCGGGATTGCTGATATGAAGGCACAGATACAGGAGTGGCGTGAGGAGTATGGTGTCGATTCACCCGAAGAATTCGCCCGTGAACGAGACGTCGACGACGTCGATAGCGACTACGGTGCCCGCCTCACGGAATGGCAAACGACGCGACGTAACCTCGCACTCGCACAAGCAACACTCGCAATCGGTGAAGCAAGCAATACGGGCCACCTGACTGGCACAGATACCGACGATGAGGGCGATAGCGATGCATCCATCGTCGTATGACCAGCGACGCGACTCCTTCCCAACAGTCTCAGTCGGTCGAGCAATCCGAGGTATTTGGGCCTATTGACGCCGGGGCGTTGCGTGAGATTCGAGACCTGATCATGGAGCAGGAACCGCTGGCCGAGACAGCATCACTAGATGACCCGTTGAATCCACAGACGCTCTCGGTCGAACTGTCTGATGGAGTCGGTGCAGCGTCAACTGCTCGAATCGACATCCGGTGGAGTCTAACCGAAAACTTTGCGATCCACTACACGGACGACCAGAATCGGAATTTCCGGTTCGATTGCCACCCGAAACCGGACGCGCCGAGACGACACTTCCATCCACCACCCGACGCTCCGAGTCGTCCCGTCGAGGAATCCTGTATTGCTGTGTCTGAGACTGGCCTCGTGACGCGAGCGATTCTTCAACGGTGGCGATATGCCTATGCCAACGAGACGTTTGACGGAATCAACGACGCTGAGAACCCGCCGTAGCCCCAGTCCTTGCCGATACGCGTTTCCTCCTTGTCCTACTGGCGGGGGATTCGTGTTTTCGGGACGGATACAACTTGCTCTCAAACAACTGGTTCGAGTGACTTCATCGAGAAATCCGATTTCGAACAGTACCGTTCTGCGAGCTCCATCAACGCTCGAGTCCGTCGGATATCGGCGACGTTGTGGATGATGAGTGGCTCATAGGTGCCCTCCTTCCACGCGGTGACTGCCTCGCTACTATTGGTGAATGGATCAAGCTCGTTCAATCCGGCGCCGATCAGTTCCTCGTAGACGCCACTCAGTGTATCCTCACTCGTATTGAAGCGTGTCTCGAAGACATCCATCACATCGACGTATGGCAACGTGCCAAAGGGCCACTCGAGCCCGTGCGTACAGAGCCGAGTCCGGAGAAACGGCAGGTCAAACCCTCCGTTCCACCGCTCACCGTTGTACGCAACGAGCTTAGCATCACGTTGGGTGAGTGTCGACGTGACGAACGTCGCTAGTTCGTGCAGGAGTGCCTGTTCGCTGTCGAGGACTGAGAGCTGCACCGGTGTCTGGAGAGTGTCGTTCAGCTGATCTGCGAGGCCTGCTTGTGGTGTCGTTCCGTCTGTATTGAGAAACACTCGCGACGAGACCGCCGAGTCGAACCCAACTACTGTGAGTTCATCATCGGTCTCGAACCCCGTTGTTTCGATGTCGAAGGCGATTGTCGTCAACTCAGTCATTCTGCACCTCCAGTGTCACCTTCGGCGGGCGATTGCTGTTGCTCGCCCCCAGCTTTCGAAAGCCGTTGCTCAAGCTCTGTGAGGCGTTCCTCGTGGTCGTCGAGGCGAGATTCCTGTTCGAGGTCGATGCTGAGCAGCGCCGGCAGCAGCGGGTTCTGGTGGTTCAACAGCCCGCTCGCGTCGGCGTGCTCGCGGGCGTACTCGAACAGCCGGTCGAATCGCGGCTGGTCGCGACGCCGCAGTGCCCGGCGGAACTCCGCCCAGCGCTCTTCGATGGCCCGCAGCGCATCTCGGTAGGTTGGGTTCGTGCGCCCCATCTTTAGACAGTAAGGGAATCCCAGCCTTCAGGCCAGGTGGGAATCGCGTCACTCTCAGACGCAGCTGCCGTTAGTCGGTATTGCCTGATTCCCTTCGTTTTGTGTCGATACATTCTCTGACGAGGCTCGATAGGTTGATGTGATTCTCGTCTATCCACTCGGCCTGTTCTTCCGTGATGGTGATGTTCTTCCGTATCATCACCACGTTCTGTGTGTCCGATACGCATAAGTGTGTATAGTGTGTATTTATTCGCGTGTCCGAGTCGGTGACGAAAACGCTTCAGGCTACCCTCGTACCACCCACAGCGGGCAAAGAGCAACGCCTGTCGTGTCTGCTGGACACATATCGTGAGGCACTGCACGACGCCTTCGACGCCGGGGCTGATACAATGTCTGCGGTCAACGACATTGTGACACCCTACGACCTGCCGTATCAGGCCAAAGACGCGCTCAAGTCCTACGTCCCCAAACTTCGGGACACGTACAACGCTTCGGAGTTGGACGACGGGCATCCGCTTCGGCTTGTCAACCGTGCCGCGAAATTCGACTACTCCGACGAGCGCGACTTCAGCTACGTGTGGCAGGTTCCCCAACCCGGTCGCGGGACGAATTTCTGGATTCCACTGCGTATCAACCCCGAGCAGGAGTCGCTGTGGAACGACCTGTTGACCGACGATGGGGCAGAACCCGGTGAAATCCAACTCCAGCGACACCGAACGTCGTGGGAGTTGCATGTCACCGTCGAGTACGAGGTTGAACGGACCAATTCGGACCATGCAGAACCGACGTACATCGGCTTCGACGTTGGTGAGAGCGCGTTGATTACGGGCTGTGCCCTGAAACGCGACGTGCCACGGGAGCCGATTATTGTCAGTGGCAATCGAGCGCGGCATCTGCGGAAGGAGATGCACACGACGCTTAAGCGACTCCAAGAGCGCGAGGCCGCCGAGTGGCGGATTGACGAGCGATTCGACTACTACCAGAACGCGCTCACTGATATTGTCGAGAAGGTGTCTCGGCAGGCCGTCGAGTATGCCCGTGGGTTCGAGAACCCCGTAGTCGTCATGGAGGACCTGACCTACATCCGCGAATCGCTGGACTACGGAAAGTGGATGAACCGACGACTCCACGCATGGGCCTTCGCCCGTTTGCAAGGCCGTATCGAGGATAAAGCCCGAGACGCCGGTATCCCGGTCGAGTACGTGGACGCCGCCTACACGTCCCAGACGTGCCACACTTGCGGATACATCGGAACCCGGGACGGCGACGACTTTTGGTGCCAGAACAACGATTGCCACATCACAGTGTTCCACGCCGATCTGAACGCGGCGGCAAATATCGCTGGCCGCGTTGACCCGTGGGGAGAGAGCCTGTCTTGGGAACCGACAGGCAATGACTCGCCTCGGGATGGGAGCGCCCGTGACAGCGCCACAGTCCACCGTGAGACGAGCGAGAAACCCTCGCAGATGAGACTCACGGCGTTTACGGACTGAAACCTCTCCGGGCTTGCTATGTCGATGGCAGGGCCGGAATCCAACTGTGTTGGAAGCCCCGCCGTTTACGGCGGACGAGGATGTCACCGCTATCGGCCTCCTGTACCGCTCGCCGTCCACGCATCGAGCAAGGGATCCGTGGTAGCCGCCACCGTCTCACCGTCAGCGGTGACGCCCATTCCGACACCCTCCGGGGTCGGCGTCGACGGCGCCGGCGTTGTCGGTTCCACGCCGACCTGCGTGGCGCGTGCCGCGAGCAGCTGCCGCCAGTACGCGAACGTCGTCTGGTAGTACGCGCCGCCGTCGACGGGATAGACGAGCGTCTCGAAGTCCTCCCCGACGACCCGTGGCCCCATTCGGGTCTGCTCGCATTCCAGATGGTGGTCGGCGGCCGTCGCGACTGGCTCGGTGAATTCGTTTCGTTCGTTTCGCGTAACGAGCACCGGGATGTTGTATCCCTCGGCGTAGGTCGCCAACCGGGCGAGGGCTCGGGCCTGGAGGGTTTCCGTGTGGGTTTCGCCGAGGGTATCGTCGGCGCGGTACTGGGCGTCGACGGCCGGCGCGACGATGAGGGCAGGTGTGTGGGGCGACGTGTCCTCGTCACGACCTGGCGCCCCTCGACTGGCCGCCCCGGCGTCGGTGGTGGACATCTGAATCGACTTGTTCACCGCCGTCGGAAGATCACAGACGGCGCCGTAGTGCTGGGAGGCAGTGAATCCGCGTGCCACGTGGATTCGGTTGAGCAACCGTTGACTGGGGGCGATTTGGGCGAGTATCGTCGTCGTCGCGTGGCCGTTTGCGTCGACCCAGAAGGCGGGCCCGTCGTGTAGGAGGAGGTGGTCGAGCACGAGCGACTGTAGGATCGGGACGCCGCGGTCCCCCTCGACATCGAGTAGCGTGATGCCGTCGTCGAGCTGCGGCAGCAGCAGCTCGTCCGTAGCCGGGTCGGCCTGGTCAGCGAGAGACCGATTGCGGTCAGCGCCCCGAGTTGGCTGGTCCACTTCCAATCGGTTCGACGTTGAGTATTTTCCCATACTCAACTAGAGGTCCACATTCCCGATAAGCCGCGGCGTGGCGCTTCCGC
The DNA here is from genome assembly GCF_009741975.1 of Halobacterium sp. CBA1126. Taxonomy (GTDB): domain Archaea; phylum Halobacteriota; class Halobacteria; order Halobacteriales; family Halobacteriaceae; genus Halobacterium. The sequence continues at coordinate 5,164 of NZ_WPCF01000093.1, read as the reverse complement.
GTTTCAGGGAAGGCACGAGCTACGTGCTGAGCTATGCGTACTGCTTAGGTTTCTGCGAATATTCGACTGTTTCCGAGAACGTTTCCAGAATCGCGTTCAATCCATATAGACGAGTTAACCAACAACTGATTTTTCGCGGGGTCTGTTGGTTAATATATCAGTAGTTGCCAATATACGGTTTCTTTATTCAGTAAATAAGATGGAACGCCCGATCAGTACAGGGGAGGTATTAGTCAGTCTTGAAGTGGGTTTATTGTGTGTTTCGGCTCCCCACAAAACACTTTATTGCTGGTCGGGAACTGACAGCATGCGCCGAGAATTGATGGTCATCCTTCTCGTTCTGCTGGCTGGCTGTAGTGGGCTGAACGGCGGCGCTCCCTCCACGCAACCAACAGAGACGACGTCCGCAATTCCGACAACTACGTCCAGCCCGTCAAATGCGACGCCGACTGCTGCGACGCCGAGTAATACCGTTAACTACACCACGCTCTCAGACACCGAGCAGCAAGCGTTCGATGCCGCCCAGCAACGAGCAACTGGGTTCGCACCCGACGCTGTCCGTGAGTCACCGTACGTCAATCGAACGTACTTCCCCACTGACGCAAAGGAGGTTTTCCAGGAGCATGAGTACGTCCAGAAAAATGGGTCGTACCACCAGCTCTCGTGGGACGTTGGGCCGACGTTAGCCACCTATGAGATTCAGGTAACCGACCACCAGCCGTCGGAAAATGCGTCCGTCGTTGTTCTCGAAAATCTTTCGTCGGAGGTGAGAGAGCCAGTCCAGAAGGCAATCGAGAATGGCTCATACGATACGCCGTTCGGCAAGTGGGACTCCCTCCCGGAGAGTTTGAGTACCGCCGATTTCGTCCGAGCGAACGGAACGCACTACAAACTCGATGTCATCGCGGGTGATTTCTGGGCCGACGAAATGCGCGCAGAACCGGTCGAATAGGTGGAGCGCTACTTGATATAGACGCATTCACACTTACCGATTCAGCCGCCTCAGTTTCAGCACTGTTCTGAATACAGAAATCGCGCTAGCAACTACTGATATCACAGCCGATTTCGCTGCTCAGACAGGAACGAAGCCAGGTCGTCCACAGCGTTTGCTGGCAGTTCTTCTTGTCGAAAGACACCCTTGAATGAGTCTTCGAACCCATCCTCTTCGAGTCGATTCAGGACCATCTCGATCTGTTTATCGAGCTTCTCTGGGTCGCCACGGTGGACGTGTCGCTCGATGCGGTCGAAATCCGCACGCAAACTGATAACGACGAGGTCGCGGGTATCGGCCTTTCGCCCGCTGTGGAGTTTCATCGCGAACAGCAGCGCCGGTTCCGGGATTCGCCCGTCCAGGTCTTCGGCGACGTCAAGCGATTCAATAGTACTGTGTTCGTGCAGATAGCGGTACGACCACTCTGCGTCCGTCTGTCGACACCCCATCGCATCCACGAGTGCCTCGAACTTGACGGCGTTCGCTCCGACCTCCTTTGTGTATTGAAGCATTCGCCCGTCGTACTCGTTCGAGACGTCCTGCTCGAACTGTTTCTCGTATCCGAGGTCACGAAGAAGAGTATCAAAGTCGTCGAGTGCGGTGTCCGGAATCACGGTGTCGATATCGGTTGTGAACCGTGTTTGGAACGCGGACACCGCCCAGCCGCCAACGAGAACATACGGCAGTTCGGCATCCTGGACCGCGCGATGCGTGTCAATCAGCTCGGATTGTCGCTCGGGAAGACTCATTCCATCTGTTCGTTCGCATTCATGGCACTGTGATGTGACGCATCGATGTCCCTGTCGTACTCGTCGGCGATGATCTCCAAGGCGGGCTCGTACGCTGGCCGATTCTCCATCATCTGGCTGACGGTATCGTCCAACGGGATGACGGGGTTGCCGTCGACCCACTCGGCGTCGATATCGCCGGTCTTGGGGAACAACACGTAGTGAACGTTCCCGTTGACGTCGCTGGCGTCCGGGCGCTCGTTGATCGTCGTGTCGACGCCAAACTGCTGGAAGAACGCAATCCACCGTTCGACGTCACGGTCGTGCACTTCGATGAACACCGGATAGTCGTCGTGGCTCCGCGCGATCTGGAAGCCGCCGTGTGTCCAGACGTATGCCGCGTCAATTTCCGTGTACGCGAACTCCATTCCGGCGAAGTGTGGAATGACGTACGCGTCTTCCTGAGAGATGGTATCGCGGCTGTGCAACGCAGCCATCATCTCGGCGTATTGCTGGCGCATCTCGTGATCGACGATCTGGATTCCATTATCGGTATTAGCGATGACCTCTTCGTCATCTAACCGGTCAATCCAGTCGTACACCCACGAGTACGAGACGTCAATCTTGCTCGCGATACGGTTGATAGAATCGCCACGCTGGACTGCTAACACAATTTTCGCAGCGGTGGCATCCATTAACTCGTTCATTATTGAAATTGCCTCTTGCTCGCGCTGTCGTTTTTCGCTTCTAGCTATCTCTATCGAGATACCAATACATAGAACTTCCGCTCAGGTCGGCTACCTGCGGGATGTGCGTACGCGACCCTCTCCGGTCACTGCATCGGCGACGCGGCTGCTGAGTCGACCAGCGAGTACTCTCGATCCCGACTCGTCCCCTCCGCCTCGACGAGGTTGTATTGCTCCATTTTCGAGAGGTACGTCCGGACGGTCCGTTTCGTCCGGGGATCATCGACCTCCTCTGTGTAGCGGTCGTGAATCTCGCTTGGTCCGAGCGGACCGTGCTCACGAACGATGTCGTAGACAGCCCGCTGATGGGGCGTGAGCGAATCGAGACTTCGTTGTTTAATCTGAGCACGGGCGTCGTCAGCCGAGTCGCGGAGGATGTCGTCAGTAATCTGTTCTTGATTTTCGCGGTCGGCCGTGCTGGCTGCCGTCCGGAGAATGCCGATTGCGAGGCGGGCGTCGCCGGCGGCCGCATCGGCGATCCGGTAGAGCTGGTCGTCGGTAATGACGTCCTCGTTGAGCCCCCACTTCGCCCGCGCACTCAGGATATCGTACAGCTGCTCGTCGTGGTACTTGTCCATCCGGACGTGCTCGCTGGAGCGCAGCCGGCTCACGAGGCGGTCGTCGACGCGGCTGAACAGCTCCTCTTCCTTGTTCGCGATGCAGATGATCGCGAACTGCGGGAGGCTGTGGAGGTCGTAGATGACGCTGGGGTCCTCCAGTTGGTCGACCTCGTCGAGGATGACGACGGTTCGCGGGCCGTCATGCTGCTGGAGGCGATCGACGAGTTCGTCGTGGGGCGTCGACTGCCGGTGGATGTCGATGGTCGCGCCGAGGTCGTCGAGGATCTGGTAGAGCGTGCGGAACCGCGTGTAGTTGCGCCAGCAGTTGACGTAGGTGGCCTCGACGTCGAGGACCTCTTCTCGGAGCCGTTCCGTGACGAACTTCGAGATACACGTCTTGCCGGCGCCGCTGGGTCCGGTGATGATCGCCGTGTTGGCGGGTTCACCGTTCGTGATGGGCTCGAGGACGCTAGAGAGGTGATTGACCTCGGCGTCGCGATGCTCAACTTCTCGAGGGACGAACCCGGCGCGAAGGACGCGAGCATCGCGGATCATCTGTCTGTGGTCGTCTCATTTTGTGTCTACCCCTAAAAGCGTGACCGGGTCATTTCCGGAAACGACCTAAGCACCACCTCAATAACTGTCTCGATTCCTACGCTGTCACTCGATTCCTGTTTATGGAAAACTAGGGCTTCCGGAAAGCTCCGGAATACGGTACCAGCGAATAAGCATCTCACTAGGTCGGGCAAGAACGCGTTACATCAAGGGGCCTAGTCGGCGGCTTTGTACCCGATAGTGGCTAAGGCCACCAATCCAAAATACACTATACCGCTACACGGCCGAGGGGGTTAGCAATACAAACTAATAAAAATAGTATAAGGTACCGTCTCTTCCTCGGCAAATTAGTTCACGGTGATATAGGTAGTGATGTTTTTCGCGACAAAGTAGCGTTGGCTGGTAATGCCACCGACGTATGAGAAGGTCCTGACAGAACGTGAGTTTGAGCGCCTGATTGAGGGAACGTACCGAATTGACAGCCCGAACGAGTCACTGGAAGCACGCGCAGCTGTACTTATCGGAGGACGTCTAGGTATGCGGCCCGGTGAAGTCACCCATCTTGACTCCTCGTGGATTGATTGGAAACGCCAGATGATTCGAGTGCCCTCCCACGATCAGTGTACAAAAGGACGAAATGGGGGACTCTGCGGATACTGTCGACAGGCAGTCCAGAAACAAGTGAGTTCATCTGAACAAGGCGCTAACGAACTTCGACAGCAATACTGGCAACCGAAAACGGACGCAGCAGCACGAGTAATCCCATTCCACTTCTCCTCACGTGTTCACGTCACACTCGAATATCTTGACCGAGAACACGATGGGTGGCCGTATTCGTTTTCGACTCTCCAACGCCGACTCAGGTCAGCGCTCGACCGAGCACCGGAACTGAAGCCGGGCTCGACGTCTCCACACGGTCTCCGAGCAACTGCCGCATCCTATCACGCCGGACGAGGGTTAGATATGCCCGCGTTACGCTCGATGTTCGGGTGGCGAGACATCGAAACAGCGAAGCAATATATGAATTTGGATGGCTCAAGGACTCGGAGAGCACTGAGTAGCATCCACTAAGAATTGGTCAGAAGCGGCTAGTGGCGAGAAGAACCAGAGTGGCGTTGGACTACTATTTGAATAGACGTGATCGAGTGTCTTAATCGAGGTCGTCGTACTTCTCCAGCACCATCTCGAAGTAGTCCTCGTCCATCAACCGGGGATTCTGGACGCGGTGGAAGTCTTCGAGAACGAAGGCAGTCTCCTCACGCCCAAGACCGTACGCGTGGAATGCGGCGGCGTCAATCTCGGCCTGCAACTCCCGGCGTTCATCTATCTCCGTCGCCGGCTCAATCCCACCAAGTCGTTCGCGCAGCTCCTCGAACTCCTCCCCATAGCAGTTGAGTCGGGCGGCTCGCTTCCAGATTTGGTTGAACCACTTGTCACCTTCGGAGAGATGTGGGACTTGGGTTTCTTTGAACTTGTAGGTGACAATATGAGTATCGACCTTCGTCCGGATGAGATAGTCGAAAGGGAGCGAATTCAGCAAACCAACTCCAGCAAATAGTTCTTTCGCTCTTGCGTAGGAGATTG
>NZ_WPCF01000192.1 GCF_009741975.1 Halobacterium sp. CBA1126 | reverse complement strand
GACGACGACCCGCCGGACCGCGACCCCGTCCCCGAGCCCGCGGACGGTGAGGACGAGGAGACGCTCGACGCGCTGGGGAGCGTCGCGGGCGACGCTGCCGACCGCATCGCCGCCGACGCGGACGTCGAGAACGAGGTGTACCGCGCGTGGCGCGAGATGACCGAGCACCTCGACGTCGACAACCCCGAGGCGAGCACGCCCGCGGAGTTCGCCGCGGCCGCCAGCGACGCGGGGATGGCCCGCGAGCACGTCGACGAACTCACCGACCTCTTCCGGTCGGTGCGGTACGGCGGCGCCGAGGTCACGGCCGAGCGCGAGCAGCGCGCCGTCGACGCGCTCCGCGCCGTCGAAGCCTCCTACGGGGGTGAGGGGTAGTGCTGCGCCGCGTCCTGCTCGCGCTCGGCGTCGCGCTCACGGCGCTCGGCGTCGCCGTCGCCGCAGACCCCGCGCTGGCGGTGACGCTGGGGCTACCGGCCGTTCCCCGGGTCGTCGTAGCGGTGCTCGCGGTCGCGTTCGCGCTCGCCGCCCGCGCCGCGCGCAAGAACGTGGACTTCCGGGACCCGGAGGAGGCGACCGTGCGCGCGAGCAGTCTGGAGGGGCGCTTCGAGCCGCCGCGACCCGGCGCGGACGTTGACGCGGACCTCGCCGCCGGGAGCGGTGCGTCCACTACCGACGACCGCCTCCGGGAGCGCCTGCGCGTGCTCGCGGTGCGCGTGCTCGCGGACGCCGAGGGGTGGTCCGAGGAGGAAGCCCACCGCCGCCTCGACGACGGCACGTGGACCGACGACCGCGCCGCCGCGGCGCTGTTCGCCGCGGACGTCAGCCCGCCGTCCCGCCACGTCGTCGCGTCGCTGACGCGCTTCGAGTCGACCCGCGAGCGCGAAGTCCGGCACGCGCTCGCCGAGCTGGAGCGCCGCGCGGGCGTCGGGGGTGACTGACGTGAGCGCGACGACCGCGGAGCGGCCGCCCGAACCGGACGGCGAGGCCGACGCGAACGAGGGCGCCAGTGCGACGCTGACGGGCGTGACGACCCGGGAGACGTACCGCTGGCGGGGCGTCACCGCGCTCTCGCTGTTCGCGGCCGCAGCCGGCGCGGCGTTCTCGTCGCCCGCCGCGCTCCTGCTCGCCGTCCTCGGCGTCGCGTACGCCGCCTACGGCGCGCTGTTCGCGGCGCCGTCCCCCGCGCTGACCGTCGAGCGGACGGTCCACGCCGACGACCCCGACCCCGGCGACGAGGTCGACGTGACGCTGTCGGTCACCAACGACGGCGGGTTCCTCCCGGACCTCCGGGTCGTCGACGGCGTCCCCGCGGGCGTCGAGGTCGTCGACGGGTCGCCGCGGCTCGCGACCGCGCTCCGCGAGGGGAAGACCGCGACGCTCCGGTACACCGTCGAAGCCCACCGCGGCGAGCACGACTTCGAGTCGGTGCACGTCCGCGCGCGAGACCTCAGCGGCGCCCGCGAGACCGAAGGCACGGTCCCGGCGTCGTCGACGGTCGCGTCCGTCCCAGCGCTCCCCGAACTCGCGTCGTTCCCGCTGCGCGAGCAGACCGTCCGGCGCGTCGGCCGCGTCCCCACCTCGCAGGGCGGGTCGGGCGTGGAGTTCCACGCGACCCGCGAGTACCGGCCCGGTGACCCGCTCTCGCACGTGGACTGGCACCGGCTCGCGCGCACCGGCGACCTCTCGACCGTGGAGTACCGCGAGGAGCGCGCCGCCACCGTCGTCGCGGTCGTGGACGGCCGCGAGGCAGCGCACGTCGCTGACGCCGACGGCGAGGACGCGTCGAGTACGCCGTCGAGGCGCGGGCGGGGTGGCGACAG
>NZ_WPCF01000200.1 GCF_009741975.1 Halobacterium sp. CBA1126 | reverse complement strand
GGCGTCGCGGTCGCGGTCGGCGTCCTCGTGGGACTGGCGCCCGCGTCGCTCGTGGGCGCGGCGAGCGGGCTGGACGCGACGCTCGCGACCGGCGTCGTCGGCGCCGCGCTCGTCGGGTACGCGCTCAGGCGCCGGCGCCAGCGCGAGCCGACCGCCTCGGCGTCGACGCTCGCGGACGAGGACGGCGACTCCGTCGCGGCCGACCCCGGACAGCCGGTCGACGGCGCGCTCGACCGCATCGCGGACGACGACGCCTTCGCGGGCGACGCCCGAACGCGGGTCCGCGAGCGGGTGCGCGAGACGGCCGTACGAGCGGTCGACCGGAAGCAAGGGGTCGACGACGCGAGCGAGGCCGTCGCGTCAGGCGAGTGGACCAGCGACCCGGTGGCGGCGGCGTTCCTCGGGGACGAGCGCGCGCCGCGGTACCCGCTCCGGGAGCGCCTGCGCGGCTGGGTCCACCCGGACCGGGCGTTCCGCCGGCGGGTCGAGCGAACGGTCGACGCGGTCCACGCGCTCGCCACGGAGGGGTCCCGGTGAGCCAGTCGCGGTTCACCGGCGGCCTGCTGGCCGCGCTCGCGCTCGCCGGCGCGGGCGCCCTCAGCGGCCGGTCGGCGCTGTTCGTCGCGGCCGTGATTCCGCTCGCGTTCGTCCTCTACGGCGCACTCTCGGTCCCGCGGGGCGACGAAGCGGTGCGCGCGACCCGCGAGTTCGACGCGGAGTCGCCGCTGCCCGGCGACCGCGTGACCGTCGAACTCACCGTGGAGAACGCCAGCGACCGCGCGCTCTCGGACGTCCGCGTCGCCGACGGCGTGCCCGCGGACCTCCGCGTCGTCGAGGGGTCGCCGGACGCCGCGCTCGCGCTCCCCGCGGACGGCACCGCGACCATCGAGTACACGGTCGTCGCGGACCGCGGGCGGTTCCGGTTCGACGCGCCGACCGTCGGCGTCCGCGGCGCGAGCGCGACGAACGCGCGCACGGTCGACCCGGACGTGGCCGGCGCGGTCGACCTCGACTTCCGGGTGAGCGTCGCCGACGTGCCGCTGGGCCGGCAGACGACCGCCCACGCGGGCACGCTCCCAACGGACTCCGGCGGACCCGGCATCGAGTTCCACTCCACGCGGGAGTACCAGCGCGGCGACCCCGCGAGCCGCATCAACTGGCGGCGGTACGCGAAGACCGGCGAGCTCACGACGGTGAACTACCGCGAGCGCCGCGCGGCCGCCGTCGTGCTCGCCGTCGACGCCCGCGAGGCGAGCGACGCGACCGCCCGCGAGGGCACGCCTTCCGGATCGTCGCTGTCCGCGTACGCCGCCGCGCGCGCCGTCGAACCGCTCGAGACCGCCGGCCACAGCGTCGGCTTGGCGGTCTTCGGCGTCGACGACCCCGTGACGGTGGGCTCGGACCCCGCGTGGGTGCCGCCGGGCACGGGCGACGCACACCACGCCCACCTCGCGACCGTCCTCGACGCCGC
>NZ_WPCF01000183.1 GCF_009741975.1 Halobacterium sp. CBA1126 | reverse complement strand
CGACGAGCGCGCCGGCGACGCCGCAGCAGCCAGCGACCGCGGCGTTTCGCCGGCGGTCCGCCAGTTCCGGGTGGTCGCTCGGCACGGCGGCGGGCGGGAAGGCGACCGGGCGTCGCGCGAGAATCCAGCAGACGACCGCGAGCACCGCCAGCGGCAGCACCACGCAGTACGCGAGCGAGACGGCGCCGAGCGTGAGCGGGAGGCCGGCGCTCGCCGCGGCGGGGACGACGCCGACGAGCGCGAGCGGCAGCACGACGCCGAACGCGTAGACGCCCATCGTCGGGCCGTGGACGGCGTCCGCGTACTCGCTGGCGCGCTCCCGTGCGCCCTCGACGACGACCGCGAGCGTGCGGTCGAGGAGGCGTTCGCGGTCACCCGCGGGGGCGTCGACGGCGGCGTCCGCGAGCGCGGCGGCGCGGCGCAGCGACGGCAGGTGGTCGGCCCACGTCACGGCGAACGACGCGAACCCCGCGCCGGCAGTCCCCCGGGACTCGCGGGCGTGGGCGGCGAGGCTGGCCGCGAGTCGGCCGTTCCCGTGCTCGGCGGCGAACTCGGTGGCGCGTTCGAGCGCGGGGTCGAGGCGGAGCGAGAGCACGACGAGACAGACGACGTCGGGGGCCGCGCCGAGCGCGCGCGAGCGCTCCGCGACCGAGCGGACGTGCGGGCCGTACGCGAGCACGACAGCCACCGCGACGCCGAGGAACGCGACCGCAGTGCCGGCGTACGGGTTCCACCGGACGGCAGCGAGCGCGAGGGCGGCTGTGACGGCGACGGTGGCGAGTACCGCCCGCTGGTTCGCGGGTTCAGTCATCGGTCACGCGGGCGGCGCGTTCGCGAATCGCCGCGCGGACGTCGGCGTACGTCTCCCCGGGCGCCGCGAGGTCGGCGACGACGCCGCTGTTCCCGCGCGAGACGCGGTCGTCGGGGTCGCCCCCTCCCCGTCGTCGGCGTAGAGCGCGGCCGCGCCGTCCTCCGTGACTTCTTCGACGCGAGTGACGCGGCGACCGTCGGCGGTGTCCGCGAGGGTGACGACGAGGTCGGTCGCGGCGAACGACGACGCGGCGACGCCGAGGTCCGAGACCACGCGCTCGCGGACGCCCTCGGCGCCGTCGCCGTGTATCGTCCCGAGGACGGCGGCGTCGCTGGCGCCGACGCGCATCGCCTCGTAGAGCACCCGCGCTTCCTCACCGCGGACCTCGCCGACCGCGATGGCGCCGTCGCCGAGCCGGAGCGCGGTTCGGAGCGCGTCCGCCATCGAGACCTCCGCGCCGGCGCCGTCGCTGTTCGCGTACAGCGCCTGCACGTCGCGGCCGTCGCCGCGGAGCGCGCGCACCGGGAGTTCGGGCGTGTCCTCGATAGTGACGAGGCGGGTACCGGCGGCGAGCCCCCACAGCGTCGCGCCCAGCAGCGTGGTCTTGCCGGCGCCGCGCGCCCCGGCGAAGAGGACCGAAGCGCCGCGGCGGAGCGCTTCGACGAGGAAGCCGGCGAGCTCCGGCGAGAGGGTGTCGTTCGCGACGAGGTCGGGGAGTTGGAACGGGTCGGCGTCGTGCGCGCGGAACGCGAACCCCGTGCCGTCGCTGACGGGGTCGGTGACGCCCGCGACGCGCACGCGCCCAGTCGCGCCGAGGCCGTCGATAGCGGTGTCGAGCGTGGGATTGGCGCGCGAGAACGGACGGTTGCTCTCCGCGCGCAAGCGGGATGCGAGCCGCTCGGCGCCGGCGTCCGTGAACCGGACGTTCGTCCGGGCGTCCGCGCCGTCGACGGTGACCCGGAGCGGCCCGTCGGCGACGGGCGCGCTCGCGTACACGTCAGAGATTCGGGGGTCCGCGAAGAGGTCTTCGAGGACGCCGAAGCCGCGGGTGTGTTTGCGGAGCGCGTCGGCGAGCGGTTCGCGGTGCTCGCCGGCGGCCTCGCGGACCGCGCGGCCGGAGGCGTCCTCGCCGTCGGGAATCGAGCCGTCCGCGAGCAGGCGGCGCGCCTCGGCGAGCACGCGGCAGTCCGCTGGCGCGAACTCGTACTCGGGCGGGACGACGTGGTAGACCGGCAGGTCGTCCGGCACGGCGTACTCGCGCACGGTAGCGCCGGTGTCGAGCGTTCGGGTGTCCCGCAGGCGGCCCTCGGGCGGGGGCGTCGGTTCGATGCGGGCGTCGGCGAGCGCGGGGCCGACCCGCGGCCGGAGCGCGTCGTAGTCCGGGAGGTCGCCCGCGGCGGCCGCGAACCCCGTCTCGGCGGCGAGTTCGCCGACCGGCCCGGCGCGCCCGCTGGCTTCGGCGGTCGGC
>NZ_WPCF01000162.1 GCF_009741975.1 Halobacterium sp. CBA1126 | reverse complement strand
TCGCCGCGCACGTCCGCGAGGACCCCGGCGTCCACTTCAACGCGGTCGTCCGCGCGACGGACCTCGCGCCCGGACAGGTCCAGTACCACGCCCGCCGGCTCGTCCGCGCGGGCGACCTCGCGGTCGAACGCGTCGCCGGGCGCACCCACTACTTCCCGCCCGAATACGGCGACTGGGAGCGCGGCGTCGTCGCGCTCGCGCGCCGCGAGACCGCCCGCGACGCGCTCTACTACCTCCTCGACGAGGGGCCGTCGCGGCCCGCCGACGTCGCCGACGGCGTCGGGGTCGCGCGCTCCACGCTCGAACACCACCTCGACGAACTCACCGACCGCGACGTCGTGGACAAGCGCCGCGACGAGCGCAACCGCGTGACGCTCGAGCTCGCGCGCCCAGAGGCGACCGCCCGCCTGCTCGCGGCCGTCAACCCCTCCGCGGCCGACAGGTTCGTCGACCGCTTCGAGCGCCTCCTCGACGACCTACTGGAGTGACCGGCCGCCGCCGGTGGCGCGGACGAGGCTCCCGAGCATCAGCAGCACGCTCGCCGAGAAGAACACGCCGCCGACGGGCGACGTCGGGTCCATGAACGCCCAGTACGCGGGCGTGGCTGCGGCGCCGAACACCACCGAGAGCACGCCGTAGAACGCCGGCGCACAGCAACAGCAGGCGGTCGCGCCGGTGGTCGCGACCATCCCGAGCGCGGACGCGCTGCCGCCGGCCGCCCGCTGCGCGCGGGCCTGCTGGACGAGCACACCGACGTTCGCCGCGACGAGGCCGCCGAGCAGCGCCATCAGCGTGAGCGTCCCGACGGAGACGAACCCCGCGACCGGGACCGACGGGAAGACGAACTCGACGGCGGGCCACGCCACGAGCGGGTCGGCGACCGGCAAGAAGAGCACGGTCGCGTCCGTCGGCGCGCCGCGCCCGGGTCGGGGTTGACCGTGACCGTGCCCGCGGAGAACGCGAAGAACACCGTGAACAGGCCGCCGGCGAGCGCGCTCGCGGCGAGCGGCCGGCGGTCGCGGCGGAGGCTCTGGAGGACGGCCCACGCGTCCCGCCGGACGACGTAGCCGACGGCGAAGACGACGGTCGCTACGAGCACGTAGCCGAGCGGGTGGTAGGTGCCGCCGTTCGGCAGCAGGATGGGGTAGACGACCCACGCCGCGAGCAGCAGGCCGAGCGCGGTGTACCGCGGGCGCTCGGGCCACCGCAGGCGGCCGACGACGAGGCTGCCGACCGCCATCGCGGCGCCGATGAGGAGGCTCGCCGTGGGGTAGACCGAGCGAATCTGTGGGCCGGTGTCGGCGACGACCTGTAACTCGACGAGGCCGACGAGGCCGAAGCCGCCGGCGAGCACGGCGGTGAACCCCGCGGCGGCGGCCGTGGTGCCGTCGACGCGGCCGCGGCGGAACGCGGCCAGCGTGCCGGCGGCGCCCGCGAGGCCGGCGAACGCGAGGACGAACAGCAGCCAGTGCGGGGTGCCGGCGTGCGTGGTGCCGGAGTGGGCGGCGGCCGGGCTCGCGAGCGCGGCGACCGCGACGAGGCTGCCGCCGGCGCGACCGGCGGCGCGGAGCGGGTGCATACTCGCCCCTCGGGAGCGGAGCGGCTTGCGGGTTGTGGTCCGCGCGTCGAATTCGACGGGCGCACCAGAACGGCTTTTCGCGTGACGCCGCTAGTCGCGGGTATGCTCCCGGACTCCCGCGGCGTGAGCCGCCGCGCGTTCCTCAAGTCCGCGGTCGCCATCGGCGGCGCGAGCGCGCTGGCCGCCTGCATGGACCGCGAGGACGCCGATATTCCCGCCGGCGTCGACGACCCGGCCGCGCTGCCCGAGCGCCAGCACGCGTGGAACGACGCCCTCTCGCGGGACGACGCGGGGAACGTCGTGCCGCCGCGCCACCACGCGCTCGTCCACCTCGACCTCGACGGCGAGCCGTCGGCCGCGGACCGCGAGACCGTCGAAGCCGCGCTCCGGACGCTCGAGCGCGCCTACGAGTGGTCGAACGACGGCGTGCTGTTCACGCTCGGCTACTCGCCGGCGTACTTCGAGCGCTTCGACGCCGCCCTGCCCGATTCCGTCCACCTCCCCGAGCCGCGCGCGCTCTCGGACCTCGAGGACCCGAAAATTGACGCCCCGGACGCCATCCTCCACCTCGCGAGCGACCACGCCAGCGCGGTCCTCGAAGCCGAGGAGGCGGTGCGCGGGAACCGCGACACCGCGAACGGCGTCGACGTGGAGGCCGCGCTCACGGACGCCTTCTCGGTCGCGGACCGGCGCTCCGGGTTCGTCGGCGACGGCCTCCCCGCAGAGCACCAGGACACGGACGGGGTCCCGGACTCCGAGCCCGTCCCCGACGACGCGCCGTTCTACATGGGCTTCGAGTCGGGGTTCGAGAAGAGCCAGGCGACCGAGGACCGCGTCACCATCGAGTCCGGGCCGTTCGCGGGCGGCACCACCCAGCACGCCTCCCACATCGACCTGAACCTCACGCAGTGGTACGAGCAGGACGACCGGGAGTCCAGAGTCGCGCAGATGTTCTGTCCCGCGCACGCCGACGGCGGCGTCGTCGAGGGTACGGGCGAGAACCTCGGGGACAGCCCCCAGCTCGAGGACTGCGGCGACCCGGTGGAGACGGGCAGCGAGCGCGGCGTCGTCGGGCACGCCCAGAAGTTCCAGCGCGTCCGCGAGGACGGCCGTCCCGTCATCCTCCGGCGGGACTTCGACTCGACGGACGGCGGCCACGCGGGCGTCCACTTCCTCGCGCTCCAGCGCGAGATCGCGGACTTCGAGCGCACCCGCGAGGCGATGAACGCCGACGACGTCAGCGGGGAGACGCCGGTCGGCCGCACGCAGAACAACGGCATCCGCCAGTACCTCTCGGTCACCCACCGCGGCAACTACCTGCTGCCGCCGCGGTCGCGGCGCGCGCTCCCCACCCCGGAGGGCGGCGATGCGTAGGAGCCGCCGCGCGTTCCTCGCGGCGACGGGCGCGAGCGGCCTCGCCGCGACCGCGGGCTGTCTGGGCTTCCTCGAGACCGAGCGCGCGACCCGCGAGCCGCCGCTCCCCGAGAACCGTCCGGACGCCGCCTACGTCCCCTCGCACGTCGAAGGCATGGAGATGGCGGGGATGCAGACGCGGGGCCGGTACGGCTGCGCGCTGTCGTACACGTTCCCGCACCGCTTCTGGCTGGTGCGCGGGAGCGACACCGACCGCGTGAACGTCCGCGGCGAGGACGACGTCCACCTGATGGCGTCGGTCTGGGACGCCGAGTCGGGGCTGGTGCTGCCGGAGGCGAACGTGACCATCGAACACACCGGCCCGGAGAGCGAGACGTCGTCGCTGACGCCGTGGCAGATGCTCTCCCAGCAGATGGGCGTCCACCACGGCGACAACGTCGAACTCGGCCCGGAGGGCAACTACGACGTGACCGTCAGCGTCGTCCCGCCGACGACGCGCCGGTCGAGCGCCGAGTCGGCCTCGACCGACCGCGTGGAGTTCGACTTCTCGTTCACGTTCGACCGCGCGACCCTCGACGACCTCCCGTTCGAGGACATCCCCGCGGACCGCGAGGGCTCCGAGGGCGCTGTCGACCCGATGGACATGCAGAGCGCGACCCTCTCGCAGGCGCCGAGCGCCGAGGAATTCCCGATTTCGGTGCGCGGCACGGGCGAGACGGGCGGCGCCGAACTCGTGGTCGCCACGACCGGGGAGTTCGGCGACCTCGCGGGC
>NZ_WPCF01000186.1 GCF_009741975.1 Halobacterium sp. CBA1126 | reverse complement strand
GCGACGCCGCCGACGAGCAGCGCGAACGCGACCATCACGAGCGGGTCCATGGCGCCACGTAGACCCGCGGGTCGTTAGTCTCCGTCGGTGAACCGCGCGAGCTCTTCGCGGGCGGCCTCGGAGCCGTAGCCGTCGACGAGCGGTCGGAGCGCGTCCCCGAGCGCGCGCATCGCCTGACTCGTCGAGTGGAAGTCGAGCGCGTCGGCCACCTCGTCCCACGGCCGCGCCTGCAGGAGTTTCGCGACGAGCAGCCGCTCCTCGCGGGCGCCGAGGTCGGCGTCCCCCGCGAGGAGGTGGTGGACGGCGAGCCGGCGGAACGGCGCGGGGTCGACGCTGTACATCCCGGGGCCGTGGGCGGCGCCCGCGACGACCCGCCACGACGAGTCCGCGAGCGCGAGTTCGTGCGTGGCGTCGCAGGCGGCGAGTGCGGCGCGCGCGACGTCCGGGTCGAGGTCGCGCAGCGAGTCCGCCAGCACGCCGGCGACGCGCTCGGCGAACCAGTCCGCGTGGCGGTCGTGGAGGCGCTCGCCGAGGTGCGAGAGCGGGTCGAGCATCACCGCGGAGTACTCGCCGCTGGTGTCGTTGCGGGTCGTCGAGAGGTGGACCGTCGAGTAGCCGTTCGCGGCCCAGAACGACAGCAGCTCGGGGGTGGCGCCGTAGCCGACGCCGAGCCAGTCGGCGTCGTCGCCGAACTCGCGACGGACCTCGCCGAGCAGCCGCGACCCGAGGCCCCGGGAGCGGGCGGCGTGGTGGGTGGCGATGCGCATCACGCGGTAGCCGACGGGAACGGCGGCGTCCTCGTCGCGGAGCTGGCTGGTGAGGACGTCCGGAATCATGTTCCCCTTCACGCGCTCGCCCTCGTACATGCCCGCGCGCAGGTCCGCGTCGAGGCCGCCCTCGCGGGCGAGCAGGGCGACGGAGACGACGTGGCCGTCCGCGAGGAGCGCGCGTACCGCGAGGTTCGGCGCGTCGAGGAGGCGCGCGAGGTCGTTCGGCTCGGTGCGGTAGTGGGCGTACACGAGCAGGCCGAACGCCTCCCGGAGCAGGTGTTCGTCCGCCGCGAGGTCCGCGGGCGCGAGCGCCTCGTAGGTGACGCTGTCCGTGTCGGCGTCCGCGACGAGCGAGTCGACGGCGGGGCGGGCGTCGAGGCCGAGCGCGCGGAACGCCCAGACCTCCACGGGGTCGCCGGCCGCGTACCGAATCGGCGCCGCGAGCGTCGCGTCGGTGACCGCGTGGTCGGCGTTGGCGAGCCTGTCGCGGAAGCGCACGTCGAACCCGCGGCCCGCGCCCTCGTAGCCGTGGACGGTCGTGGTGAACGCGAGGCGCTCGCAGTCCAGCAGCGACTCGAGCAGGCGCACCGGAATCGCCGCGGCCTCGTCGGCGAAGACCGCGTCGGGGTCCCCGGGCAGCTCGGCGGCTTCGGGCGGCTTCGCGAACCGAATCCGGCCCCCCGAGCGGGTCTCGATTGCGTCGCCGTCGCTGGCGAGCGCTCCCAGATCCTCGAGCAGTTCCCGCGCTCGCGCGAACAGTTCGCTTGCGCTGCGCCGGCCCGGCGCGGTGACGAGCACGTCCAGTCCCTCGCGCGCGAGGCAAGCCGCAGCGAGCCCCGCGACGCTGGACTTCCCGCGGCCGCGGTCGGCCTCCGCGACGACCGCTGCGGGCGGGTCGCGCAGCGCCTCGAAGGCCGCGAGCGCGTCCATCTGGTCGCCCGTGAGACACGCCTCGTAGGCCTCTCGGGGGAACGCGCGGTCCGCCGGTGGGTCGGGCGGCGACTCGGCGATTCGCGGCGCGGGGTGCGTGAGGCCGTCGCGTTCGAGCGTGTCGCTGTTCACGTCGTAGACTGCGATGCCGCGGTGGGCGCGCAGCGTGTCGACGAGCCGGCGGCGGAACCGGCCGGCGACGTCCGCGACGTCGAACGGCGGGACGGCCAGCCCCTCGTCGAAGGCGTCGCGGCGCGCGGGCCACTCGTCCAGCGGCGGCGCGAGCAAGAGGAGGAGGCCGCCGCCGTCGACGGCGCCGACGACCCGGCCGAGCGCGTTCGGCCGGCAGTCCTCGTGGGCGTCGAAGACCACG
>NZ_WPCF01000203.1 GCF_009741975.1 Halobacterium sp. CBA1126 | reverse complement strand
TTTTCAAGCCGCTCGCTCGCGGATGCTCTGCTGTGTTGGCGTCAGTTCACGTCTTTTCGCCGGAAGTGCAGTTGGCTGGCAGCGACGAGCAGCAGCGTCGCGGCGACGAGGATGGCGGCGCCGGGGACGTCGTACGTGCCGTCGACGAGAATCGCGGTCGGGTCGAAGTACCGCATGGGAGCGACGGCGCCGGCCCACGAGTAGTCCGTGCTCGTGACGACGGACTCCAGCAGGAACAGGCCGAAGACGGTCGCCATCGCGGCGCGCTGGGCGACGCTCTCGCGGTCGACGAGCACGCTGAACGCGAGGCCGATGGCCGCGCACGCGAACAGGTACGGGAGCGAGAGCAGGTGGACGACCGCGAGGTCGGCGGCGCTCACCGGGTAGCCGATGGCGTGCGTGGCGACCCACGTGACCGCGGCGACGACGACGTTGACGACGAGGACGCCGGGGACGACGGAGAGGAATCGCTCGGCGACGAGACGGGCGCGGGAGACCGGCAGCGACAGCAGGACGTCCATGCGCCCGCTCTCGACGTCGCCCGCAATCAGCGAGGCAGCGCTGTACGCGAGGTAGAGCCCGAGGAGGATGACCCACGCGAACTGGTAGAGTTCGGTGGCGAGGAACCCCTCGATGGTGTTGAACGCGCGCAGGCCGAACGCCTCCACGAACGCGGGCGGGAGCGCGTCGACGTACTCCTCGAGGTCGAGGTTCGCGGTCAGCGACGGGAAGAACGCGGCGTACATCGCGCTGAACGCCGACAGGCCGACCGAGAGCGCGAGCGCGCCCTTCAGCCGCTTGCGGGCGCCGTAGGCGGCGATTTCAAGCATCGTTACCTCCGTAGAAGTCGAGGAAGACGTCCTCCAGCGGTGCCTCCTCGACGTCGAGTTCCTGCAGCGGGTAGCGGTCGAGTTCGTCGACGAGCGCGTCCACGTCGCCCGTGTACGTGAACGAGACGCGCGTCGCGCCGCCGAGGGGCCGGCGGTCGAGGTCCGAAACGCCGGGGACGTCGAAGGCGTCCGCGGGGAGGTCGCCGGCGACGCGGGCGCGGACGACCTTCCCGCTGCGGTCCAGCAGCGTCTCGACGTCCCTCGACGGCGACGAGTTCGCCGTCCCGGAGCACGGCGACGCGGTCGCAGATGCGCCGCACCTCGCTGAGGACGTGACTGGAGAACAGGACGTGACGCCGCGAGCGCGTTCCTCTCGGACGAACTCGTTGAAGCGGCTCCTGCGCAGCGGGTCCAGCCCCGAAGTGCGGTTCTCCGGAGGA
>NZ_WPCF01000199.1 GCF_009741975.1 Halobacterium sp. CBA1126 | reverse complement strand
GTGGAGCGCGCGCAGGCGCTCGAGGACGGACTGGCGGGCGGGCCAGTCCAGCCCCGCGAACGGTTCGTCGAGGACGAGGTGGTCGGGGCGCATCGCGAGCGCGCCGGCGATTGCGACCCGGGCCTGCTCGCCGCCGGAGAGTTCGTCGATGCGCTCGTCGCGGCGGCCCGCGAGCGCGACGGCGTCGAGGGCTTCCGCGACGCGCGCGTCGATTTCCTCGCGGGAAAGCCCGAGATTCTCGGGGCCGAACGCGACGTCCGCGCCGACGGTCGCGCCGACGAAGCCGTCGCGGGGGTCCTGGAAGACCATGCCGACGCTCGCGCGCGCCGCCACGAGGTCGTCGTGGACGGGCGTCCCGTTCACCCGCACCTCGCCCTCGTCGGGTTCGAGGAGGCCGTTGAGGTGGCGGACGAGCGTGGTCTTCCCGGAGCCGTTTGCGCCCGCGAGGACGACGCACTCGCCGTCGTCGACCCGGAGGGTGACGCCGTCGAGCGCGGTGGCGTCGCCGTAGCGGTGCGCGAGGTCGTCGACGGCGAGCATCAGGCGGCGCCGAGGTCCTCCGTGCGCGTGATGCCGACCGCGGCCGCGATCTTGAACGCCTCGGCGGGGACGAACGCCACCGCGGCGACGACGAACGCGCGGTAGAGCCCGACGTTCTGGACGACCGCGTAGCCGAGCGTGCCGCCCGCGTAGACGACGACGGTGCCCGCGAGCATCGCGGCGACGAGCCGCGGCACCGAGACCTCGCGGGGTTTCGCGAGCCCGCTCGTGCCGTGGGCGACCAGCCCGGTCAGGGCGGCGGCGACGGGGTACGACCAGAGGTAGCCGCCGTACGGGCCGAGGAGCGCGCCGAGGCCCGCGCTCCCGCCGGAGAAGACGGGCGCGCCGACGGCGCCCGCGACGACGTACAGCGCCAGCGAGACGCCGCCCCACAGCGGCCCGAGGTAGATGCCTGCGAGGAACACGCCGAGCACCTGGAGGGTCACCGGGACGGGGGAGACGGGGTTGGGGAACGATACGTACGCGAACGCGCCCGCGAGCGCGGCGAAGACGGCGGCGCGGGCGACGTTCTCGGCGACGTCCGCGCCGACGAGGTCGACGGAGTCTGTTTCGACGCTCACGGCCCGACCACTCTCGTCAACCGGTTTTAATTCTATGGTTTACGGAGCTCGCGTGGTAAGACAACAGACATATAGCGGCGCGCTCCGCTAGGGTGCCACTATTACATGGACGAGAAGACCGAGGAACTCCGGGACATCTTCGTCGACGTGGCCGACGACGACACGGTCACGGAGTCCCAGGCGGAGACGCACGGGTCGCTCGCCTCGGAGGAGGACGTCGAAGCCCGGCTCCGCGAGACCGTCGCGGAGATGCGCGACGCGCTCGACTTCGAGACGTCGCTGTCCGTCGACGAGCTGACGACGCTCGTCGAGCGCTTCTACAGCGAGGACAGCGACGAGGAACTCGCCGAGGAACTCGGCGT
>NZ_WPCF01000195.1 GCF_009741975.1 Halobacterium sp. CBA1126 | reverse complement strand
CGCCACGTCCACGTCCCCCGAGACAACGCGGTCCTCGACGCCCTCCGCGACGCGGTCCGCGGACCACGAGAGGTCCCGCTCGTGGCTCGCGTTCACCAGCACGCCGTCCGCGTGCTTGCCCGCCATCCGGAGCATGTGCGGGCCCTGCGCGCCCACGTACACCGGGATCTCGCCGACCTCGTAGTTCAGGCCGGCGTCTCGCGCGACGAACGTCCCGTCGTGGTCGACGCGCTCGCCCGCCCAGAGGTCCTGCGAGACCTTCATCGCCTCCAGCACCCGCCGGAGGGGGCGGTCCCGCTCGACGCCGAGGTTCTGCAGCGTCGACGCGTCGCCGGCGCCCAGCCCCAGCACCGCTCGCCCGTCGCTCACCTCGTCGACGGTCGCGACCTGCGACGCGAGCTTCACGGGGTGGGTGTCGTAGGGGTTCGCCACGCCCGGCCCCAGCCGGACCGTCTCCGTCGCGGCGGCGATTCGGTCGAGCGCCACGAACGGGTCGCGGTTGTTGTAGTGACACGACGCGAACACCGCGTCGAAGCCGGCGTCCTCCGCGTCCGCAGCGAGGTCAGCGACCGCCGCGACGGGAATCTCGGGGGTCAGCTCAATTCCCCGCATACTCCCACCCCCTGAGCGCCTGCCGCACGAAATCTCCGTCGACCTCGCGGTAGAGCTGCTCGCTGCCGTCGTGGTCGCCGAACTCGAACCCCCGGACGACGACGACGGGCGTGCCGCCGTCGCCCTCCCCCGAGACGAGGTTCGCGGTCGCCGCGAGTTCGTCCACCACGCTCTCGACGGTCACCTCGAGCTCGTGGCCGTCGCGGTCCGTCTCTCCCCGCCAGTCCCGGGACGCCGGGAGGCCCGCCCAGCCGAGCGCGACGCCGCGCTGGCCGTGGCGGAACGGCCGCCCCGACGTGTCCGTTACCACGACGCCGACGTCCGCGTCCAGCCCCTCGCGGATGCGCTCGGCGCTCTCCGACGGCCGCTCGGGCAGCAACAGCAGGTCCGCGCCGCCCGTGTTCGAGCGGTCGATGCCGGCGTTCACGCCGACGTGCCCGAACCCGGTCTCCGTCAACAGGAACGGCGCCTCCATCAACACCTCGACGGACTCCTCGAGGACCGCCTGCGCGAACCGCGGGTCCTTCTGCTCGCCGGTGCTCTCGCTCAACCGCTCGGCGACCTCGCGGGCGCGCGGCCCCGCCGGGAACTCCGCCAGGGACGCCGTCCGCCCCTCGGCCTTCGAGACGACCGTGCTCGCGACACAGACCACGTCGCCGTCCTCGAGTCGGCGCGCTCGGCGACGAGGGCCGCGAGGCTGTCGCCCGAACGCACCTCCGGGAACTCCGACACCGCGAACGCGTGCATACCCGCGCTTCGGCGGCCCGCACAAAAGCCCCGGCGGTACCGGACACGCCGGCCGCCCGCCTACTCCCGGACGACCGAGACGTCGAGGTCGCGGCCGTCGACGTCCACGGTCAGCATCGTCGCCTCGTCGGCCGGGTCGGCGCCGCTCGCGCTCCCCGGATTCAGGAAGCGGACGCCGTCGACGGTCTCGTCGGCGACCTCGTGCGTGTGGCCGGCGATGCCCACGGCGTCCTCGCTGTCGCGCTCCACCCGGACGGCCTGCGCGACCCGGTCCTCGTAGCCCGACAGCGGGCCGCTGCCGTGCACGACGACGAACTGGCGGTCCTCC
>NZ_WPCF01000184.1 GCF_009741975.1 Halobacterium sp. CBA1126 | reverse complement strand
CGACGACCGCGTCCGTCGTCGTGCCCGGGAAGCCGACGGCGTCGAGCAGCGTCGCGGTCTTGGCCTCGGTGGCGACGGCGACGAGGTTCGCGAGCGCGCCGTCGTCGAGCGCGCCGGTCGTCCCGACGAAGACGTTCACCGTCCCGGCGACTGGTTCGGGGTCCGCCGGGAGCGCGCCGCCCTCGGGGTCCATCGGGAGCGCCGCGGGGTTGGAGACGCCGACGGTCGCGACGGCTTCGACGGGTCCGCAGCGCGCGCAGCGTGCGTGGCGCTGGGCGACGCCCGTGAGCAGCACGGGGTCGTCGCGAGTGCGCTCGAAGCCGGCGTCCGCGAGCCGGTCGGCGACGTACGCGTCGAGGTCGTCGGGGTTCCAGCCCTCGGGGACGGTGACGTTGAACGCGCGGTCGGCGGTCGCGAGGCCGCCGTCCCACCCCGTCGACAGCCAGCGCGCGTCCCCGCGTTCGAGCGCGAGCACGCCGTCCCGCGTCGTCGCGTCAAACATCACCGAGCACCTCCAGCAGCCGGTCGTTCTCCGCGGGCGTGCGGACGGCCACGCGGACGTGGCTGTCGAGCCCGCGGAACGTCGTCGCGTCGCGGACTGCGACGCCGCGCGATTCGGTCGTCTCGCAGAGCGCGTCGACGTCCCGGTCCCCGACGTCCAGCAGGAGGAACGGCGCGTCGGAGTCCTGCACGTCGAAGTTCGCGGCGAGCGCGTCGGCCATGCGGTCGCGCTCCGCGGCGACGCGCTCGCGGGTGTCGGCGACGAACTCGCGCTGGCGCATCGCGTGCGCGCCGACCGCGGCTGCCGGCGTTCCGAGGTTCCACGCGCGTCGCGCCGTCTTCAGATCCTCGAGTCGGTCGCCGGTCGCGACGAGGAAGCCGGCGCGGAGGCCGGGCAGCCCGAACAGTTTGGTGAGCGAGCGCGCGGCGACGACGCCCGGGGTCCCGGCCAGCGACGCGGCGTCCGTGAAGCCGAGAAAGGCCTCGTCGACGAGCAGCTCCGTCCCGGACTCGCGGCAGCGCGCGGCGAACTCGCGGAGGGCGTCGCCGTCGTACAGGTCGCCCGTGGGGTTGTTCGGGTTGCAGGCGACCGCCATCGCGTGCTCGCTCGGGTCCGCGTCGAGGAGTTCGTCGTGGGGGACGAACACCGGGTCGGCGCCCTGCAGGTCGACCTCGCGCGCGTACTCGCCGAAACTCGGGTACGGGACGAGCGCGCTGTCCCCGGGTTCGACGCGCGTCTCGACCGCGAGCCGGATGCCCGCGAGGCCGCCGGGCGTCGGGACGACACGCTCCGGCGAGGAGTCCACGTAGTCGGCGGCCGCCGCGCGGTAGTCGGGGTAGTCGTCGTTCGGGTAGCGCGCGGCGTCGCCGAGCGCGTCCTCGTACACCTCGCGGACGCCCGGGGGCGTCCGGGGGTTCACGTTCGCGGAGAAGTCCAGCACGTCCGGGTCGTCGCTGCCGCCGTGGGGCACGCGGGCGGCGTCGCGGACGGCGTCAGGTTCCATCGGCTTCCTCCACGCTCCCGCCGGATTTCTGTTCGTCGGTCCGCGGGCCGAGCAGGCGCTCGGCGAGCGCGGCGTCCGAGCGGCGGTTCACGTTCACGGCGAGGCGCGCGTCGTAGCTCCGAACCACGGCGTCCTCGTCCTCGCGACGACGTTCACGCCCGTCGGCACCCACGCGCCGTCCGCGTCCGTGCTCGCGCCGAGCGCGTCCTTCAGCGCGGCCGGGACGCGCACGCTCGTGGAGCCGTCGGCCGCGTCGAGGACAGTGTTCACCACGTCGCCGTCGAGCAGCGGGAGGTCCGCCGCGACCGTCAGCACGGGCGGCTCTACCGCTTCGAGTGCGGTCGTCAGGTCCGCGACGTACCCCTCGCCCGACGTCTCGATAACGGGGAGGTCGACGTGGGCGCGCGTCTCGGGCGCGTGCGGGGAGACGACGGCGTAGGTGGCGTCGACGCGGCTCTCGGCGAGCGCGTCGCGCACGCGGTTGACCATCGGCCGGCCCGCGACCTCGAACAGCGGCTTCTCGACGTCGGCGTCGAGGCGCGTGCCGCGGCCGCCGCACATCAGGAGAGCGTCCACGCGACCACCCCCACGTGGAGTCCGACGACGCGCCCGACCTCG
>NZ_WPCF01000181.1 GCF_009741975.1 Halobacterium sp. CBA1126 | reverse complement strand
GGCGGCGGCGGTGGCGGCGCGGGCGGCATGGGCGACATCTTCGACCAGTTCTTCGGCGGTGGCGGCCGCGGCCAGCAGGGCCCCCAGCAGGGCCGCGACCTCCGCACGCGCCTGTCCATCACGCTCGAGGAAGCCTACGAGGGCGTCCAGAAGCAGGTCACCGTCCGCCGGCCCGAGACCTGTCCCGACTGCGACGGCGCCGGCTACCCCGACGACGCCGACGTGCGGACGTGCCCGCAGTGCGACGGCCAGGGTCAGGTCACGCAAGTCCGGCAGACGCCGCTCGGCCGCGTCCAGCAGACCCAGGAGTGCTCGCGCTGCGGCGGCGACGGCGAACTCGCCTCCGAGACGTGTTCGACCTGCAGCGGGCAGGGCCAGGTCCGGGAGCGCGCGACGCTCACCGTCGACGTCCCCGCCGGGATTCGCTCCGGGCAGACGCTCCGCATGGACGGCGAAGGCGCGCCCGGCGACCGCGGCGCCCGCAACGGCGACCTCCTCGTCGAAGTCGAGGTCGAAGACCACCCCGACTTCGAACGCGACGGCAACGACCTCCATCACCGCCACGCCGTCTCCTTCCCGCAGGCCGTCTTCGGCGACGAAATCGAAGTCCCCACCCTCGACGGCGGCGCCACCTTCGACCTCGACGCCGGCACCCAGAGCGGCGAGACCTTCCGCCTCAAAGGGAAGGGGATGCCCCGCCTCCGCGGCCGCGGCAGCGGCGACCTCTACGTCACCGTTCAGGTCGTCACGCCCGAATCCCTCAACGAGGAACAGCGCGAAGCATTAGAGCAGTTCGCGGAAGCCGGCGGCGAAGAGATCGACGTCGAACAGGGCTTCTTCGAGAAACTGAAGAGTTCCTTCTGAGGGCGCTTTTGCGCTGCGGGCGCGCTCCGCGCGCCCTCGGCAAAACCGACACCAAAAGCACTCCTCGCTCCCGGTGGTCGCTCGTCGGCCCGCGCTCCCTCTCGGTCGCGCGGTGATCCGCGTCGCTCGGGTTCTCCGAACCGCTCGCTCCCGGATGCTAGCTTGCCGGCTGCTCCAATAGGGGCCACACCACTTCCCGCGTAGGTTCAAGTAGGAAGCCGGGACCAACCCGGTGCGTGACCTGACGAGGGGCCGGTGCGCTCGGACGCGGAACGGCGGCAGCGCGCACCGGAACCGGTTCGCCGCCTGCGAGCCCTTAGGAGTCCTCGTCGTACTCGTAGAACCCCTTGCCGGTCTTCTTCCCGAGGTCGCCGGCGTCGACCTTCCGCTTGAGGAGGTACGCGGGCTTGTACCGGTCGCCGAGCTCCTCGTGGAGCGTCTCGCTGGCGTCGAGACAGATGTCCAGCCCGATGTGGTCGGCGAGTTCGAGGGGGCCCATCGGGACGTTCGTACCGAGTTTCATCCCCTTGTCGATGTCCTCCTTCGAGGCGACGCCCTCGTCGAACGCGCGGATGCCCTCGTTGATCCACGGCATCAGGATGCGGTTCGTCACGAACCCGGGCTTGTCGTCGGACTCCCACGTCTCCTTCCCGAGGTCCTCGGCGAAGTCGTGGGCGAGGTCGACGGCCTCGTCGCTGGTCTTCTCGCCGACGACGACCTCCACGCCCTTCATCACCGGCACCGGGTTCATGAAGTGGAGGCCGACGACGCGGTCTTCGCGCTCGGTCGCGGCCGCGATGGTCGTAATCGAGAGCGTGGACGTGTTCGTCGCCAGCGGCACGCCGTCGGGGACCTCCTCGTCCAGCTCCGCGAAGACGTCGCGCTTGACGTCCATGTTCTCGACGGCGGCCTCCACGACGAAGTCCGTCTGCGAGAAGTCCGCGAGGTCGGTCGTGCCGACGATGCGGTCGAGGATGGCGCCGCGGTCGTCGGCGTCGACTTCGCCCTTCTCGACGAGGCGGTCGAGGGAGTCCTCGATGCGGTCGAAGGCGTCTTCGACGAACTCCGCCTCGACGTCCCGCATCAAGACGTCGTAGCCGGCGGTCGCGGCGACCTGTGCGATGCCGGCGCCCATCGTGCCGGCGCCGACGACGCCGACGGTGTCGATGTCTCGGAGGTCTCGCATGTCCGCGACTCCGGCCGGCCGACACCTAAGCGTACCGGGACGTGGAAACACTGAAGCACCTCCGGGGGCTTCGTCCCGCCAACTGTGGCAGACGAGGACACGCGGGAGGCGTTGCTGTCGCTGCGCTGCGTCGGCCCAGCGACCGCGGACGTCCTCGTGGACGCCGGCGTCGACGCCCAAGACGTCGAGTCGAAGGCCGTCTCCCACGCCGAGCTCGTCGACGTCGGCGTCAACCCCGGCGTGGCGGCGCGCATCCGTCGCGAGCACTCCCTCCAGTGGTCCTTCGAGGGCGGTCAGGACCTCGACCGGCGCGCCGAGCAGGTGCGGGGCCTCCACGACGAGGAACGCGAGTGGGTCGCGGCGAGCTACGGCGACGACGAGGCGTCCG
>NZ_WPCF01000084.1 GCF_009741975.1 Halobacterium sp. CBA1126 | reverse complement strand
TTCGCGGGCGTGCTCGCCGTCCTCGGCGCCGACGTCGACGTGCTGTTCGGCGACGTCCGCGGGGTCGTCCTCGCCGGACTCCCGGAGGTGGACCGCGGTCTGACCGACGACGCCGTTGACGGTGCCGTCGGCGGTGTGGACCTCGATTTGGGTGCCCTCCGTCACCGAGCGGTCGACGCCGCCGAGCGGCCGCACGCGAAGGAACCCGTCGTCCGTAATCGCGGTCACGACGAACCCGAGTTCGTCGGCGTGGCCGGCGACCGCGACCTCGGTGTCGCCGCCGTCGTAGACCGCGACCGCGTTCCCGTACGCGTCGGTGCGAACGTCGTCCGCGAACTCCCCGACGTAGTCGACCCACACGCGCTGGCCCGCCGTCTCGAACCCCGAGGGACTGGGCGCGTCCAGCAGCCGGTGCAGGAAGGCGGTTCGCGTCTCGTCCATACCCACAGTGTCGGAGCCGCGGGCAAGAACCCACCGGGAAGCGACCCCACAACGGCTAAATGTCTTCTCGGCGAACTGAGTGGCATGGGACTCATCGAGTTACACTTCCACGAGTCGGAGTTCGACTTCTCCCCGTCGGTGGTCACCGGCGCCGACGAGGAGCTAGCGCTCGAGGACGAAGACGGCGACGACGAGGACGTCGAGAGCGCCGGCTGGAAGTCCGAGGGCGACGACGAGGCCGACTCCAGTAGCGTCGCCGGAGCGGGCGCGGTCGTCGCGCTCGTCGTGCTGGTCGTCCTCGGCGCCCTCGTCGGCTGGAAGCGCCGCGGCGGCGACGAGGACGTCGAACTCGAGGCGTAGCCCGCGACCGGCAGAAGGGCTTTGCCCGTCGGCCGCCCACTCCCCCTATGACGCTCTTCGAGAGTGCGCGCGCCGTCGCGGGCGCCGGCGGCACCGGCGCCATCGACTGGGACGCCGTCGCCGAAGCCGCGAAAGCCGCCACCGACCCCGGCGACCTCGACCTCTCCGAGGCGGACGCCGAAGCGTACGCCGCCGACGTCCGGGACGCCCGCCGGGAGCTCCGCGCCGTCTCCGGGCTCGACTTCGACGTCCCCGAGACCGCCGAGATCCAGAACCGCCACCACTGGGTCGACGCCAACGTCGCCACGTTCCGGCGCGTCTTCGAGCCGCTGGACCGCCGCGCGAGCTACCTCCCCGGGGTCGCCAGGTCGCTGAACACCGCGACCACGGCGGGCGCGCTCGCGTTCGTCTCCCGGCACGTCCTCGGCCAGTACGACCCGCTGTTGCTCGCGAACACCGACGAGCACGCGCTGTACTTCGTCCACCCGAACGTCGTCCGCGCCGCCGACAGCCTCGACGTCGCGTTCCCCCGGTTCCGCCGGTGGATCGCGTTCCACGAGGTCACCCACGCCGCGGAGTTCGGCGCCGCGCCGTGGCTCGCCGACCACCTCGAGGACCGCCTCGAAGCCGGCGTCGCCGCGCTCTCGGACGGCGACGTCGAGCGCGAGGCGTTCGCCGACCTCCACGTCGCGATGACCGCCGTCGAGGGGTACGCGGAACTGCTGATGGACGAGGCGTTCGACGGCGAGTACGCCGACCTGCGCGCGAAACTCGACGCCCGCCGGCGCGGCGGCAGCCCGCTGACGAAGCTCGTCAAGCGCGCGCTCGGCCTCCAGCTGAAGCGCGAGCAGTACGAGCGCGGCCGCCAGTTCTTCGAGGCCGTCGCCGGCGAGCGCGGCCTCGCGGGCGCCAGCCGCGTCTGGGACGACCCCGAGTTCCTCCCGACGGACGCGGAGCTCGACGCCCCCGAGCGGTGGCTCGCCCGCGTCCCCCGCGCCGAGTAGGTTTATCCGTCCCGGGGACGTACTGTCGCCTATGAGCCGACTCAAGCGAGTGTTCAGTCGTGCGAAGTACGCAGCAATCGGTGCCGCAGTCGGCGGCGCGCTCGGCGGCCTCCTCAGCCGGAACGCCGCGAGCACGGCCGCGGGCGTCGGCGGCCTCGTCGGTGCGATCGTCGGCGAGAAGCGCGTCGACGTCGGCACGCTGGTCGACGGCGTGAAAGACCGGAAGCCCGAGGCCGACGTCGTCTCGCGCTCCGAGAACTAACGCTTCTTCCCCCGCCGTTAAGTGTCGGCGGGACAATCAGTCCGCGTGGTGAGGCGACCGTGACGGCTACCTGTGACATCTGCGGGGACGACGTGGCGCTCTCGCACGCCGCCCACACCACCATCAACACCAAGACGGACGCGGGCGTCGTCGACTACTACGTCTGCCGGGGCTGCTACGAGGCCGACCTCGCGCCGCTGTTCGACTAGTGGAACCCGCGGCCCACGTCGTCCTCCTCGACGAGGTCCTCGAGCTCCGCGTCCAGTAGCTCCTCGGCGTCCGCGAACTCCTCGCTGAGGTCGTCCATCGCCTCCGGACGGCCGTACGGGTCGTACTCCATCGGCCCGAACGCCGGGCTCTCCAGGGCGTCCATCACGTCGTCGAAGAAGTCCTCCGGCGTCGTCGGTGCCTCCGCGTGCACCTGCAGGACCTGCTCCAGTCTGCTCGCGCGGTCCTCGGCCTCGTCCTCGTCCTCGACGGGCTGCTGGACCGCGAACCGCCCGCTGTCGCCGTCCGGGAGGTAGTCCGCGAGGCCGTCGTCGACCTTCCGCGCGACCCGCGTCCCCACGCCGCGCACCTCGAAGGGGTTCTTCGCGTACGTCTTCAGGTGGTAGACGCCCTGCGACGGGTGGCCGAGGTAGAAGTCCTCGCCGACGCCGGACTCCCGGTCCCCGGCGAGCGCGCGCCACCCCTCCGGGTCGGCGTTCGACTCCACCACGTCCGAGACGATGTCCTCCCAGTCCCGTACTCGCATCACCCGCGACTAACGCGCAGGCCGACTTGAGTTCGTCGGCACTCGTTCACGCGGCTCGCGGCTCCCCTCGATCGCCGCTCGTGGGAACGTGCCCTCCCGTCGGTCGGGCACGCGGCTCACGGGTCGCTGCGCTCCCCGTTCGCAATAACGTGGCCTCCCGCTGGTCGGCCACGCTCGTAACGTGCGTTTTATACCGTCGACGGGAGTAATCGGACGTACGACTATGCCGAGCTCCAACGGACCCCTCAACGGCACCCGCGAGAAGCTATCGAACGACCCACGCGACCGCGGCACGTCGCCGCCCCAGCGCGCCATCGCAGAGTTCGACGAAGGCCAGAAAGTCCACCTCAAGACGGACCCGAGCACGGCGGACGGCCGATTCCACGCTCGATTCGACGGCCTCACCGGCGAAGTCGTCGGGAAGCAGGGCGACGCGTTCAAGGTCGAAGTCAACGACAACGGCAAGGAGAAGGTCGTCATCGCGAACGCCGCGCACCTCCGCGCACAGCAGGACTAGCATGACCATCTTCAAGGAAACGCTCGACGAGGAGTTCCTCACCGTCTCCGAGGCGAAGGAGCTGCTGGCCGACGTCGAAGCCGAGCGCGCCGCCGACGAGGACCGCGAGCTCCGCTTCGAGCTGGCCCGGGCGGTCGACCACGTCAACCGTTTCGCCGTCCTCGAACCCGAGGAGTCCCGCGAACTCGTCGACGAGCTGCTCGGGCTCGAACACGTCGACGACGAGTCCGTCGCGTACAAGATCGCGGACCTCCTCCCGCGGACCCGCACGGAGCTCCGCGCGGTGTTCGCCCAGGAGCGGTACGCGCTCTCCGGCGACGAACTCGACGACATCCTCGACGTCGTCGCGAAGTACGCCTGACTCGTCCCCAGTGGCCGACCGTTTAAGTGTCGGCTGGGCGTACCGGTTCGTATGAGTGATTCGTCTTCGACGGACGACGAGGAGTACGCCGTCGTCCTCGACTTCCTCGCGCACGGCCGCTCCGACGGCGGCTACGGCGACGGCCCCCTCGCGTACGCCGTCTCTACCGACCGGTTCGTCCTCTACGAGCTGAGCCTCGACCCGACCGCGGACATCTCGATTCTGGACAGCGTGCGCATCCGCCCGGACTTCGAGGACGGCATCGAGCGCGGGCGCGTCGTCGACTACGACGACCTCTCGGACGGCGCGCGCTCCGAGCTCGACTACGTCGTCGAGGACGTCGTCGAAGACAACGAACAGCGCTTCGTGGACTTCTACAACGAGGCCCAGCCCATCTCCTTGCGGCTCCACCAGCTGAACCTCCTGCCGGGCATCGGCGACAAGCTCCGGGACAACCTCCTCGACGAGCGCAAGCGCAACGGCCCCTTCGAGAGCTTCGAGGACGTCGAGGAGCGCGTCGACGGCCTCCACAACCCCGAGGAGATCATCGTCGAGCGCATCCTCGACGAGATGCAGGAGGACGACCTGAAGTACCGGAACTTCGTGCAGGAGTAGGCGACACAAAGGTAGCCTTTAGGGAACGGCGGCGATACTCCCGCGTAATGACTGACTCGCGGGGCCCGGACGCGCTGATTCGTCGCGCTGGCCGCCCCGACCCGGACCGGGACCAGCACTTCCTCGTCGACGACCGCGTCCTCGACCGGATTCCGACGTACGCGGAGGCCTTCGACCGGTCCCACGTCCTCGAGGTCGGCGCGGGGACGGGCGCGCTCACCGACCGGCTGCTCGACCACGCGGACCGCGTGACGACCGTCGAGCGCGACCGCGAGTACGCCGCGTTCCTGCGCGAGGAGTTCAGCGAGGAGATCGCCGACGGGCGCCTCACCGTAATTCAGGGCGACGCCCTCGACGTGGAGTTCCCGGCGTACACCTGCTGTATCTCGAACCTCCCCTACGGCGTCTCCAGCGAGGTGACGTTCCGCCTGCTGCCGGACCGCGAGCCCGCGGTGTTGATGTACCAGCTGGAGTTCGCCGAGCGGATGGCCGCCGAGCCGGGGACGAGCGACTACGGCCGGCTGTCGGTCGCGACCCAGCACTACGCGGACGTCGAGCTCGTCGAGACGGTGCCGCCGGAGGCGTTCGACCCCCAGCCGCGCGTCGAGAGCGCCGTGGTGCGGTTGACGCCCCGCGAGCCGGACTACGAGGTCGGCGACGAGCAGTTCTTCTTCGACTTCGTGAAGGCGCTGTTCACGCAGCGCCGGAAGACCGTGCGCAACGCCATCCGGAACACCGGCCACATCTCGGGGCTGGACGACCCCGACGCGGTCGTCGACGCCGTCGACGAGGCGCTGCTCTCGAAGCGACCCGGCGACCTCGCGCCGGAGACGTTCGCGGCGATGGCGAACGTCGCGCTCGGCGTCCGGGAGGGGAGCGAGGCGTGACGACGACAGCGACGTCGACGCCGCCGCCGGTCGTCGACGTTCCCCTGGACGGGCTGACGACCGGCGAACAGGTCGCGATCTCCGTGCTCACTATCGCCGCGCTGCTCGGCGTGGTGTTGCTCTCCCGGCGGGAGTCCGCACGCCGCGAGGGCCGGCGGTCGAGCGTCGCCGCGACCGTCGGGTCCGTAGTGGCGCTCGCCGCGGCGACGGTCGTCATCGTCGTGACGTGGGACGCGGAGACCACCGCGTGGGAGGCGTGGGCGAGCGTGCAGGTGCAGGCGCAGATATTCGTGCTGGCGTTCCTCACCGTGGTGGGGCTCGTCGGCGTCTACATCGCCACGGGCGTCGTCCACCGCGCTGTCGACCGGTTCGTGAAGCGCACGGAGGGCGTCAGCGAGCACCAGGCCGAGATCGCGTACCGGATCGTCCAGATATCGCTGTACGTGCTCACGCTGCTCATCCTCCTGGAGCTGTGGGGCGTGAACCTCTCAGGCCTGCTCATCGGTGCGGGGTTCGCGGGCATCGTGCTCGGGATGGCCGCCCGGCAGACGCTCGGCGCGGTGTTCGCGGGGCTGGTGTTGATGTTCTCCCGGCCGTTCGAAATCGGCGACTGGGTGAAAGTCGGGGACAAGGACGGCATCGTCACGGACATCACCATCGTGAACACGCGCCTGCAGACCTTCGACGGCGAGTACGTGATGCTGCCGAACGACTACGTGGGGTCGAACGAGGTGGTGAACCGCTCGCGGAAGGGCCGGCTGCGCCTCCACGTGGAGGTCGGCGTCGACTACACCGCGGACGTCGACGAGGCCATCGACGTCGCGAAGGAGGCGATGAGCGACGTCGACGACATCATGACCGTCCCGCGGCCGCAGGTCGTCCTGAAGGAGCTCGGTGACTCCGCGGTCGTCCTCGACCTGCGGTTCTGGATCGACAAGCCGAGCGCGCGCCGGAAGTGGCGCGCCCAGACCGCGGTCATCTCCGCGGTGAAGTCGGCGTTCGACGAGGCGGGCATCAAGATCCCGTTCCCGCAGCGCGAGGTCTCCGGGCGCGCGGAGACCGGCGGGTTCCGCGTCAGCGAGCAGCCGCCCGTGGAGGCGTCCGAGCCCGCGGACGCCGACCAGCCGGGGTCGGCGGTCCGGAAGGACGACGAGGACGCGAGCGACGAGGGCGCGGAGGCGGACGCGACGAGGACGAGGATGAGTGAGGACCTCGCGAGCCGCCGCGGGACGGAGACGACCGTCTACCAGCCCTCGGAGGACTCGCTGCTGCTCGCGGAGGCCGCCGTCGGGGAGGTCGGCCAGCGGGCGCGCGTGCTGGACGTCGGCACGGGGTCGGGGTACGTCGCGGCGACGGTCGCCGACGAGGCGGGCGCGAGCGTGGTCGCCTCCGACCTGAACCCGTTCGCGTGCGCGCAGGCCCGAGACCGCGGCGTGCCGGTGGTGCGCGCGGACCTCACGGCGGCGTTCCGCGCGGACGTCTTCGACGCGGTGCTGTTCAATCCGCCGTACCTGCCGCGGGACGAGGACGCGGCCCGCGACGACTGGATGGAGGTCGCGCTCTCCGGCGGGGAGACGGGCCGCGAGGTCGTGGAGCCGTTCCTCGACGACGTGGGCCGCGTGCTCGCGCCCGACGGCTTCGTGCTCCTGCTCGTGTCGACGCTGACGGGCGTCGACGAGGTCGTCGAGTACGCGGGCGACCGGGGGTTCTCGGCGGCGGCGGTCCGCGAGGAGTCCCACTCGTTCGAGACGCTGACCGTCCTCAAACTCTGGAATAACTGAAAAGCATATTTCTCGACGGAAAATATTAAACGAGGGTATAGCGTAGCAGTGGGTATGAACCGAATCGCGACCACGCCCGGCCTCTTCCCCCTCCCCGACGACGCCAAAGAGACGTTGTCGGACCTCAAAGGCCACCAGAAGCACGACCTCGTCAGCGGCGACGAGGGCCCCGAGATCGAAGCCACCTACGACGACGTCCGAGAGGAGCTCGTCGGCCTCCAGCGCGACGCCGGCCTCGACCGCGTCGTCGAGGGGCAGGCCCGCTGGGACGACATGCTCGCTCACCCCCTGACCGTCCACGAGAACGTCGAGACGGGCGGCATCGTCCGCTACTACGACAACAACAACTTCTACCGCGACCCCGTCGTCGAGGGCGAGCTCACCTTCTCCGGCGACCTCGCCGGCGACCTCGAGAAGGCCGCGGAGCTCACCGACGGCCTGCAGGCGGTCGTCCCCGGCCCGTACTCGCTGTCGGAGCTCGCGACCGACGAGTACTACGGCGACGACGAGCGGTTCCTCGCCGCCGTCGCCGACTTCCTCGCCGGCGAAGTCGAGGCGTTCCCGGACGTCGAGACCGTCTTCGTGCTCGAACCGTCGCTCGTGACGGACCCGCCCGCGGAGGGCGAGGACGAGCGCGCCAGCGAGGCCATCGACACCGTCGCGCAGGCCGCTGACGCCGACGTCGTCGCGCACACCTACTGGGGCGCCCTCGAGGAGAAGGTCCACGCCCACCTCCTCGACGCCGGCGTCGACGCCATCGGCTACGACTTCGTCACGAACCACGAGGACAACCTCTACAACGTCACCGAGTACGGCACCAAGGACTCGGTGGCGTTGGGCGTCGTCGACGGCCAGAACACGCTCGTCGAGTCCCCGGAGACCATCCGCGAGCGCGTCGACTGGTTCCGCGACTCGGTGCCCGAGGCCATCGAGTTCGAGGACGCGTACGTCACCGCGAACACGGGGCTGTTCTACCTGCCCGTGAACCGCTTCGAGCAGAAAGTGCAGGCGCTCGCCGACGCCACCAGGGAGGTGACGGCATGAGCTCGAACCGCGAGCAGTTCCGCCCCGACGGCCACGACAACGACCACTTCCTGCTGACGACCGTCGTCGGCTCGTACCCGAAGCCGAAGTGGCTCGACCGCGCGAGCGACCTCCACGAGGACCCCGAGGCGAGCTTCGGCGACGAGGAGCTCGCCGAGGCCGAGGACGACGCCGCCCGCCTCATCACGAACGAACACGAGCGCGCCGGCCTCGACGTCGTCGTGGACGGCGAGATGCGGCGCAACGAGATGGTGGAGTTCTTCGCCGACCGCATCGAGGGCTACGAGTTCAACGGCCCCGTCAAGGTCTGGGGGCACAACTACTTCGACAAGCCCAGCGTCGTCGACGACGTCTCCTACGACGAGTCGTGGCTCGTCGACGAGTACGAGTTCACCGCGAGCGTCGCCGACCGCCCGGTGAAAGTCCCCATCACGGGGCCGTACACGCTCGCGTCGTGGAGCTTCAACGAGGCCTACGACGGCGACGACGAGCTCGCGTACGACCTCGCTGACCTCGTCAACGAGGAGATCGAGAAGCTCGTGGACGCCGGCGCCCGCTACATCCAGATCGACGAGCCCGCGCTCGCGACGACCCCTGACGACCACGCCATCGTCGGCGAGTGCCTCGAGCGCATCGCCGCCGGCATCCCGGACGACGTCCGCATCGGCCTCCACGTCTGCTACGGCGACTACTCCCGCATCTATCCCGAGATTCTGGAGTTCCCGGTCGACGAGTTCGACCTCGAGCTCGCGAACGGCGACTACGAGCAACTCGACGTGTTCAAAGACCCCGACTTCTCGAAGGACCTCGCGCTCGGCGTCGTCGACGCCCACGTCGCCGAGGTCGAATCGGTCGAAGAAATCGAGG
Source organism: Halobacterium sp. CBA1126 (assembly GCF_009741975.1). GTDB lineage: Archaea > Halobacteriota > Halobacteria > Halobacteriales > Halobacteriaceae > Halobacterium. The sequence continues at coordinate 2,541 of NZ_WPCF01000084.1, read as the reverse complement.
CCAACATCCGGAAGGGCCTCGAGGTCGTCCCGCCGGAGCGGCTGACGGTCAGCCCCGACTGCGGCGTGAAGCTGCTCCCCCGCGAGGTCGCCTACGAGAAGATGGCGAACCTCGTGGCGGCCGCGCGCAACGTCGAAGCCGGCCTCGACGACGGCACCATCGACGTGCCCGCCGCGCCCGCCGACGACTGACGCCGCTCAGACGCGCTCGCGCCGCAGCGTCCCGAGGTGGTCGCGGCAGACGACGCCCGGCGTGACGACCTCGCGCTCGTCCTGTGACTCCGAGGCCACGACCGCGCTCGTGTCCTCCACGAGGTCGTAGTCCCCCGGGTTCGCGCAGTAGACGCACGCGCCGTCCGCGCTCGTGAGGTGTTCGGCGACGCACTGCTCGCAGACGCCCAGCGGCTCCGCGTGCTCGCCCACGAGCCGGTACGCTGTCCCAGTTCTGCTGCAGACGACGCAGTCCATGCACCAGTCTCGTGCTGCCGACGGGAGAACCTATCGAGTGCCGCGTCCGCCAGCGGCGCCGCCGCTACGCGGGTGGCGTCGCGAAAAAGACCGCAGTGGCGTTCAGTTGTCGACGTCCTCGTAGACCCACGTCGCCGTGTCGAGCTCGTAGTCGACGAGTTCGTCCTCGTCGAAGAACAGCTCGATCTCGCGCTCGTTCGCGCCGGGGTCTTCGTGGTCGCTACCGTGGATGATGTTCTGGCCGAGGTCGTTGCCGTAGTCGCCGCGGATGGTGCCCGGAGCCGCTTCCTGCGGGTCCGTCGCGCCCATCATCTGGCGGACCTGGCGGGTGGCGTCGGCGCCCTCCCAGACCATCGCGAACACGGGGCCGGAGGTGATGAACTCCACGAGGCCGTCGAAGAACGGCTTGTCCTCGTGTTCGCCGTAGTGCTCGTGGGCGAGCTCCTCGCTGATCTGCATGAACTTCCCGCCGACCAGCTTCAGGCCCTTGTCCTCGAGCCGCGAGACGACGTCGCCGATGAGCCCGCGCTGGACGCCGTCGGGCTTGACCATGACGAACGTGCGCTCGTCGTGGTGGCTCATGTCTCGCCCTCCGGCTCCTCGTCGGTCCACTCGACGTCGCGCGGTTCGCGGCCGAGGTCCGCGTTCTTCTCGCACTTCGCGGAGCAGAAGTGGACGGTGCTGCCGTCGTTGTGGACGAACATCGTCCCCGTGCCGGGTTCGATGTCGTCGCCACAGTAGTCACAGGTGCGTGTCTGGACCATCACTGACCACCGATGGAGTCCGCCTCGCGGGCCGTCTCCTTGAGCTGGAGGACGTCGCCCACGCGGACGGGACCGAGGACGTTTCGCGTGATGATTCGTCCCTGGTTGGAGCCCTCTTGGATGCGGCACTTCACCTGCATCGCCTCGCCGTGCATCCCGGTCTTGCCGACGACCTCGATGACTTCGGCGGGCGTGGAGCCCTCTTCTTCAGTTTCCTCTGCACTCATGGGTGGTTACTGGAGGTCCTCGACTTTGGTCGAGATGTCTTCGACGTCGTCCTCGGCGTCGCCGGCGTCCGTGACGGCCGCGGCGGCGCTGCCGACTTCGAGGCCGGCGGCGTTGCCGAGCTCGTCCTGGGTCTCGACGAAGACGACCTGGATGCCCTTCTCCTCTGCGAGTTCGGGGAGGTGCATCACGATCTCTTCGGGGGAGACGTCCTCGGCGACGAAGACGAGGTCGGCGTTGCCGCGCTCGACGGCCTTCGTCGTCTCGTTGGTTCCCTTCTTGACTGTACCCGTGTCGCGAGCCACTTCGAGCGCTTCGAGGGCTCGCTCCTGGAGGTCTGCTGGAACGTCGTAGTCTACGTACACTGGCATGTATTGTTCACCTAGTTCCACGGACGGGCTTGCGCTCCCCTGCCGGTGCGGAATCCCTGACGGCTAGGAGCATCATCGACCCCCGTGGACTGTATCCTACATCTGGGGGTCCCTCAGTTAAAAGCGCTTTCAAAGTGCATCGCCGTGCGACGCCGCCGCAGGGCTATCCCCGGGTCGCCGGGACGAAACGCCCTTCCCATGGCTCGCCGAAACGCGACTAATGGTCGTCGAGGCCGCACGGACGCTCCGCGAGGAGCCCGCGCCGCCGACGAGCGCCGCGTCCTCGTCCTCGCTGGCGAGCGCGCGGCGTGCCTGTCCGCCGCCGAACGCGTCCTCGACGAACTCCCCCTCCCGCTGACGGGGACGACGCTCGTCTCCACGCGGGACGCGCTCGCCTGCGAGCGCGTCGGCCCGCGGAACGCCGACGAACTCCTCGGGACGACCCGCGACGCCGTGGTCTTCGACGCCCACGAGGACTGCCGGCCGAACGCGCTCGGCCGGGTCGTCGGCGCCGTCGACGGCGGCGGCCTCCTCCTCTTGCTCGCGCCGCCGCTGGACGAGTGGCCCGCGCGCCGCGACGCCTTCGACGAGGGGCTGGCCGTCCCGCCGTTCGACGTCGCGGACGTCGCCGGCCGGTTCCGCCGCCGGCTCGTCGACACGCTGCGCGCCCACCGCGGCATCGCAGTCTACGACGTGAACAGCGACACGCTCGAA
>NZ_WPCF01000032.1 GCF_009741975.1 Halobacterium sp. CBA1126 | reverse complement strand
TGCCGGCGACCGCGCGAGCGCGGCTGGCCTCCATGCGTCACGCGTCGTCGCCGGCCGGGAAGTAAGTACGCCCCGCCACGGTAGCCTTTTCAGCGGGTTCGCCCAAGACCCGGGCATGCAGACGCACGTCGTCCCGGTCGGCTTCGACTACGACCGGCTCATCGCGCCCACCTCCCGCCCGTACACGGGCTTCGGTGACAGCAAATGCCAGAATCCAATCTCGAACCAATCAGCCCGAAGGAGGGCGTCAAGCTCTACCTACAGAACCGACGTAGCGAATTAGCTAAGGAAACTATCGACTCGTACGGCTACAAGCTGACGCGATTCGTCGAGTGGTGTGAGTCTGAAGGAATCGGCAATCTCAACGACCTATCTGGGCGTAATCTTCTGCTCTTTAAGCAGTCACGTGAGGACAACCTCAGTCCGGTATCGGTCAAAGGACAGATGGACACACTCCGGTCGTTCATCAGATTCTGCGAGTCTATCGAGGCGGTGAGGCAAGACCTCCATAATCAGGTTCTATCGCCATCACTGAATCGGAGTGATCGAGAACGAGATGTGCTGGTAGAGGGAGAGCAAGCAGAACGGGTGCTAAGCCACCTCTCTCGATTCGAGTACGCTTCCCGTCACCACGTGATGCTAACGCTCTTGTGGCGGTGTGGGGCACGCTCAGGGACTATCCGAGCGTTCGACGTAGGTGACTATAATCGGGAGAAAGCGCGCATAGAGGCGCGGCATCGACCGAGAACACCACTAAAGAACAAAGAGAACGGCGAGCGGATAATCGCTCTCGATACGGACGTGTGTAAGGTGCTTAACGACTACGTTGACCACAACCGGGAGGAGCGAGTGGACGAGGATGATCGGCGTCCACTCTTCACGACACAGTTCGGGCGCGTCTCAAAGTCAACGATTCGAGAGACGTGCTATCGCTGGACGCATCCCTGCCAGTTCAACGGTGGGGAGTGCCCGCACGATGAGGACGTGAATACTTGTCAGGCACTGAGTCCACCAGACAAATCTCCGTCCGTATGTCCGTCGTCTCGGAGTCCCCACGCATGGAGGCGAGGCGCGATCACCCATCATCTCACCAAGGATGTTCCGGTTGAGGTTGTCAGTGACCGCATGAATGTCAGTCCTGACGTGCTGGAGGCTCACTACGACCGTCGTTCGGAGGAAGTCAAGGTCGAACAGCGACGAGAGTATCTTAATGATGTGTGATACCTCTACAGAAGGTTTGGAGATATTGAGGGGTAGTCCAAGGCCGTAACCCCAGGGATTCGACCCTCGAAGACCACTTCATAATATCGAAGGAACACGACGCCGTCGCGCGAATACCGGAATCTTTTAGCGTCTGGGTCTCCTCTATAAAGTGAAGGCGTATCCTCGCGGGACTTTCCGTTCCCCAGTTGTAACTATCGCGTTACTCCCAGGTTGACCCCTCATAGAGGGTGGTAGACCGCCCGCTGAGAGCCTTCTTCGTTTTTGAAAATGACTACAGACATCTCTACGGCGGAGACGACGCAGAGAGCGACGACCTCGGTCACGGATTGGTTCGAGGAAGTCCACCCAGATACTACTCCACTGGTTCGGTATGGCTTCACGCAGGACGACGGTAGCCAGAAACAGGAACTAAAGCTCCGGTCGGTGTACGAGCCTATTCCTGAGAACGCCACCACATCGAGCGCGATATATTTCGTCACGGACGACCAACTCGGGCGACTGGAGAACCTCGCAGATAACCCCTACAGAGTTGAGGGTGACGGGAATATCGTCAAGGAAATCCAAGACGAATGTGAGGACTCCGACCGCGTTCGTTACCCCGTGTACGCAGAAAGTGACGCCCGCGATGACGGCGTCCCCTTCGATCCGATGATTGCGTGGATTCAGGGATTCATCGAGGAGGAACTGAATATTCCCTCCGCCGAGTGTACGTTCTGGTATTCGGGGAGTCGGTCCATCCATGTTCACGCTCCGAGATTCCTCACGCACACACAATTGACAGAGCTTCGGCGTCGAGCGAAACAGTACTGTGAGAAGTCCGACGCAGAACTGGACGCGGCCATCTACAAGGCGAAACAACAGTTCCGTCTCCCAGGGGTAACGCATCGAAAGAGCGCGGGCGCGTTGCAGAAGGTACAGATTGACCCGTCGTGGCAGAACGACACGATAATCCGCACGTCCAGTAACGACCACAGTCGGCCTGATTCGTATCTCGGTATGCTGGAAGCAACGTTTACGCCACAGGCGGACGGGGATGACTTCGCGCTTACGTTGGACGCTCCGACGGAGAACGAAATCGAGACGCCAGTCATCGAGAAGACGAAGGACTCGGTAGCGATTGCCGACGTGCCGGAGTGGGAGATGCACAGAGGCCCGCAGTTCTCGCCGTATGCGCTTGCCACAGGGAACCCTCGGAGTGTAGCGGCGCTTGAGGTCAAGGGCGGAGCATTCGCCCGCGAAGGCAAACGAGGAGGCGCACCGATGGTTCCAGCGCGGTTCTTCGGCGCGGTCGGCTGTGATGGACACTACACCAAAAATGCGGAACACGCACCTCTCCAGCTCTCTGAGGGCGCCGGGAAAGACTACGAAAAATGGGTGGACCACGGCTTTGAGGCCAGGGACTACGTGGTGATTATCGGCGGACGAAGCCGGTGTTCCATTATCCACTCGGTGTCGAAGGCGGAGGCACTCCAAACGGGGTATCATCTCATCCGGGAGGATGGAGGTCGGCAAGCGGCACTCACGTATCTCTCTGATGAGGGCTACAGCGTAGGTTCGTCTGGTTCTACGTCCAGCTCGGACGATGAGGATTCATCGAGGGCGGAATCGATTGAGGGAGAAGCACCCACGATTTACTCCGCGCGAGAAAACCCACAGACGGATGCAGAAGCACTTCAGCAGACAGCCGAACAGGATGGGATTGGTAACTTGTCATACTGGGAAATTAGAAGAGTTGCTCACCGTCTGCTGCGATACGGCTGGGAACCATCGTGGGAGTGGTTTGAGGAGCAGTATGGGTCGGAGTTTGACCCAGTAGTGACGTGGACTCAGTTCCGGAGCATCGTAGAGGAGAATCGGTACCACAAGTACGACGACGTGGAAGTTCCCGAGAAACCTACGTGACTTTCTTCCACGCGTTGGTAGCCGGTAGTCCCATCCCACGTACGAACGCATAGAGGGTGTTTAACCTCTCCGCACACTCACTTGGTATGGTGTCCTGTCTCCCCTTCCCCTACAACACACAACAAAGGCAACAACCACCACTACGCTATTGTGCGAGAACGCAACATGGCGGCGGGGTGGTTCTGAGGGAAGGCGCTATTGCTTATAAACTAATTCGGAGGTTCCAGCGTCCAACGTCCCACGGCGATTGTCACAGTCCGCACGCGCCAACAGCAGGCCGGTCACGCCGCCCAATTGTTCCGTGATGATTCCCCGGTGGTATGGTGGGGAACTCCATGAGAGGGATGAGAAGCGCTGCTACGAGCCTCCATGCACCCTGTCCTGGGGTATTTCAGACTGGCCTCGGACCGCAGCTCAGGCAAGTCGTAATCGCCGTCTCAGGAGGTGGTTGGTAGTGGGCACGGAGAATTCTCGCTTCGGTAAGTACAGAGAAAGCACTTACCAAGTGACACCGAAGCATCGCCGTGCAGCGACGCCAGTTTGTCACCTTTGCCGGCGGCGTGCTTGCGGCTATCAGCGGTTGTCTTGGGTCTGAACTCGGAGAGCCTGGCGATATTGAACCCTACGACTTTGCAGTGGAGAACCAGACGAACGCCGAGCAGCGCGCGAACGTGACGGTTCGGCGAGATGACGAGGTTTTGTTCGAGACGGACGTAGAACTGGCAGCACACGCGACGTGGGAGTTTGAAGGGCCGCTGGAGGGCGACGGAAGCGCGTTTGTTATCGTCACGGCGAACGGCTATAGCGACAGCCGCAAGTGGTCGCGTCCCGACGGCTCAGGAATGCTCCGAGCGGACATTTACAAAGATAGCGTCGAACTTTCGGCATCGGGTCCGTAAGCGCTGTTAGACAACTCGTGGCGTCCAATACGCAGGTCTGCTTATCGGTTGATTCACTACGATACCACGTGGTAGAAACGCAGCTCTCAGTGAGAAATTTCGCGGACGAAGCCACTTATCATACGCTCGCGTGCGCCGTCTAATGTTCTGGCTGGGTGTTCAAATGCATAGAGGGTGTTTGTAGCCCGCTGCCACTCTATGCGTTCGAATCCTCGCGTTGTTCACTGGGCTGGCTACACACCACGTCTCGGAGTTCCTCAAGCAGCTGTGGGTGCTGCTCTTGGAGGACTTCAACGTCGGTCGTAAGTTCTTCATCGATGCGCCGCCGGATTCGGGAAGCGGCCTGATACTTGCGGTCGTCGCCGTGTTCCCCGGCTATCTGTTCGCGTTCAGTGTCGGTCAGTAGTGCGCGGGTTTTCGCCATACGATGGTCTTTGCGCGCTCGCGTGTTAAGTCTGCATATCTCCTAAGGTTAGCAGATATGCTAACTACTAAGTGCGTGGGGCATATACTTGGTAGTAGGAAGCGCGACACGCCATCGCAGAAATGGCCGTGTGCTGGTACACACGACCGCGCTTCTGGGACTCAGAAGCATGACAGCCTACAACCTGACGGGTGAAAATCCCACCGACCTACCCAAGCGTGCAATCCGCGCGCTCACCGAGAAAATGACCGTTCTCCCCGACACAGGGAGCGTTAAAGATGCAGACGACCTCTACCTCGTGGTGTCTGAAAGCGGTTCGGAGTACCTCGTAGACGCTCGTGAAGGCGCGTGTGATTGTCCGGACGCCCGCCATAACCTCGATGCTAACGACTCCTGTAAGCACGAACGCCGTGTACGTTACGCGACTGGTGAAACGCTCATCCCCGAGTGGGCGAACGCCGACGCAATAGACTCACAGCTCGGCATTCACACGACGAGGAACCCTGTTCGCGCCGCAACAGACGGGGGTATTACCACCGAGTCCCCTCCACTCCATGAATCGAATCACAACGAGTGTGACAACGACTGGTGTGATGGCCCCGCAGGTGACTCACTCCCCTGCTTTGCGTGCTACGAGAACACGGAGGCGCGATAATGGCGCTTCAACACTCTCCGCCGCATCTCGGTAAGATCGGAGATGAAGAACCAAAACCCGAGCCGGACCCAGATCGAGTGTACGAACGCCAGATGGAGAAACGCATCGAGGACAACGAGTAGAGCCGACCACCTCTCTCCGGGGGATGTACCTTTTTGACGCCGGACTGTTTCGAGACGGATATGCCTGATACGTCTGCGATTCTCGATGCCCTCCACGGAATCGCATCACGCCTCGATGCGGATATGAGCGAGAAAGACGTGGAGAACGCCTTCCTCAACGAGAACTTCTACACGCTCCTCGGCTACGATGGTGCGGGCCACGACCTCCGGAGTGAATGGACACTCCCCGACGACCGCCGCCCCGACTACGTCACCCTCGACAACAACGAATCTGTCACCGCAGTTTACGAGTTTAAGACCACCGACCGCGACCTCGACCCCCACGAAGACCAACTGTTCCACTACGTCGATCAACTCAAAGCCGACTACGGCGTCCTCACAAACGGCGACGAACTCCGCCTCTACCGTCGTGACGGCCACTCCCGGATGAAGCGGGTTTTCCTCGCAGATGCGACGAAAAGTGATGCCGCCGACCTCGAAGCGGCGCTCCAGAAACCTGAGTGGGACATTACCGACCCCGAGAGTGTTACGTCGTTCCTCGACCGCCTCGATGAAATGGAACTCGATGGCGAACTCGGACAGGAACACTTCTTCGAGACGTTCCGCTTGGAAGAGAACAGCCCCTTCGCTGACCTCGTGACCGCGATGATGGACTTGCTTGTGGAACTCCGCGACGAGCAAGAGGCGAAGTTCGTGGAGGGAGCGTACGACTTCTGGGAGGCCAGTTACGCCAGCGAACCCGAGGAGACACCCGATTCGTGGGAACCGTTTATCGATGGTCAGCAGTCCCTACGTGACTTCATGTTCTGCTTGGAGTCCGGCCACGCACTTCTTGCCCGGCTCCTTCTGGCGAAGGCCACAGACGACCACGACTTCTTCCCCAACAAGACGGGCCTCCGCCGGTACTTCGATGAACTCGGCGGCTTCAGCGGCTCCATCGAGTTGGACGCCTACCCGATTGCGGCCAACGGGATGATCGAGGACATGCGGAACCACCTCGTCCAGAGCCTGTTTGAGGACGACATTTTCATCTGGTGGACTGACGGCTACGGCAAGGAAACTGCCAGCCAGCACAAGAACCCGTATAGCCGGTTCGAGACAATCGCCAAAGAAGGAAGCGAGGTCAGCCGCGTCAGTCCCGCGACCCGAGAACGGTTCAGTCGCGCTATCGCCCACGTTTCGTTCGCAGTGCTGAAGTTCGACTTCGCGGAGGTTCAGGGCGACCCGTTGGGCGATCTGTACCAGCGGTACTTCGACCCGGAGACGCGGAAGGCGCTCGGGGAGTTCTACACGCCACAGCCGGTCATCGACTACATCATGGACGGCGTCGATTACGATGTAGGTGTCTCACAGGAGCGTATCATCGATCCGTCGTGTGGTTCCGGTACGTTCCTCGTGGAAGCCGTCAACCGCTACCTTGACGACGTGCGCCGGTACAACGACGACCCGGATTGGTCGGAACACCTTACGGAACTGTGTACGACGCCGCACATCGTCGGTCTCGACATTCACCCGTTCGCGGTGTTGATGGCACAGATTCGCTTCATGGTTGCTATCCTACCCGAGTACAAGGAGGCGAAACAGGAGGACGAGGACTTCACGATTCGCCGGCTCCCGATCTTCCGAACGGACTCCTTGCGGAATGAGCGGGAACTGACGGGTATCGATCTCGGAGACGAGGGGCAGACGCAGATGACGTTGGACTCAATCACGGAGGACAATCAGGACGTGAAGATTGCCGTTCCGCTCCCCATCGAGGTCGATGAGGACGAGGTAGTCGATTCGGAACTGGACGACGGCTTTCTCGTTCAGCGGGTGCGGATGCCGAAGTACGATACAGCGAAGGTGAACGCTGGCGTGCGGAACTTCGGGGAGTATTACGCGGCGTTACAGGGCGTGTTGGACGTGGTGAAGTTCCACATGCGGGAAGGGTGGTGGGAGTACGGTGGCGGCCTCGAAGAAGGCATCCACCGCTACACGACCCGTGAGTACGACGGTGTCGAGGACTTCTTCGAACCGTATGTCAACGACATTCTTGCGACGGTTCGCTACCTGCGGGAAGACCACGGCGACGGGCGGCTGTTCAAGATGTTCGAGGATAGCGTCCTCTCACTCGTGGTGAAGAACTACATGCAGTATGACTACGTCGTCGGGAATCCACCGTACGTCAATATCAAAAACATCCCTGATTCGAAGCAAGAGTGGTATAAGAGCCTCTATGACTCTGCATATGGGCGGTTTGACCTCTATGTGCTGTTCCTCGAACGTGGCCTTGAATGGCTGAAGGACGATGGAAAGCTCGGGTACATCACTTCGAATAAGTTCACTCGGTCAAAATACGGTCAGGAGATACGGCGAATCATCGCAAATGAGTATTCATTAGCTCAATACGTCGAGTTTGGCGATGTGGACGTGTTCTCGGACGCGACTAATTTCGCGTCCATTCTTATCATCGACAAAGATTACGATAGGGAAGTGATACCATATGCAAAAGTGCACGAAGCTGACTCAAATGTATTTGGAGAGTTAGTAGATTATATGGGAAGGGAGGAAATCCTCACGGACTCTATTGAAGTATCTACATACCCGCGTTCGAGCCTCACCGAAGAAAATTGGAGGTTCACTCCTCGGCGTGTCCGGACTGTTGAAGAACGTCTTCGTGAACAATCTTCCCAAACGCTTGGCAATATCTCCCTCGGTGTCCGGGAGGGAGTTGCCTCTGGAGGGGACGAATCGTTTATCGTATCCCCCAGCTATGCTGAGACTCATGATCTGGAAGAAGAACTTCTTCGCCCACTTGTTCGTGGTAAACACGTTCGTCGGTGGAAAGCGGAATGGGACAACGAACTCGTAATTTATCCCTACACAGAGGAGGGTGATCTAATCGAGTTAGATGAATATCCGAATATTAAGTCTCACTTAGATAAGCATGAAGATGATTTGAGAGATCGGTATTGCGTCAAGAAGAATGGTAAGGGCATCTACGAATACCATGGCCCCCATGCGAAATCCGTCTTCGAAGGCGATTTCAAGATCGCCACTCCCGATATGGCTACCGAAAACCACTTTTCATATACCGATGGGTATGACTGTTTCAAGAACACAGTTTACGTTCTGACGTTCAGCAATAATATATCGTACTCCGAGAAAGAATTACTTGGCCTATTGAACTCGTCTGTCGCCGAGTTCGCTATCAAACAGACCAGTCCGCCACTTAGAGGGAAACCCTTCCGATATAGGTACAAGTCCCAATATGTAAATGAAATACCAATACCGGATAGCACAGGAGAGATCGGTTCGATAGTAGAAAAAATCTTCAAAACTGAAGATGTGAAAAGACGAGTGCAGAACTTCCCGCAGAGTTATATTGACTCCTTTGAAGGGGATTTAGGCTATATCCAATACACTTGGCAGACCAAGCGGAATCCCATAGATGCCGAAATAGAAGAAAGTGGGAAGAATAGTCCTGTTGCTGTTACTGCAGGCAGAACCGACGAAATCACCGACCCGCTGATGGACAGAGGCGACCGCGAGGAGCAGAAACTACGAGCGCAGTACGTTCATGCCGCCGTTGACGGTCGGAGTATGAAGAAGGGAGAGGAGCAGACAATTCCGATTCCGCAGTCACGGGACGGAGTGGAAGAACTCATTGAGGCGCTGGAAGCCGACCGCCAGACTGTCAAGGAGACGAGCATCGAAGACCTCGAAGCGGAGATCGACCAGACGGTGTACGACCTGTTCGACCTCACGGAAGACGAGCGCGAGGTCATCGAGGACTACCTCGAAGTGTTCTGAGGTGGGTTCCACACCATAGAATCGTTTGTCTACCCCTGTAGTCTCCCTGTACTTGTCCCCAACTACTACCTCCTGTAGACACTACAAAGAAGGGGGGGAGACAAACTAAGCTATTGTGCAAGAACGCAGTATAGCGGAGGGGTAACTCTCAAACAAACTATTATCGTATATAAAGGGGGTTACCCCCATCGGTCAAGTGTGTACCGTCGATCTTCAATATGGCACAGTGCCAACCTTGAACGAGAATAGTCGAGAGCCGAAAGGCTAAGTCCCTGCAATAGTTCGGTTTTCTCGAAGCCCCGTACAGCGGGGGGCGCAAACAGCGTTAATGTGGAATTGCGTGGAGCAAAGTCTGATGGTTTTTATAACCATCCGGACGCTGTACCACGTATGCAGACGCACGTCGTCCCGGTCGGCTTCGACTACGACCGGCTCATCGCGCCGCTCGTGCGCGAACAGCTCGCCGTCGACCGCGTCGTGTTGCTCGAGGGCGCGGTCGGCAGCGAGGCGAACGTCGAGTACAGCCAGCGCATCTCCCAGAAGCTCGAGGACGACTTCCAGAACCTCCTCGGCGCGGAGACCGAGCGCGTCGCCGTCGTCGACGTCTACGACTACGACGCCGCCTTCGAGCAGGCGTTCGACCTCATCGAGGACGAACTCGACGCCGACCCCGACGGCGAGGTCTGGGTGAACATCGCGTCGATGCCCCGCACCGTCTCCTTCGCGTTCGCCATCGCCGCCCACTCCATCATGGTCGAACGCCCCGAGGACCGCGAGCGCATCCACACCTACTACACGGCGCCCGAGAAGTACCTCGAGACCGAACTCGCCGAGGAACTGCGCGCGAGCGCCGACCTCCTCGAAGCCGTCGCGGACGGCGACATCGACGACGAGGAACTCCGCGACCAGCTCGCGGACGCCCGCGACCTCCTCGCAGAGTTCGACGAACGCGGCACCACCATCGGCGCGAAGGAGATCGACGGCAGCCACGTCGTCGAACTCCCCGTCGCCTCCTTCTCGAACGTCAAACCCTTCGAGGAGCTCATCCTGTTCACGCTCGGCGAACACGGCGAGTTCGACTCCGTCAGCGACCTCGCGAAGACCCTCGCCGCCGACCTCAACGAGGAGTACACCGACAGCTTCCGGTCGAAAGTCACGTACACCGTCGACAAGCTCGGCCCCGGCGGCAAGGGGTACGTCGAACGCGAAGAGCGCGGGAAGTCCTACCGGACGCGGCTCTCCCGCATCGGGCAGCTGTGGGTGCGCGCTCACGAAAACGACGACTAGGTCGAGTTGGAAATCCGGTCGGACCCGCGACCAACTGCTTCTTCGCTCCTCACTGAAAGCCCTCGGCGCGCTCGCGGTCGCTCGCTCTCTGCGCGCTTCGTTCGCTGCGCTCACTGCAGTGCTTGCGTCGCGAAGCGACCACGCAAGCGCGAGCGCGCCTCGCCCTTTCAATCCGCCGGAAATCGAAGATTTCCGAGGCCTCGGGAGAGCTGTGCTCTCCCGGCGACCGCCAGGGGGTTGGTTGTTCAGGCTGCTACAGCCCGAACCCGGTGTGGTCGTCGGGCGGCGAAATCGGACTCTTCGGGGGTTCCTTGGGGAGTTCAACGTCGTTGTAGGCGCCGGGCGCGACGTCGTTCGGGCCGGCGGGGTAGAAGAGGGCGGCGAGCTCCTGAATCTGGCCGCGACCCACGGAGAGTTCGAACTGGCCGCCGCCGTAGAGCGCGACGTCGCGCTCGAACGCCCAGTCGAGGGTCTCGAAGAGGGATTCGAGCGTGCCGAATCGAGAGGGCTTGACGTTCAGCCAGCGCACGTCGAACGGCGCGTCGAGCACGTCGTCGAGGGCGTGAACCGGGGCGTCCCACGCGAGCCGGTCGGCGTGGTCGGCGACGAGGTCGCGGGTGGCGTCCGTGACGGCGGGGTCTTCGACGGTGGCGTCGGGGAACGTCTCGAAGACGCGCTCGTAGAGGGCGGGGTCCGGGGACTGGTCGACGTCCGTGCCCTCGTAGTGCCCCTTCAGGTCGAGCACGCGCACGGCGTCGGTGTCCGCGAGGTAGTCGAACGTGGCTTCGGGCCAGTCGGCGGTGGGGTCGAGTTTGAGTTCGGCGTCCGGGTAGCGGTCGAGCAGCGTCTCCACGCGCTCGGTGTCGCCCTCCGGGAGGCGGCTGCTGACGACGAATCGCACGGGGTCGAGGTCGCGGTCGAGGCGCTCGGCGAGCGTCTCGCCGGCCTGCCGGAGCGCGAGGTCGAGCGCGGCGGCCTCGAACCCCCAGCGGCGGTAGTCCCGAAACGCCTCGCGCTCGGGGTCGTCGACGGGCCAGAGGTCCGTCTCCTCGAGGCGGGCCGAGAACTCGTCGAGCGTGTACTCGCCCGCGAGGTCGAACGCCTCGCCGTCGGGCGTGTCGGCCTCGTGGGCCTGCAGTGCGTCGTGGTGAGCGGTCTCGTAAGTGACGTCCTCGCCGCGGCCCGTCTCGCCGGCGCCCGCGAGCGCGACGACCGTGGTGGCGCGCGTGAACGCCGGCGTCTCGCGCTCCACGCGGTCGAGGGCGACGGAGTCGACTGTCAGGGGGAGATTCGCAATCGCGTCGTACACGCGTGGACGAACGGGCGCTGGACGGAAAAAGCCGGGCGGCGTCAGTCCGCGAATCTGGCTTCGAGGGTCTTCACGCGCGTCGCGAGCGCGAGGAACGTCGCCAGTAGCGTGAGCGTGACCGCGGCGGCCGCGGCGAGGTCGTGGGCGGGGACGTCGTGCGTGACGCCGCCGAGCGCGAACTCGGCGCGCAGGACCGTGTGGTGGGGGCCGCCCGCGACGCTCACGAAGTAGTCGACGACGTCGTTGAAGCCGTACCACGCCGCGGCGACCGCGACCGCGCCCACCGAGAACGTCGCGTAGCGGTGAATGACGAACGCTTCGACGGCCATCGCGAGGTGGCTCAGAATCAGGAACCAGTACATCACCCACCAGAGGTCGCCCTGCCCGTTCACGACGAGCTGGACGAACGGCGTCCACAGCCCGAGCTTGATGCAGCCGAAGAAGGCCAGCGCGTGCAGCCAGTCGGCGTCGAAGTCGAGCTTGTACGCGGCCAGCGACAGGCCGATGAAGAGGGTCGCGACCGGGCTGTCCGGGACGACCGGCCACGCGACCAGCGGCGTCGCTTCGAACTGCACGCGGTAGTACCAGAACCCGAACGCGGTGCCCGCGAGGTTGACGGCCACGATGACCCACGCCAGCCGGAGCGCGAGGTCCTCCAGCCGGGCGGCAGCGGCGCGAGGTACCACGGGAGGTCCGACCGGGACGGCAGCGACATGTCCGGGGAGTCGCGGGACCGCCGCATAGCTCTGGCGGAAGTCCTCGCCTACCGGCCGAACAGCCGCTGGAGGATGCCGCGGTCGGCGGCGCGCTCGGCGAGCAGCAGCGAGCAGTCGACGTGCGTCGCGATGTCGAGGTGCAGCGACCCGGTAGCGAGGCGCGCGAGCAGCCCCTGCGAGGTCGCGCCGATCAACAGCAGCGTGTGGTCTTCGGCGGCGTCGACGATGGCGCGCTCGACGTCCCCGGAGGTGTCGACCGCGAACTCGGCGTCCTCGAGGTCGTGTTCGGCCGCCCACTCCGCGAGGAACTCCTCGCCGGCCTCGCGCTGGCTCTCGCCGGAGACAGCGCGCAGGAGCGTAATCTCCGACCCGGCGGTCTCCCGCAGCGACCGCGCGACCTCCGCGTTCAGGTCGGCGTGGACGCTGTCGACGACCGGCAGCAGCAGCCGGGAGGCGTCCAGCCCGCGGTCCTTGAACACGAGCACGTCCGCGGGGAGGCTGTTGGTGAGCTCGTCGAGCGGGCGCTCCGCGCGGCCGTTCGACCAGAGCCGGCCCTCGCCCCAGCCCATCACCACCAGGTCCGCGCGCTTGCGCTCGGCGACGTCGAACAGCTCCTCGAACGAGCGGTGGGAGACGACTGTCGACGTCTCGCAGGGGACGTCGAACCCGTCGGCGACGTCGCGGATGTCCGCCATCAGCTCGTCGGAGTCGGCGACGATGCGCTCGTGCTGGTCGACCCGGTAGCCGCGGGGCGTCCGGTCGGGCATCTGGACGATGTGGACGACGTGGACCGTGGCGCCGGGCTTCCGGCTGGCGAGCGTGCACGCCAGCTCCACGAGGTTGGTCTCCGTGCGGGGGTTCGAGATGGGGACGACGATGCGGTACTCGTCGGCTTCCGCCAGCGCGCCCTCGGTGTGGTCGATGAGCGGGACGTACGACCGGCCGACGAACCCGCCGAACAGCCACTCGCGGACCGAGAGCTGGCGGTCCGCGCCCTCGAAGCGCGCGGACGTCAGCCGGTGCTCGGTCGTCTGGAAGTAGTTGACGACGGTGACGAGCACGACGCCGCCGACGGTGTTCCCGAGGAGGACGGGGACCACGAACTCCCAGAGCCCGGTCATGAACAGCAGGTCGCCCTGGAGCACGAGGAACACCATCTCGGTGAACGA
Source organism: Halobacterium sp. CBA1126 (assembly GCF_009741975.1). Taxonomy (GTDB): domain Archaea; phylum Halobacteriota; class Halobacteria; order Halobacteriales; family Halobacteriaceae; genus Halobacterium. The sequence continues at coordinate 11,220 of NZ_WPCF01000032.1, read as the reverse complement.
GACGACCGAGTGGTAGAGGCCGCCGAGCGGAATCGCGAGGAACGCGATGTAGACGACGGCCATCCGGGAGACGGTGTCGCGGGCGGCGTACTCGACCCAGACGACGCCGGCGACGATGAGGCCCGCGAACGCCGCCTTCGAGAAGAGGCTCCACCACGCCGTGTCGACGCCCTTCTGGCCGAGCTCGACCGCGACCGCCGCGGCCTCGGGGGAGATGACGCCGCCGAACGCGAGCGCGAACGCGCCGAGCGCGCCGCCGGCGAAGTTCCCGGCGAGCACGACCGTCCAGTTCCGCAGCAGCGCGGGGACGCTGGCGAGCCGCTCGAGCGTCAGCGCGACCGGCGGGAGCGTGTTCTCGGTGTAGAGCTGGTAGCCGCCGATGATGATGTAGATGAACCCGAGCGGGTACAGCAGCGCGCTCAGCACGGGGTCGCCGCCCGTCGTCGCGGTCAGCGAGACGTACAGCATGAACGTGATGGTGATGGCGAACCCGGCCGCGAGCGCGCTGAAGAACAGCTCGCGGCTGCCCGACGTGATCTCCTCGTCGGCGGCGGCGATGATGCGCTGGAAGATCTCGTTCGACGTGAAGCGGTCGCGGACGACAGAGCCGACCGCCGGGGCGCCGCTGCGCGAGCGCTCGATCGCCTCGCGGACCGACTCCTCGGGGTCGGGGGCGTCCACCGGCGCCGAGTCCGTGGCCTCCTCTTCGGGGGCGGGGTCGGCGTCGGGCGCGGACGGCCCGTCAGATTCGTCTCCGTCAGCCATTACCGGTGCGTCGGCGGGGGCGCCCTAATCGTTTGCCATCGGGGCAGCGGGGGCCGGCGTTCCGCAACCAACCCAATTAAGCGGCGGCGCGCGCAACACCCTCGTATGGCTACCGAGACCGACCTCGAGGACTTGCGGCGCGGCAGCGACCTCGTGAAACGCGGGTTCGCGAAGATGCAGAAGGGCGGCGTCATCATGGACGTGGTGAACGCAGAGCAGGCGAGAATCGCGGAGGAAGCCGGCGCGGTCGCGGTGATGTCCCTGGAAGCGGTGCCGGCGGACATCCGCAAGCGCGGCGGCGTCGCGCGGATGGCCGACCCCGCGGACGTCCAGGAGATCATCGACGCGGTCTCCATCCCAGTGATGGGGAAGTCCCGCATCGGCCACACGAAGGAGGCCGAGATTCTGGAGGCCGTGGGCGTGGACATGATCGACGAGTCCGAGGTGCTGACGCCCGCCGACGACAAGTACCACATCGACAAGCGCGAGTTCACGTCGCCGTTCGTCTGCGGCGCGCGGGACCTCGGCGAGGCGCTCCGGCGCATCGACGAGGGCGCGGCGATGATTCGCACGAAGGGCGAGGCCGGCACGGGCGACGTGAACCAGGCCGTCCACCACCAGCGCACCATCAAGAGCGCCATCCGCGAGCTCGAGGGGATGACCTACGAGGAGCGCGAGCACTACGCCCGCGACATCGAGGCGCCCGCCGACCTCGTCCACGAGACCGCCGAGATGGGGCGGCTGCCGGTCGTGAACTTCGCGGCGGGCGGCATCGCGACGCCCGCGGACGCGGCGCTGATGATGCACCACGAGTGCGACGGCATCTTCGTCGGCTCCGGCATCTTCGGCGCGGAGGACCCCGAGGCGATGGGGCGCGCCATCGTCGACGCCGTGAACAACTGGGACGACCCCCAGCGCCTCGCCGAGATCTCGGCGAACATCGGCGCGGGGATGAAGGGCGAGGCGAACGTCGACCTCCCCGAGGAGGAGCAGCTGCAGGGCCGCGGGAACTGACGCACAGCACCAGATTTTCCGCGTTTTCGCCGGTGACAGCGACAGCCGAGTCTCGCAGCCCGCCGAGCACCGGTAGCGGGCGGACTGGAAGGGGCGAGACTGTGAACGAAGGCGCGGGACGCAAGCACTGCAGCGAACGAAGTGAGCGAAGCGCGCAGCGAGCGCACCGAGTTCACAGTCTCGGGGCTTCCGAGGAAGCGTCGTCGGCGGTTCCGGTGACGAAAACAGCGAACGGGGCTAGAAGCCGCCCCAGCGGATGTACACCATGGTGGCGACGACGGCGAGCTGGAAGGCGCCCTGCACGCCGCCGAGTTTGGCGTTGCGCATGCCGATGTCGGCGATGAGCTGGGTGTCGGGGTTCTCGGAGGTCATCTGCTTGTACATGCGGACTTCGCCGGGCATGAGCACGCCGAAGCCGAGGACGTTGAGGACGGCGACGATGGCGAGCGCGACGACGAAGACGGGCTCGGTCCACGCGAAGTCCGGGAGGGTGGCGGCGAGGTACGCGAGCGAGCCGAGGAGGACGACGCCGAACCACGCCTGCCAGCGCCAGTCGCGGAAGGCGTCGAACTGCCAGCCGACGAGCAGGAGCGTGGGGACGAGCGCGACGAAGGTGAAGATGGCGAGCCAGACGTGGGCGTGCGAGAAGAGGCCGGGGAGGCGGAGCGCGAGCGTGATGCCGCCGGCGATGGTGACGGTGGCGAGCGACGGCAGCAGGAACGACGTCTTGGGGGTGAGCCGCCGGAAGACGTCCGCGCGCTGTTCGACGTCGAGGCCGCCGAGGACGGGGCCGAGGACGACGGCGATGAAGACGTCGATGCCGGTCCAGAGGACGCCCGCGAGGACGTGGACGTACGTGTGGTGGATGGTGTTGGCGACGGTGCTGGCGTAGACGAGCGCGAGGAGGGAGGCGCCCACGACGCCGACGGCGAACGCGGGGTTCGCGCGCTCGGCGAGGCCGCGGACGGTGCCGCGGATGCTCATTCGACCACCCTCCACAAAGTCTGCGTCTGCGGTCGGTCCGGGTCGGAGTACTGTCGGTCGTGCACACCCACGACGTTTCAGTCGCGTATCATAATCGTTACGCAGCCCGCGGCAGAGGTGTGGAGCGCGCGCACGCCGCGCGCCCTCCACGAACGTCCGGTTTTCACCCCCGAATGGGCGTCGAGTCGGACGTTCGGACATTCAGGCGTATGTACTGTGGAATGTTCCTAATATATCCTTTGACGTGCCGCAGTCGTGCGATTTTCGCGTTCCGGGCGGGCCGGTCACGCAGACTGAGCGGGGGCAAGTATCTGTCAGGGGGAAACACGTAAGTACTCGGGGCACCGGGGAACTGGTACGATGTCTCACAACGAGGCGCCCGGTGCAAGTCCGGGGGAACGAGTTCTTCCAGGGCACGTTAGCCCAGCGTAACGAATTCGAGACGGTACGAATCTTCGACACGACGCTGCGTGACGGCGAGCAGACGCCACGGACCTCCTTCAGCTACGACGACAAGCGCGCCATAGCGGCCGCGCTCGACGACGCGAACGTCGACGTCATCGAGGCCGGGTTCCCGGCCAACAGCGAGCAGGAGGCCGAGGCGGTCGCCGACATCGCCGCATCGACAGACGCCACCACGTGCGGGCTCGCCCGCGTCGTGGAGTCCGACGTCGACGCGGCGCTCGACGCGGGCGTGGACATGGTCCACGTCTTCGCGTCCACCAGCGACGTGCAGATCGAAGACTCGATGCACAGCACGCGCGAGGACGTCGTCGCACGCTCGGTCGCGGCCGTCGAGCAGGCCGCCGCGGCCGACGTCGAAGTGATGTTCTCGCCGATGGACGCCACGCGCACGGACCCCGAGTTCCTCGCCGACATCGTCGAAGCGGTCGACGACGTCGGGGTGGACTGGATCAACATCCCGGACACCTGCGGGGTCGGCACCCCGAAGCGGTTCGGCGAGCTCGTCGAGTACGTCGGCCAGCACACCGACGCGCGCATCGACGTGCACACGCACGACGACTTCGGGCTGGCGACCGCGAACGCCCTGACGGGCGTGGAGTACGGCGCCGACCAGATGCAGGTGTCGGTCAACGGCATCGGCGAGCGGGCGGGCAACGCCGCCTTCGAGGAGGTCGTGATGGCCGCGGAGAGCCTGTACGGTGCCGACACCGGCATCGACACGACCGCCATCACGGAGCTCTCCCAGCTGGTCTCGGACCGCTCGTCGGTCCCGGTGCCCGTCAACAAGCCCGTGGTCGGCGCGCACGCGTTCGCCCACGAGTCGGGCATCCACGCGGCCGGCGTCATCGAGAACAGCGAGACGTTCGAGCCGGGCGTGATGACCCCCGAGATGGTCGGCGCCGAGCGCGAGGTCGTGCTCGGGAAGCACACGGGCACGCACGCCGTCCGCGACCACCTCGAGGAGGCGGGCTTCGACCCGACCGACGAGGAGGTACGGGAGGTCACCAAGAAGGTGAAGGCCCACGCCGGCGAGGACGAAGCCGTCACCGAAGCGGTCCTCCGCGCGTTCGCCGGAGAGGTCGGCATCGAGCGCGCCACGGAGGAGGTGACGGCGTAATGCCTCCCGGCAGGAATTGCGCGCCCAGCAACGGCTTTATTCGTCGAGCCCGACTGTCGGGCTACGATGCTGCCCGACGCCACGCAGACCGGTCTCCTCGCGGGCAGCGGTGCTCTCGTCGGTATCGTAGGGGCGTAAGCTCCCCCACTACCACTTCTCCACGAACCGAACGGACTCACCGACGACCGACAGCCACCGCAGCATCCGCCATGACACAGACGCACACCACACCGCGGGAGGGGTACCGATGACAGACCACGGCGCAGTCACCGAGCCGGACGAGGCCGACGCCGAGGAGGCCTCGGCCGACGAGCCGGCCGACGACGAGCCCGACGAGTCCACGGCGCAGACGGGCGCGCAGTCCGTCATCGCGTCGCTGGAGACGGCGGGCGTCGAGACCGTCTTCGGCGTGCAGGGCGGCGCCATCATGCCCGTCTACGACGCCCTGTACGACTCCGAGCTCGACCACGTGACGATGGCCCACGAGCAGGGCGCCGCGCACGCCGCCGACGCCTACGGCGCCGTCAGCGGCGAGCCCGGGGTCTGCATGGCGACCTCCGGCCCGGGCGCGACGAACCTCGTGACCGGGCTGGCGGACGCCGACATGGACTCCGAGCCCGTCGTCGCGCTCACCGGTCAGGTGCCGACCGACCTCGTCGGGAACGACGCGTTCCAGGAGACGGACACGGTCGGCGTCACGACGCCGATCACGAAGTCGAACTACTTCGCGTCCAGCCCCGACAGCGTCGGCGAGGACGTGAGCACGGCGTTCGCGCTCGCGAACCACGGCCGGCAGGGGCCGACGGTCGTCGACCTGCCGAAGGACGTGACGACCGGCGAGACCGACGTCGACCCCGTCGAGCCGGAGGTCCCGGGCACCGTGAACGTGCAGACGCGGGCGGACGACGAGGCCGTCGCGGCCGCCGCCCAGACCGTCGTGGACGCCGACGAGCCCGTGATTCTGGCGGGCGGCGGCGTCGTGAAGGGCGACGCGACCGAGGAGCTGTACGCGTTCGCGACCGAGCACGAGATCCCGGTCGTGACGACGATGCCGGGCATCGGCGCGTTCCCCGAGGACCACGACCTCGCCCTCGAGATGGCGGGGATGCACGGCACCGGCTACGCGAACATGGCCGTCACGCTGACCGACTGCCTCGTGGCGGTCGGCACGCGCTTCGACGACCGCCTCACGGGCGGCGTCGACTCGTTCGCGCCGGACGCGGAGGTCGTCCACATCGACATCGACCCCGCGGAGATCTCGAAGAACATCGAGGCCGACCACCCGCTGGTCGGCGACGCCGGCACCGTCCTCGACCAGCTGGACGAGGCGATGCCCGGCTCGCCGGAGACCGACGAGTGGGTCGAGCAGTGCCGCGAGTGGAAAGACGAGTACCGGCTCGACTACGCGGCGCCCGAGGACGAGCCGCTGAAACCCCAGTACGTCGTCGAGGCCGTCGACGCGGCGACCGCCGACGACACCATCGTGACGACCGGCGTCGGCCAGCACCAGATGTGGGCCTGCCAGTTCTGGACGTACACGGAGCCGCGGACGTGGGTGTCCTCCCACGGCCTCGGCGCGATGGGGTACGGGATGCCGTCGGCCATCGGCGCCCGCGTCGCCGCCGACGACGACCAGTCGGTCGTCTGCTTCGACGGCGACGGCTCGTTCCTGATGACGTGTCAGGAGCTCATCGTCGCGGTGCGCGAGCAGATGGACGTCACCGTCTTCGTGCTGAACAACGAGGCCATCGGGATGGTCCGCCAGTGGCAGGACGCGTTCTTCGAGGGGCGCCGGATGGCCTCCGAGTACCCGTGGGTGCCGAAGTTCGACGCGCTCGCGGAGGCGTTCGGCGCCGACGGCTTCCGCATCGAGGGCTACGACGAGGTCCCGGACGTCGTCGAGGAAGCGCTCGCCGTCGACGGCCCCTCGGTCGTGGACGTCTACATCGACCCGACCGAGGACGTCTACCCGATGGTGCCGTCGGGCGGCGACAACGGCCAGTTCGCACTCACGGAGGACCACCTATGAGCGAGCGAGACGCCGACCAAGAGGGGCTGCCAGGCCCCGCGCCGGAGGACCGACCGCGACCGAAGGGGAAGCGAAACTCGCAGGGCATCCGCGTCGACCCCGAAGTGGAGGCCGAACACCCGCCGCGGCGCACGGTCATCTCCGCGCTGGTCGAACACCAGCCGGGCGTGCTCGCGCGCGTGTCCGGGCTGTTCAGCCGGCGGCAGTTCAACATCGAGTCGCTGACCGTCGCCGACACCCAGAACGACGACTGGGCGCGCATCACGGTCGTCGTCGAGGAGCCCGACCCCGGCATCGACCAGGTCGAGAAGCAGTTGGAGAAAGTCGTCCCCGTGATTCACGTCCGCGAGCTCGAGGACGACGCGGTGACGCGGGAGCTCGTGGTGGTGAAAGTCGACGCCGACCGCCCCCACGAGGTCCACGCGATCACGGAGATGTACAACGGGAAGACCCTCGACGCCGGCCCGCGGACGATCACCGTCGAGTTGACCGGCGACGAGGGGAAGATCAACGACGCCATCGACGCCTACCGGCAGTTCGGCATCCGGGAGATCGCCCGGACCGGACAGACGGCGCTGGCGCGTGGCGAGACCAAGACAGCAATCGTTCCAGACCACCTCAAATGACAGCAGCAGACGAAGACTTCACGCAGCCAGTGTACCACGAATCGGACGTCGACCGCAGCTACATCGACGAGAAGACCGTCGCCGTCCTCGGCTACGGCAGTCAGGGCCACGCCCACGCGCAGAACCTCGACGAGAGCGGGGTCGACGTGGTCGTCGGCCTCCGCGAGGACTCGTCGTCGCGGTCGGCGGCGGAAGCAGACGGCCTGCGCGTCGCCACCCCGACGGCGGCCGCACGGCAGGCCGACGTCGTCTCCGTGCTCGTGCCCGACACCGTACAGCCGTCCGTCTTCGAGGACGTCCGACCGGAGCTGGACGCCGGCGACACGCTCCAGTTCGCGCACGGGTTCAACATCCACTACGGCCAGATCGAGCCGCCCGAGGACGTCGACGTGACGATGATCGCGCCGAAGTCCCCCGGCCACCTCGTGCGCCGGAACTACGAGGCCGGCGAGGGCACCCCGGCGCTGCTGGCGGTCTACCAGGACGCCACGGGCGACGCCCGCGACGAGGCGCTGGCGTACGCCGACGGCATCGGCTGCACGCGCGCCGGCGTGCTGGAGACGACGTTCCAGGAGGAGACCGAGTCCGACCTGTTCGGCGAGCAGGCGGTGCTCTGCGGCGGCGTCACCAGCCTCGTGAAGCACGGCTACGAGACGCTCGTCGACAACGGCTACAGCCCCGAGATGGCGTACTTCGAGGTCCTCAACGAGCTCAAACTCATCGTGGACCTGATGTACGAGGGCGGGAACAGCGAGATGTGGGACTCGGTCTCGGACACGGCCGAGTACGGCGGACTGACCCGCGGCGACGAGATCGTCGACGACCACGTCCGCGAGAACATGGAGGCGGTCCTCGAGGAGGTCCAGAACGGCGAGTTCGCCCGCGAGTGGATCGCGGAGAACCAGGCCGGCCGGCCGTCGTACCGCCAGCGCCGGCAGGCCGAGCAGGACCACGACATCGAGGACGTCGGCGAGCGCCTCCGCGGACTGTTCGCGTGGGCCGACGACGACGCCGAGGTCGAGCAGGAGCCGGAGGTGTCCGCGGATGACTGAGCAGACGCTGAAGGACGTCGACTACGGCAACCCCGCGGCGCCCGAGGGCGTGAACTCCGTGTTCCGACGCGGCCCGGTCGTGGCCGCCGACGGCGGGAAACGCGCCGAGGACGAAGAGCAGACGATGAAGGACGTCGACCAGACGCCGCCGGCCGAGGACGAGGGCGCCAACCCCGTCTGGGAGCGCGGCGGCGAACCCACGGCAGAGGACGTACGCGATGAGTGAGAACACGCTCTACGACAAGGTCTGGGACCGCCACGAGGTGACCGAGCTGCCGACCGGACAGACCCAGCTGTTCGTCGGCCTCCACCTCATCCACGAGGTGACGAGCCCGCAGGCGTTCGGGATGCTCCGCGAGCGGGACCTCGACGTCGCGTACCCCGAGCGGACGTACGCGACCGTCGACCACATCGTCCCGACCGCCGACCAGTCGCGGCCGTACAGCGACGACGCCGCCGAGGAGATGATGAGCGAGCTCGAGGAGAACGTGCGCGCGGCGAACATCGACTTCGCGGACCCGACGACCGGCCGGCAGGGCATCGTCCACGTGGTCGGCCCGGAGCAGGGGCTCACCCAGCCCGGGATGACCATCGTCTGCGGGGACTCCCACACGGCGACCCACGGCGCGTTCGGCGCGCTCGCGTTCGGCATCGGGACGTCCCAGATTCGGGACGTGCTGGCGACCGGCTGCGTCGCCATGGAGAAGCAGAAGGTCCGCCGCATCGAGGTCACCGGCGAGCTCGACGAGGGCGTCACGCCGAAGGACGTCATCCTGCAGGTGATTCGGAAGCTGGGCACCGACGGCGGCGTCGGCTACGTCTACGAGTACGGCGGCGAAGCCATCCGCGACATGGACATGGCGGGCCGCATGAGCATCTGCAACATGTCCATCGAGGGCGGCGCCCGCGCGGGCTACGTCAACCCCGACGAGACCACCTACGAGTACCTCGAGGGACGGGACCGCATCCCGGACGGCGAGGAGTTCGAGGAGCTGAAGAGCTACTGGGAGTCCATCACGTCCGACGCGGACGCCGACTACGACGACGTCGTGGAGATCGACGGCGACGAGCTCGAACCCACGGTGACGTGGGGGACGACGCCCGGCCAGGGCATCGGCATCTCCGAGGAGATCCCCGCGCCCGAGGACCTCCCCGAGGACAAACAGGACACCGCCCGCAGCGCGCAGGAACACATGGACGTCGAGCCCGGCGACACGATGGCGGGCTACCCGATCGACGTGGCGTTCCTCGGGAGCTGCACGAACGCGCGCCTGCCGGACCTCCGCGAGGCCGCGGAGGTCGTGAAGGGCCACGAGGTCCACGACTCCGTGCGCGCGATGGTCGTCCCCGGCAGCCAGCGCGTGAAGGCCGCCGCCGAAGCCGAGGGCCTCGACGAGGTGTTCAAGGAGGCCGGCTTCGACTGGCGCGGCGCCGGCTGTTCGATGTGTCTGGGGATGAACGAGGACCAGCTGGTCGGCGACGAGCGGTGTGCGTCCTCGTCGAACCGGAACTTCGTCGGCCGGCAGGGGTCGAAGGACGGCCGCACCGTCCTGATGAGCCCGCCGATGGTCGCCGCGGCCGCCGTGACCGGCGAGGTCACGGACGTCCGCGAACTGGAGCGCTTCGAGGAGGTGCGCGCATGAGCGACGACGGCCCCGCCGAGACCGTCGAGTACGTCTCCGGCACGGGCGTCCCCGTGCGCGGGAACGACATCGACACGGACCAGATCATCCCCGCGCGGTTCATGAAGGTCGTCACGTTCGACGGCCTCGGCGAGTTCGCGTTCTTCGACGTGCGCTTCGACGACGACGACAACCAGAAGGACCACCCGTTCAACGAGGACCACTTCCAGGGGGCGTCCGTCCTGGCGGTCAACTCGAACTTCGGCTGCGGCTCCTCCCGGGAGCACGCGCCGCAGGCGCTGATGCGGTGGGGCATCGACGCCATCGTCGGCGAGTCGTTCGCCGAGATCTTCGCGGGGAACTGCCTCGCGCTCGGCATCCCCACGGTGACGGCCTCCCAGGAGGACGTCGAAGCCCTGCAGGACTACATCGACGAGCACCCCGACGAGGAGATCGAGGTCGACGTCGAGAACGAGGAGGTCCGGTACGGCGACACGGTCGTCGACGCCGAGGTCGACGACGCCCAGCGGCGCGCGCTCGTCGAGGGCGTCTGGGACACGACCGCGCTGATGCGGTCGAACGCCGACACCGTGCGAGAGACAGCTGCGAGCCTCCCCTACACGGATGTCTGAGGAGATTGCGGTCATCCCCGGCGACGGCATCGGGCAGGAGGTCGTCCCGGTCGCGGTGGACGTCCTCGACGCGGTCGGGGACTTCGAGTTCGTGCACGTCGACGCCGGCGACGCCGTCAAGGAGGAGACCGGCACGCCGCTGCCCGCGGAGACGCGGGCGGCCGTCGAGGCCGCGGACGCGACGCTGTTCGGCGCGGCGGGCGAGACGGCGGCGGACGTCATCCTGCCGCTGCGGTCGGCCGTCGACTCGTTCGTGAACATCCGCCCCGCCCGCGCGTACCCGGGCGCGGACGCTCTCCGCCCGGAGACGGACGTCGTCTTCCTCCGGGAGAACACGGAGGGCGTCTACGCGGGCCACGAGGACGACCTCAGCGACGACCTCTCGACGCTCACGCGCGTGGTCACGTCGTCGGCGTCCCGCCGGCTCGCGGAGTACGCCTGCGAGTTCGTCGAGGACGGCCGCGGCCCCGAGGGGACCGAGGGGTTCACGGTCGCGCACAAGGCGAACGTGATGCGGAAGACCGACGGCCGGTTCCGCGAGGAGGTGCTGTCGGTCGCCGAGGAGCGCGGCGTCGACACCGACGAGGAGCTGATGGACGCGTTCGCGACGCGGCTCCCGCTGTACCCCGAGGAGTACGACGTCGTGGTCTGTCCGAACCTCGCGGGCGACGTGCTCTCGGACCTCGCGGCGGGGCTCGTCGGCGGCCTCGGGCTGCTGCCGTCGGCGAACGTCGGCGAGGAGCGCGGGCTGTTCGAGCCCGTCCACGGCACCGCGCCGGACATCGCCGGACAGGGAGTCGCCAACCCCGGTGCGACGGTGCTGTCGGCGGCGATGCTGCTGGAGTTCCTCGGCCACGAGGAGGACGGCCAGCGCGTCCGCGACGCCGTCGAGGGCGTGCTCGCGGACGGCCCGC
>NZ_WPCF01000187.1 GCF_009741975.1 Halobacterium sp. CBA1126 | reverse complement strand
CGCGCTCGCGGCGCTGGACGCCGGCGCCGAGCCGTTCGCAGTCGCCGACGGCGGTGACCTGACGGACGGCTGACGGGGGAGCCGGTCCGCCTTTGTGTGTCGACGCCACAGGTGCGGCCATGAGAGAGGTCGTCGTCGCGTTCGTCGTCGTGCTTCTCGTGACGCCCGGAGTCGGCGCCGCGGTGGCGGCACCCACCGGAACGGACGCCTCGCCGCCGACAGCCGACGCCGCGCGCGACGCCGCGGGCGACGTCGCGGCCGCCCAGACGTACACCATCCGGAAGCACATCGACCTCCACCGGACGCCCGCGGAGCCGGGCGAGATCGACGTCGTCGCCACCTACGACGTGCCCGATCCCGTGACGAGCCTCAGCGTCTCCCTCCCCTCGAACGCCGAGGCCGTCGAGTCCAGTTCGTTCGCGCGGACGCCGGACGGCTACGAGTGGGACGGCACCACCGACCCCGCGACCGTGCGGTTCACGCTCCCCGCGAACCAGACCGCGTCCGGCGCGCGCAGTCCGGCCGTGCAGGCCGGCGGCGACTACTCGTTCGTCGACGTCGGCGAGTGGGCGCTCGTCACCGTCCCCCAGCTCTCCACCGGGTGGAGCTACCGCGCGCCCAAGGGAACCGACGTCACCATCTCGGAGGACGTGACCGTCGACGGCGAGGGGTCGACGGGCGGCGAGATCGCGTACCTCGGCCCCGTCGAAGAGCACACGCGCACCGCGAACGGCCAGCAGTTCACGCTCGCCGTCCCCGAGCACGCGTCGATGGCGGAGTCATCCGAGGAGGTGCTGGACGCGCTCGGCGAGGCGTCGAAGCGCCTCCACGTCGGGTCGCGGGACAACCGCGTCTGGTTCGTCGCAGCGCCGACGACCGTCGACTGGGGCGTGCTCGGCGTCGAGTACGGCGGCAACGACGCGTGGGTCCGCGCGGACGCTCACCTCGACAGACCGCGGAACGTCTGGTTCCACGAGTACGTCCACACCAGACAGGCGTTCCGAACTGCCGACAGCGGCCGGTGGACGATGGAAGCCGGCGCCGAGTACTACGCCTCCCTGCTGTCCCTGCGCACCGACTACGTGAGCTTCGGCGCGTTCGAGACCCACCTCGCGCTCGGCGAGCGTGAACCGTGGCGCGACGCCGTCCTCTCGCAGCCGTCGACGTGGCCCTCCGGCGCGAACTACGTGAAGGGCAGCCTCGTCTGGGGCGAACTCGACCGGCGCGTGCGCCTCGCGACCGACAGCACCGCGACGATGGAAGACGTGCTCTACCGGCTGAACCAGCACGAGGACCGCGTGACGAACGCGGACGTGCTCGCCGCGGTCCTCGAGGCCTCGACGCCGGCCGTCGAAGAGCGCGCGAACCAGTACACGAACACCCGGCAGACCCCCGAGATGTGGACGCGCAGCCAGCACGCCGCCGCGTTCGGCACCCAGCCCGCGCGCATGAACTTCGACGTCCGCGAGTACCGCGTCACCGGGCCGTTCCGCAACGAGACGTTCGCAGAGCCGCCGACCGTCTACGTCGGCGAGACCGTCACCGTCGTCGGCTCGGTGACCAACGACGGCGGTCAGACCGGCGAGTACGTCGCCGCCGTCGAGTTCGCGGGCGACGTGCTCGCCGAGACCCGCGGCGAGCTCCCGCCCGGCGAGACCGCCGACGTCACGCTCCGCGAGAACGTCGGCGCCGCCGGCACGTACAACGTCACCGGCGCCCGGACCGACGTCGCACTCGACGTCCGCGAACCCGGGAACGTCTCCGTGACCGACCTCTCCGTCGACGACAATCGCGTCGAACCCGGCGAGAACGTGACCGCGACCGTGACGCTGTCCAACCCCGGCGACGTTCCCGCGGACGGCCCCGTGGCCGTGACCCTCGACGGCGAGCGCGTCGGCACCGTCGACGCCGCACTCGCCCCCGGCGAGACCGCGACGCGCACGCTGACCGTGACGCTCCCCGAAGCCGGCCGCTACACGCTCGCCGCCGGCGACGCCTCCGTCACGGTGACCGCCGGCGGTATCGGCACCGGCATCCCCGGCTTCGGCA
>NZ_WPCF01000152.1 GCF_009741975.1 Halobacterium sp. CBA1126 | reverse complement strand
TCGCGGGCGGCACCCAGCTCGCGACCGCGGGCGCGCTCGTCCGCCACGCCGGCCTCGCCGCCGACCTCGAACTCCGCGACCACGTCGTTCGTCGCGGGCGACGACTCGGCGGACGTCCGCGCGCTCGCCGCCGACAACGACGTCGCGCTCACCGTCACCGACCCCGGGTTCGAGCGCCGCGACGACCACCCCGCGATGGCCGCGTACCTCGCCGGCGAAGCCAAGGAGGGCGTCGGGATGGGCGGCGCGCTCGCGCTCGCCGAGGAGGCCGGCGTGGAGATGAGCGCAGTCCGGGACGCGATCGCTGCGGTCTACGACCGCGTGACCGGGGAGGCCGCGCCGTGAAGGGCGTCGTGCTCGGCGGCACGGCCTCCGGCGTCGGGAAGACGGTGGCGACGCTCGCGGTCCTGCGCGCGCTCGAGCGCGCGGGTTACGACCCCCAGCCGGCGAAGGCCGGCCCCGACTTCATCGACCCGAGCCACCACGAACCGGTCGCGGGCGAGCCCTCGCGCACGCTCGACCCGTGGCTCTCCGGCGAGGCGGGCGTGCGCCGGAACTACCACCGCGGCGACGGCGACGTCTGCGTCGTCGAGGGAATGATGGGACTCTACGACGGCAGCGTCGCCAGCACCGCCGGCGTCGCCGACGTGCTCGACCTTCCCGTGGTGCTCGTGGTCGATGCGAGCGCGGGGATGCAGAGCGTCGGCGCGACCGCGCTCGGCTTCCGCGAGTACGCCGGCGAGGCCAGCTTCGACGTGGACGTGGTCGGCGTAATCGCCCAGCGCGCGCACGGCGGCCGCCACGCCGAGGGCATCCGGGACGCGCTCCCGGACGGGATAGCGTATCTCGGGCGCGTCCCGCCGGACGACGACCTCGCGGTCCCGGACCGCCACCTCGGTCTCCACATGGGCGAGGAGGCGACGGTCGACGAGGACGCGCTCGACGCCGCCGCGGAGCACGTCGACGCCGAGCAGGTAGTCGAACTCGCGCGCGAACCGCCGCGACCCGGCCCCGGGAGCGAGCGGCCCGCGACGGGGAAGCGCGTCGCGGTGGCTTCCGACGCGGCGTTCTGCTTCGCGTACCCGGCGACCCGGGAGCGCCTCCGAGAGCGCGCGGACGTCGCGACGTTCTCGCCGGTCGCGGGCGACGATCTGCCCGAGTGCGACGGCGTCTACCTGCCCGGCGGCTACCCGGAACTGCACGCGGACGCCCTCGCCGACTCGCGGGCGCTCGACACGCTCGCGGAACGGGCGGCCGACGGCCTACCCGTGCTCGGGGAGTGCGGCGGCCTGATGGCGCTCGCGGAGTCGCTGACGACGACCGACGGAGAGACCCGCGAGATGGCGGGCGTGCTCCCCGCGGACGTGCGGATGCGGGAGCGCTATCAGGCGCTCGACCACGTGAAACTGCGCGCCGGCGGCGACGCGCTCACCGCCGGCGCGGGCGAACGGCTGCGCGGCCACGAGTTCCACTACTCCGACACCGACGTGGCCGGCGACGCGCGGTTCGCGTTCGACGTCGAGCGCGGCACCGGCATCGCCAACGAGCGGGACGGGCTCACCGAGCACCGGACGCTGGGCACGTACGCGCACGTCCACGCCGACAGCGGCGCCTTCGACCGATTCATCGACAACCTATGACCGACGACACCGACCCAGCCGACGAGCAGGCCGACCAGCACGCGCGCACCCCCGGGAAGGGCCGGACGCCCACCGCGCGCGAAATCACGCCCGACGCCCCCGAGGAGTTCGGTCTCGTGCAGGTCTGGTGGGGGGACGGCAAGGGGAAGACGACCGCCGCGCTCGGGATGGGGTTCCGGGCGGCCGGCCACGGCTACCGCGTCCACCTCCTCCAGTTCATGAAGGGCGGCACCGCGAGCGTCGAGGACGTCCGCGGCGAGTACAACGCCATCACCGAGGTCCCCGGGTTCACGTACGAGAACTCCGGGCACTACGGCTGGCACGGCTTCCTCGACGGCAGCGACGACGACGAGCACCGAGCGCGCGCGGAGGGCGGGCTCACTCGCGCCCGCGAGCTCGTCGACGCCGCACGGAGCGTCGACGGCGCCCTCCCGCTGGACGGGCCGGCCGACGACGGCGTCCACATGCTGATTCTGGACGAGATCCTGTACGCCGCGAACCGCGGGCTCGTCGACCCGGAGGCCGTCGTCGAACTCGTCGAGGACAAGCCCGAGAACCTCGAACTCGTGTTGACCGGCGGCCACGAGGAACCCGCGTTCGCCACCGAGCGCGCGGACCTCGCGAGCGAGGTGCGCAAGCAGGCCCACCCGATCGACGCGGGCCAGCGCGCCCGCAAGGGCACCGAGTACTGATGGCCGACTGCCGCACGCTGCTCGTCGCGGGGACCGCCTCACACGTCGGGAAGAGCACCGTGGCGGCGGGAATCTGTCGCCACCTCGCGGACGCGGGCGTGGCAGTCGCGCCGTTCAAGGCCCAGAACATGAGCAACAACGCGCGCGCCGTCCCGGTGCCCGAGGCCGCTCCGCCGGAGGCGCGTGGGGCGAGGTCGGCGTCTCGCAGTACGTGCAGGCGCGGGCTGCGCGCGTCCCGGCGACCACCGACCACAACCCCGTCCTCCTGAAGCCCCGCGGGGACGCCGAGAGCCAGCTCGTCCTCGACGGACAGGCGGTCGGCCACTACGCCGCCGGCGACTACTACGACGACTTCTGGGAGCAGGCCCGCGGGACCGCCGCAGCAGCCCACGCGCGCCTCGCCGCCGACCACGACATCGTCGTCGCGGAGGGCGCGGGTAGCATCGCGGAGGTCAACCTCCACGACCGCGACCTCGCGAACGTCGAGACCGCCCGGTTCGCAGACGCCGACGTCCTCGTCGCCGCGGACATCGAGCGCGGCGGCGCGTTCGCGAGCCTCTACGGCACGCTCGAACTGCTTCCCGGGGACGTCCGCGAGCGCGTCGCCGGCGCGGTCATCACGAAGTTCCGCGGGGACCCCGCGCTCCTCGAACCCGGAATCGCGGAGATCGAGGAGCGCACGGGCGTCCCGGTTCTCGGCGTGCTGCCGTACGACGACCCCGGCCTCCCCGCCGAGGACAGCCTCTCGCTCCCGGACGAGGGCCGCGGCGTCGACGGCGGAGACGACGGCGTGGCCGACGCACGCGCGGTCACCGTGGCGGTCCCGCGGCTCCCGCGCATCTCGAACTTCACGGACCTCGAACCGCTCGCGCGCGTCCCCGGCGTGCGCGTCGCGTACGTCCCGCCGGCGGCCGACCTCGCCGACGCGGACGCGTGGTGCTCCCGGGCACGAAGAACACGGTCGACGACCTCCGCGACCTCCGGGACGCGGGGTTCGGCGCCGAGCTCCGGGCGTTCGACGGCCCGGTCGTCGGGCTCTGCGGCGGCTACCAGCTGCTCGGCGAGCGCGTCGCGAACGCCGGCGTCGAGTCCACCGACGACCTCGAAGCCGTCGCGGGGTTCGGCCTCCTCCCGGCGGAGACGGCGTTCCGCGAGGA
Source organism: Halobacterium sp. CBA1126 (assembly GCF_009741975.1). Classification (GTDB taxonomy): domain Archaea; phylum Halobacteriota; class Halobacteria; order Halobacteriales; family Halobacteriaceae; genus Halobacterium. The sequence goes on along the minus strand of NZ_WPCF01000152.1, from coordinate 1,043 downwards.
CAAGCGCGTCGACGCGGTCACGCGCGAACTGAACGGCGTCGGCCCGCTCGCGGGCGCCGCGGGCGAGGTCTCCGGCTACGAGATTCACATGGGGCGGACCGAGGTCCCGGAGTCGGTCCCGAACCCCGTCGGCCCGACGAGCGCGCGACCGACCGCGTGCTCGGCACGTACCTCCACGGCCTCTTCGAGAACGCGGTCGCCCGCGACGCGTTCGTCGACGCCGTCTACCAGTCCGCCGGCCGGGAGCGCCCGACTGTGGAGCAGTCCCGCGAGTCGCCGTACGACGCGGCCGCCGACCTCGTGCGCGAGCACGTCGACCTCGCCGCGCTCGACCTCCCCGCGTAGCCACCGACCGATTCAAGTCTGCTTGCAGTAAGTAAAGCACAGTGCCAACGACGTTCGACCTCTTCGGGACGCTGGTCGCCGCCGAGCGTTCCGACACCCCCGCGGAAGCCGTCGCGGACGCGCTCGCGGACCGCGGCGTGCCGGTTCCCGACGACTGGACGGTGGCCTACCGGGAGCCCCACGAGCCGGTCCCGGAGGGCGCCGAGCAGCCGCTCCCGGACCACGTCGCCGCCGCACTCGCCAGCCGCGGCGTCGACGCCGACGGGGAACTCGTCCGCGAAGCGACGCTCGCCGCGTTCGACCGCCCCGTCGCGGTGCGGGACGGCGCCCGGAAAGCCGTCGTCGCCGCCCGAGAGCACGGTTCGGTGGGCGTGCTCTCGAACTGCAGCGTGCCCGGACTCGCCGAGCGCGCGCTCGAAAGAGCCGGCCTCGACGTCGACGCAGTCGTGACGAGCGTCGGCTGCGGCTGGCGGAAACCAGACCCGCGCGCGTTCGCGGCCGTCGCCGACGCGCTCGACGCGGAGCCCGAGTCGCTCGTCCACGTCGGCGACGACCCCTCGACCGACGGCGGCGTCGAAGCCGTCGGCGGGCGCGCAGTACTGCTCGCCGAGACGCCGCTCCGCGAACTCCCGGAACTGCTGGAGGGGAGAGCGTGTCGCTGACTGCGGTCGGGGCGGTCGCGCTCGCGTTCGCGCTCG
>NZ_WPCF01000168.1 GCF_009741975.1 Halobacterium sp. CBA1126 | reverse complement strand
CGGCGAGGTCGTCGCCGTCCGCGTCGCCCGCCGGCAGCACGTCCGCACCCGGGACCGCGGTCGATTCGTGGCTCGCGGCAGTCGGGTCCGGAGCGTCGAGACCCGGGTCCCGGGGGACGCCCGCGCGGAGGTGGAGGTTCGGCGCGTCGAGGTCACACTCCACGACGAGCGGCCGGCGCCGCCGCTCGACGAGCGCGCCCGCGAGCCCGAGCGCGGTGGTCGTCTTCCCGCTGCCGCCCTTGCCGCCCGCGACTGCCAGCACGCGAGTGGGTGATCCCGGCTTCGCACTTGAACCTCGGGTGGGGCTCGGTGGCACGGGCCGGGGTGGGCGCGCTCCGGGAGCTTTACGCTCCCGGGGGCCGCGTACTGAACCGATGCGTCACGACCACCTCCTCACCGCCAAACAGCTCTCCCGGGCGGACATCGAGACCGTCCTCGACAGGGCGGCGGCCTTCGACGACGACCCGACGGCCGCCGGCGAGCGGCACGCCGACGAGCTGCTCGCGCTGTGCTTCTTCGAGCCGAGCACGCGCACGAAGATGAGCTTCGAGACGGCCGCCAAGCGCCTCGGCGGCGACGTCGTCGACATGGGCTCCGTGGAGTCCTCCTCGGTGAAGAAGGGCGAGTCGCTCGCGGACACGGTGCGGGTCGTCGAGGGGTACGCCGACGGCGTCGTGCTCCGCCACCCGAAGCAGGGCGCCGCGAAGATGGCCAGCGAGCACGTCGACGTCCCCGTCGTGAACGCGGGCGACGGCGCCGGCCACCACCCGAGCCAGACGCTGCTGGACCTCTACACCATCCGCGAGCACGCCGGGCTCGACGACATCTCCATCGGCATCATGGGCGACCTCAAGTACGGCCGCACCGTCCACTCGCTGGCGCACGCGCTCACGAACTTCGACGTCCGCCAGCACTTCGTCAGCCCCGAGAGCCTGCGGCTGCCGCGGTCGGTGCGCTACGACCTCCACGAGGCCGGCGCGCAGGTCCGCGAGCACGAGGACCTCGACGCCGTACTCCCGAACCTCGACGTGCTGTACGTCACGCGCATCCAGCGCGAGCGCTTCCCGGACGAGGACGAGTACGAGGAAGTCGCCGGCGAGTACAGCATCACGCCGGAGACGCTGGACGCCGCGAAGGACGACCTCGCGGTGATGCACCCGCTGCCCCGCGTCGACGAGATCGCGGCGGCGGTCGACGAGACGGACAACGCGACGTACTTCGAACAGGCACACAACGGCGTCCCGGTTCGGATGGCCCTCCTCGATTTGCTCCTCGACGATGACTGACACAGAACTCCGCGTCTCGAAGATCCAGAACGGCACCGTCATCGACCACGTCACCGCCGGCGAGGCGCTGCACGTCCTCGGACTGCTCGGCATCGACGGCACCGAGGGCACGACGATGAGCCTCGGGATGAACGTCCCCTCCGACCGGCTCGGCCGGAAGGACGTCGTGAAAGTCGAGGGGCGGGAGCTCAGCGACTCGGAGGCGGAGGTGCTGTCGCTCATCGCGCCCGAGGCCACCATCAACATCATCCGCGACTACGAGGTCGTGGACAAGCGCCGCGTCGAGCGCCCCGAGGAGGTCGGCGGCGTGCTCGTCTGCCCGAACCGCGAGTGCATCACGAACGCGGGCGAGCCCGTCGAGACGACGTTCGCGGTGCTCGAGGACGGCCTGCGCTGCGAGTACTGCGGGGAGATCGTCCGCGAGGACATCACCGCCCACCTCCGGGACTGACGCCCGCGGGAACCACCGATTCGTGCCGACCCCGCAAAGCGTTTAGTGCCGGCCGACGATACTGTCACGCATGGCAGGAAAACTCGTGAAAGCCGCCGCCGCACTGGTCGTCATCGCCCTCGTCTGGAAGTTCGTCGTCGGAGGCGACGAAGCCCCCGCCCCCGAGGAAGTCGACCGCATCGACTAACGCACTCCCGCTTTTTCCGGCGCGCCGAGAGCGAACGACTTAGGCGGCCCGCCGGCCAACTCGCGTCCATGTACGGCGTCGTCACGCGGAACGCCGAGGAAGTCGAGTGGCCGGAGTTCGACCGCGCGTTCTACGAGGTCAAGGACGTCACCGGCCGCCACACCGACCCAGTGGAGGGCGCCGTCAGCATGGTGTCCTGCTTCGGGGACAACGCCACCGCGGGCACCGAACCCGACCTCGTGCCCGTCGACGACGAGGGCAACGAGGCCACCCGCGAGCGGCCGTACTTCGACTGGTCGTACATCTGCCCGCTCGCCGAGGACTACCGGAACGGCCTCCTCACCGTCGTGGAGACGTGCGCGGAGGTCACCGGGGACGTGCGCCTCGACGACGTGGGGTTCCCGCGGGCCGAGTACTGCCACTGCGAGCGCTGCGAGACCGCGTTTGCGGAATCCGAGTTCGACGACTGGTACGACTGGCGGGCCGACGTCATCACGGAGTTCGTCGCGGAGGCCGCCGACCGCGTCCCGGGGACGACGTACCTCACGCTCTACCCCGACCCGTACCCCGGCCACCTCTACGAGCGCGCGGGCCTCGACGTGGACGCGCTCGCCGAGCACGTCGACGAGTTCGTGGTGCCGCTGTACGACACCAACTACGGGACGACGTACTGGCTGGAGACCATCGCCTCGGGCTTCGAGGACCTCCTCGACGCGCCGCTCAGCGTCGAACTGTACGCCGTCGACGTGGACGTCGAGAACCTGATTCACGCCGCCGAGGTCGTCGAGGAGTACGCCGATGGCGTGTTCTTCGGCTACGAGGCGAGCAACGCCCGCGCCGCGCTCCGCCGGATGGACGCCGAGGAGCGCGAGGGGAAGTCCTTCGGCCCCGAGTAGTCAGTCGCCGTACGCCACGCAGGACACCCGGTAGTACTGGCCGTCGTGTTCGGCGACGAACGACGCGTCCGGGTCGTAGACGGGATTGCTGGGCGTGTTCACGAACGGACACCTGACGCCGCGGTCGTCGAGGGCGCGGGCGGCCTGCCGCTCGCGGTCGTAGTCGCGGAGCCCGAGCCGGTAGACGCCGTCCTCGTCGGGCGCGGCGAAGAGGTCCGCGCGGACCTCGGGGGCGTCCGAGAGGTCCGCGGCCGGGCGGTCGGCGCCGGCGTCCGTCGGTTCGGCGACGACCTCGTAGCCGCCGCCCCAGCCGAGCCCGACGCCCAGCAGGACGAGCAGGAGCGCGAGCACGGGCAGCGACCCGGCGAACGTGACGGTCGCACCGCGGGAGACGCGAGCGCGCCGGAGGCCCGCGGTCGCTGCGGCGGCGACGACCGCGACGGCCACCGCGACCGTCGGAAAGCCGAGCACGCCGAGGAACGCGGCGACT
>NZ_WPCF01000209.1 GCF_009741975.1 Halobacterium sp. CBA1126 | reverse complement strand
GACCGCGCCGTACACCGCGCCGTCGACGACCGCGTCGAAGCGGTCGCTGCGGAACGCGTACAGCCGGATCGCGAGCCACTTCACCGTCTCTTCGACCGGGCCGACGATGAGGAAGTAGTAGAGCGCGGGCGCCAGCACCGCGATCCACACCGGCGCGTCCGCGGTCACCTGCCCGAGGAACAGCCCCGAGAAGATTGTGTTCAGGATGGCCGCGAACCCCGCGAACAGGAACCCGAACGCGAACGTCACCACGAGCAGCTCCAGCGGCTCTCGCTTGGTGACGTCCGCCTTCCAGACGAACCCCGCCATCCCGAGCGCGGGCACCACCGACAGCAGGACGTAGACGGCGACGACGGGCCGGTCGACGAACACCAGCCCGAGCGCCGCCGCGAACTGCGCGACGACGATGAGCACCGCGAGCGCGACGACGCCCGCCCGCGCGCTCGTCACGATGCCGCCGTACAGCCACGACGAGAAGCGGTCGAGCGCCGTCCGCGGCTCCCACGTCGCCACGTCGTAGAGGTCTTCGTCGCCCTCGCTCGCGCGCTGGACCGGGTCCTGTTCGGCCGACATGGTCGTCCCGTTTTCCCGCCTCCCCCTTGAGTGTGTTCGCGGCGACACCGCCCGCCCCTTGTATGGTAACGAGTACCTTAAGGAGCAGTCTTATGCGTGGTCCCGGCCCGGAAACGGGTATGGCATACAGTCCCAGCCGCGGCCTGCTGTACTCCGCGCCCCCGGCGCCCGAATCGAACCGACGAGACGAGACAGACGCCGAAGAACCGGACGCGAGCGCCGACGCGACGCCCGCCGCCGCAGACGACTGACGGCGCCCCGACTTCTACTGCGAGTTCGACGCCGGGGAGCGGTGGCCTCGTCCGAGGCGGCAACGCTGAAAACCCCGCGCGTCGAAAGGCGAGTATGCTCTTCGACCAGCGGACCCGGGCGGCGCTCCGGGACGCCGGCCTCTCGCAGGACGACATCGCAGCCGTCGAGGACCACGTGACCGAGCAGGCCCGCGAGGACGCCCGCCGCGTCGAGTCGT
>NZ_WPCF01000167.1 GCF_009741975.1 Halobacterium sp. CBA1126 | reverse complement strand
CCGAGCCCGACGCGACCCCGACCACACCGTCGACAACCGCGGCCGGGGGTGTGCGAACGGCATCGTGCGCGTCCAGCGCGCGCTCGAAGACCTCCCGCCCGGGGCGGTGCTGGAGATTCGGAGCACGGACCGCCGCGCGAAGACCGAGTACCCCGAGCTCGCCGCCGAGACCCCGCACGAACTGCTCGCAGTCGTCGAAGAACGACCCCTCGTTCGCAAGCGGTACACCACCTACCTCGAAATCCATGAGTGACCTCGTCGACCCCGAGACCGACCCGACGCCGAGACGCGGCACCGAGCGCACGAACTGGCAGCACCTCGCGGACGCCGACCCCATCGCGGTCCGGGACCCGCTCGCGGAGCTGCTCGGCGTCGTCCCCGAGGGCGACCCGCTCGTCGTCGGCTTCCCCGAGGTCGTGCTCGCCGCGGGCCACGCCTGCCCCGCCGTCGCGGGCGCGTACCGCGCCACACAGCTCGCGCTCGCCGACCTCTACCCCGACGACCTCCCGGTCCGCAGCGACGTCGCCGTCGAAGTCGGCGGCGAGCCGGACGACCACGGCCTCGGCCCGATGGCGAACGTCGTCAGCCACGTCACGGGCGCCGACCGCGAGACGGGGTTCACTGGGTTCGGCGGCTACGGCGGCCGCGAGAACCTCCTGTCGTTCGCGGACCTCGACGGTCCCGGCCGCACGTTCGTCTTCCACCGCCTCGACACCGACGACAGCGTCCGGGTCTCCTTCGTCCCCCGCGACGCGGGCGTCTCCCCGCCCGGCGAGGACGGCGGCAGCGTCACCGACGTGATTCCGAAGCTGATCGCGGGCGACGCCGCGGACGCCGAACGCCGCCGGTTCTACGACCAGTGGCACCAGCGCGTCCAGCGCATCCTCCGCGCGACCCCCGGCGACGACAGCCCGTTCGCGCTCGACGACCCCGAGAACTGACCGACTGCTCCTGCGCGGCACCGACGTCGCGCGTCGACGCTACGCGATGGCGACGTCCGAGGCGACGAGCCCTGTTCTACACGCTCCCCGTGGCGTCCGCGTGACCCGCTACCGCTTCGCGTCCGTGACGACCTGCAGGAGTTCGCCCATCGACGCGTCGCTCTCGCCGTCGGTCTGGGGCGCTGCCTGCTCGCGGACGCGCTCCAGTTCGGCCTGCAGGCGCTGGAACCGCTCGTCGTCGGCCAGCGCCGCGTCGTCGTAGCGCGCCTCCAGCGCCGCGACCTTCGAGCTGAGCGCGTACAGCGCGCGCAGCTCCCGCGTGTAGTTCGCGCGCTCCAGCAGTTCCGCCGCGGCGTCGACGACCTCCTCGCGGTCCACGGGCTTCTCCAGGTACATGTCGTAGTCCAGGTCGACGACGTCCATGTCCGGCTCCAAGGCCGTCAGCATCGCGACCCGGGCGTTGCCGTCCCGCTCGCGGATGCGCTCGAGGACGTCGTCCCCGGAGCGCTCTGGCATCCGCCGGTCGAGCAGCACCGCGTCGACGTGGGGCCCGTACTGTTCGAGCGCTTCCTCGCCGTCCGTCGCGACGACCGCGTTCCAGTGCTCGCCGATCCACTGGCCGACGGACTCCGCGAACGCCGCTTCGCCGTCCACGACGAGGACCGTGTGGTCGCCGTCGAGCGCCTCGCTGTCCCCCGACGACTCGGTCCCGTCCGTTCGCGGGGACGGGATCGGCGCCGCGGAACTGTCGGAAGTCATACTCGTCTAGAGCCGTTCACCCCGTAAAACTCGATTGGCCGTCAAGTTACACAAACCGCGTCACTCGCCCGCGAGACCGAACTCCTCGCGGAGCAGCCCCGCCGCCTGCCGGACGCCGCCAGCGGACGCGAGGTAGCTCGCGCCCACCCCGGACTTCGCGGCCCTCGCCGCGGCGCCGCGGAACACGTTCGAGCCGACCTGCGCGACCGCGCCGTCGCCGACGCTCACCAGCCAGCCCGGCGAGTCGAACGTGTACTGCTCCAGCCGCGGCCGGAAGCCGTCCTCGCGCTCGCGGGCGTCAGCGACCAGTCGCTCGACGTTCCGCGCGGCGACTTTCGCCTCGCGGACCGCGGCCTGCGCGGACGCCGGCACCGCCGCGCCGTCGCCGTCTACGACCCGCGCGGCGTCGCCGAGCGCGAGCGTGCGGTCGTCCACCGCGAAGTCCGCGCGGACGTCGACGCGCTCCCCGCCGAGCGCGTCCGGCCCGCGGATGCCGCCCGTCCACACGAACACGTCGTAGGGGACGGCGCCGGCCTCCGTCTCGACGGCCTCCTCGGTCGCGTGCGTGACGGAGACGCCGGTGCGGACGTCGACGCCCTCGCGGTCGAGTTCCTCGCGGACCGCCGCCCGGAACGGCTCGGGGAACGACGGCGCCACGGCGTCCAACTGCTCCAACAGCACTACGTCCACGTCGGCGTCCGCCTCGCGGGCGAACGCCGCGAGTTCGCCGGCCGTCTGCACGCCGGAGAGGCCGGCACCGCCGACGACGGCCGTGCCGCCGCCCGCGGCCACGAGGTCCTCGAACTCGCGGCGGATGCGCGCGGCGTCCGGGAGCCGCTTCAGCGGGCTGGCGTGCGCTTCGACGCCCGGCAGCCCGTAGTACGCGGTCTCCGCGCCGAGACAGACCGCCGCCACGTCGTAGTCGAGACTGCTGCCGTCCGCGAGTTCGACCTGCCGTGCGTCGCGGTCGACGCCGTCGACGGTCGCGACGTCGACGCGCGCCCGGTCGAAAATCTCCTCGAGCGGGACCACCACGTCGTCGGCGAACGACGGGCGGCGTATCGCGCGGTGGAGCTCGTGCTGGACGAGGTGGTCGCCCGTCTCGTCGACGACCACGAGGTCGACGTCGGCCGGCAGCCGGTCTTCCAGTCGGTCGGTCAGGACGACGCCCGCGTAGCCACCGCCGAGTACGACGACGCGCATACCCACGGCTACGCGAGCCAGACCCAAAACCGTACCCGCCCGCCCGACTCAGAACAGCGCGTCGCTCTCGTCGAGGATGCGCGCGGGGCCGCCGACCTCCCAGACGTCGGTCTCGACGCCGCAGTCCGCGATTGCCGCCTCGACCTCGTCGGCGTGCTCGGCGCGGGTGTTCACGTAGACGGTCGCGCCCGTGTCCGTCGAGAAGTACGCGGGCACGTCGTCCTCGCTGCGGAGTTCGCGGACCGCGTCGAACACTTCGATGGTGTCCGGCTTCCAGTACACCCACCCCGAGGGGCCGGTCATCGTCGTCGCCGCCAGCGACAGCGAGTCGTGCTCGGCGGTCTCGAAGACGCGCCGGAAGTCGCCCTCGCGGAGCGCGTCCCGGGCCTCCGCGAGCTGGGCGTGGATGTGCGAGAGCCGCGCCTCGAACATGTGGCTCTCCGCGGCCTCCGAGTGCGCGTGCCCGGTCTCCTTGTACGACGGGACCTTCGCGATGACGATGCGGAGGTCGTCGACGAACGCCTCGGCCGAGGTCGCGCCTGCCTCGTCGTCGTGGTAGAGGATTCATCGAGCGGTACTGCTCGCCGACGTCCGGCCCCTGCCGGTTCAGCGTCGTCGGGTCGCTGGACCGTTGAACGCAACACCCTCGAGGAGGTCCCTCCGTA
>NZ_WPCF01000142.1 GCF_009741975.1 Halobacterium sp. CBA1126 | reverse complement strand
GCCGTCGACGCCCGCGTCCCGGCAGAGCTCGGTGAGTTCGCGGACGAGCGACGCCGGGAGGTCGACGTCCGGCAGTAGGTCGCGGGCGTCGAGCAGGCGCTGGCGGACGCGCTCGGTCTCCTCGGCGTAGTCGCCGTCGAAGCCGTCGAGGGCGCGGGCGACGATTTCGGCGCGCTCGTCGAGGTCGTCGCTGCCCGCGACCGCCACGCGGAGGTCGAAGCGGTCCCGGAACTGCGGGCGGAGGTCGCCCTCCTCGGGGTTCATCGTCCCGACGAGCGTGAACTCCGCGGGGTGGGCGACGCTGACGCCGTCGCGCTCGACGCGGTTGACGCCGCTCGCGGCGGCGTCGAGGAGGACGTCGACGAGGTGGTCGTCGAGGAGGTTCACCTCGTCGACGTAGAGAACGCCTCGATTGGCGGCCGCGAGTAAACCTGGGTTGAACTCGGCGTCGCCGGCGAGCGCGTCCGGCACGGAGAGCGAGCCGACGACGCGGTCGCGGTCGGCGCCGAGCGGGAGCGAGACGAACGGCACGGGCCGCGTCTCGACCGGCGGGTCGTCTCGCGGCCGCAGTCCGCGCACTGCCGGTCGGGGTCGTCGGGCGGGCAGCCGTAGGGACAGTCGGCGACGGCGCGCTGGTCGGGCAGCAGGTCGGTGAGCGCGCGGGCGGTCGTGGACTTCGCGGTGCCCTTCTCGCCGGCGACGAGGAGGCCGCCGAGGTCGTCGTCGACGGCGACCGCGAGCAGCGCCTCCTTGAGATTTTGCTGGCCGACGACTGCCGGGAACGGCACGCGCTCCCGGCGGCCGGGCGACAGCTTTTTGCCGCTTCCTAAATCAACCATAGTTGTAATACCGCAACCCAGATTTAACACACTTATGCCCGAGATTGCACTCTACACCGCGACCGAGAACGAACTCGGCTCCATCCAGGCGGCCGCCGAGCGCGTCGACGACGACCTCCTCGCGCGCTCGGAGAGCGACCTCGAGGACGCCGCCGCCGTCGAGGCGTTCGTCGACGCCGCCAGCGACGCCGACGCCGCCGTGTTCTGGCTGCACGGCGCCGAGGACAGCATGCCCGGCTACGACCGCGCGACCGACCGGCTCGCCGACGCGGGCGTCCCGCTCGTCGTGAAGTCCACGGGCGACGCCTACGCCGTCGAGGACACCACCGTCGCCAGCGAGGACCGCGAGACCGTCTGCGAGTACCTCGACCGCGGCGGCACCGCGAACGTCGCGAACTGCCTGCGCTTCCTCGTCGACCGCTACACGGCGGCCGACCGGACGTACGACGACCCCGTGGCGCTCCCCACGGAGGGCGTCTACCACCCCGACCACCCGGGAGCAAGCTACGACGAGCTCCGCGCGACCTTCGACCCCGAGAAGCCGACGGTCGCGGTCTGGTTCTACGAGTCCCACTGGACCCACGAGAACACCCGCTACGTCGACGCGCAGGTGCGCGCGCTCGAAGCGCAGGGCGCGAACGCGCTCCCCGTCTTCTGCAACCCCGCGACCGACACCGACGAGCAAGAGGACGCCGAGTGGGTGACTGATACGTGGCTCTTAGAAAACGGCGAGGCGTCGGAGACGCCTCGAAATGGAGGCGGTGGAGCCGCCGATGGCGAGCCGGTCGTGGACGCCGTGCTGTCGTCGTTCATGTTCTCGCTGTCGATGGACGAACGCGGGCGCTCCGCGTCCGACGAGGGCGATTCGGCGGAGGACGTGTTCCTCGACCGGCTCGGGGTTCCGGTCCTCCAGACGGTGACGACGATGCGCTCGCGGTCGCGGTACGACGCCGCGGACACGGGCGTGATGGGGTTCGAGCTCGCGCTGTCGGTCGCGCTCCCGGAGTTCGACGGCAACGTCGTCACTCATCCGATCTCGGGCAAGGAGCGCACCGAGGACGCCGCGGGCATCGGCTCCGCGCCGAAACAGCACTTCCCCATCGAGGACCGCGTCGAGCACGCCGCCGGCCTCGCGGTGAACTGGGCGCGGCTCCGCCACCTCGAGAACGACGAGAAGAACGTCGCCGTTGTGCTCCACAACTACCCGCCGAGCGACGACGGCATCGGCACGGCGTTCGGCCTCGACACCCCCGAGAGCACGGTGAATCTGCTGGACGAGCTGGACACGCGCGGCTACGATTTGGGCGGCCAGACCCCACCCGAGGGGCAGGCGCTAATCGAACGGCTGACGAGCCAGCTCACGCTCGACGACCGCTGGGTCGCGCCCGAGGACGTCCGCGAGCGCAGCGTCGACGTGGTGTCGACCGACGAGTACGCCGACTGGTGGGCCGACGCCGACCCCGACTTCCGCGAGAACGTCCGCGAGGAGTGGTGCGAGCCGCCGGAGCGCCCGTTCGCGATTCCGGGCGTCGAGTTCGGGAACGTGCTCGTGACCGTCCAGCCGCCGCGCGGCTTCGGGATGGACCCGTCGAAGGTCTACCACGACAGCGACCTCCAGCCGCCCCACGACTACTACGCGTTCTACGCGTGGCTGCGCGAGGACTTCGACGCGGACGCCGTCGTCCACCTCGGCACCCACGGGAGCTTGGAGTGGCTACCCGGGAAGACCGTCGGCCTCGACTCGGCGAGCGCGCCGGACGCGCTGCTCGGCGACCTGCCGAACGTCTACCCGTACATCGTCAACAACCCCGGCGAGGGGACGCAGGCGAAGCGCCGGTCGTACGCCGCCGTCGTCGACTACCTCACGCCCGTGATGAGCAACGCGGGGACGTACGACGAGCTCGCGGAACTCGAGGAGCTCGCGTCGCGCTACCGGGAAGCCGGCACGGGGACGGGCGCCGACAGCGAGGCCCACCTCGCGGAGCGCATCCGCGAACACGTCGACGACCTCGACCTCGCCGTCGAACTCGGCGTCGAGGGCGAAATCGACGAGCGGGCGGACGTGCGCGGCCCCGACGAAGCCGGAACCTCGCTCGCGGAGGGCGAGGTGGGCGGTGACGACGTGGACATCGACGAGCTGGTCGAGCGCGTCCACGAGTACGTGACGGACGTGAAGACGACCCAGATTCGGCTGGGCCTGCACACGATGGGCGAGCCGCCGGAGGGCGACCGCCTCGTGGAGTACCTCGTCGCGCTCACGCGCCTCGAGAATCCGGGCGCGCCGTCGCTGCGCGAGTCGGTCGCGGGCGTCCTCGGCGTCGACTACCAGACGATGCTGGACTCGCCCGGCGAGTACAGCGAGGAACTCGGGATGACGTACACCGAGGCCGCCGACGAGGTGTACGAGACGAGCGTCGACCTCGTGGAGACGCTGGCGAGCGAGGGGTTCGACGTGCCGGCGTCGAACGTCGAGGGCGAGGCCGACGACGAGGTGAACATGAACCTGCTCGTCGTGGACGTCGACACGCTCGGCGACGCGAAGGCGAAATCGGGCGCGCACGACGACCTCCGCGACGTCCTCGAGTTCATCTGCGAGGAGGCCGCGCCGCGGGTGTTCGGCGCCGAGAGCGAGATTCCGCAGACGGCGGACGCGCTGAACGGCGAGTACGTCGAACCCGGCGGGAGCGGCGCGCCCACGCGGGGCGGCGTCGACCTCCTCCCCACTGGCCGGAACTTCTACACGCTGGACCCGCGGAAGGTGCCCGCGAAGACCGCGTGGGACGTCGGGAGCGAGGTCGCGGACGGCGTCGCCGAGCGCCACCACGACGCCGAGGGCGAGTACCCCGAGGAGGTCGGCGTGGTCGCGTGGGGGACGCCCACCGTCCGCACGCGCGGGGAGACCATCGCGCAGGTCCTCGGCCTGATGGGCGTCCGGCCGGTGTGGACCGACGCCGGGCGCGTCGACGACGTGGAACCGATTCCGCTCGAGGAGCTCGGCCGCCCGCGAATCGACGTGACGACGCGCGTCTCGGGGCTGTTCCGGGACGCCTTCCCGCAGGCCGCGGGCGTGATTCACGACGCCGTCGACGCGGTCGTCGACCTCGACGAGCCCCACGACCGGAACTACGTGAAGAAGCACGTCGAGGAAGACGCCGCCGACCTCGAAGCCGAGGGCGTCGAGGACCCCGAGCGGCCGCGAAACACCGCGTGTTCACGACGCGGCCGGGCGGCTACGGCGCGGGGACGAACAAGGCCGTCGACGAGGGCGAGTGGGACGACCGCTCGGACCTCGCCGAGGTGTACGTCCAGTGGGGCGGCTACGCGATGGGGTCGCGCGGGACGGTCTCGGCGGCCCGCGACGCCTTCGAGCGCCGCCTCGGGAACGTCGACGCCACCGTGAAAATCGAGGACACCGCCGAGCAGGACGAGTTCGACTCCTCGGACTGGTACGCGTTCCACGGCGGCTTCATCACGGCCGTCGCGGAGGAGTCCGGTTCGGAGCCGGCGTCGTACGTCGGCGACTCCAGCGACCCCGACAACGTCGACGTGTACACGAACGAGCAGAAGGTCCGGAAGGCGATGCGCGCCCGCGTGCTCAACCCCGAGTGGCTGGACTCGATGGAGGACCACGGCTACAAGGGCGCCGGCGACCTCTCCTCGACGGTCGACGTGGTGCTCGGGTGGGACGCCACCACGGGCGTCGTCTCCGACGGCCTCTGGGAGGCGGTCACCGAGCAGTACGCCTTCGACGAGGAGCGCCGGGAGTGGCTGCGGGACGTGAACCCGTGGGCGCTGGACTCCATCACCGACACCCTCCTCGAGGCCGTCGAGCGCGGGCTCTGGGACGCCGACGACGAGACCGCAGAGCGCCTGCGCGACCTGAACCTCCAGGTGGAGGGCGACCTCGAATCGAAAGCCGGCGACTCCCCCGCCGCGACCCCGGAGGTGTCCTCGGATGACGACTGACGGGGAGGCGTACGCGGACCTCGGCGCGACCACCGAGGACGCGATGGAGATCGCGGAGACGAGCATGGACCGCGTGCGCGAGCTCGTCCCCGACGAGACGCTCGCGGACCGCGTGCGACAGAAGGCCGTACACGCGACCGCCGACTCCGAGTTCCAGCACCTCGTGCGGTTCACCGGCAGCGACGACTCGGAGCCGGTCCGCGCCGGCGCTCGCGCCGTCCGCGACGAGGCGCCCGTCGTGACGGACATCACGATGGTGAAGGCGGGCGTCACGGGCCGCGGCCACGACTGCGAGGTGCGGAAGGCCATCGGAAACGGCGCCGATCTCGCGGCGGAGACTGGGATGACGCGGACCGCAGCCTCCGTCCTCGAACTCGACAGGGAGGGCGTCTACGACGGCGCGATTGCGGTCGTCGGGAACGCGCCGACCGCGGCGCTCGCGCTCGCGGA
>NZ_WPCF01000189.1 GCF_009741975.1 Halobacterium sp. CBA1126 | reverse complement strand
GGAGCGCGTCGAGGGCGTCCCGGGCGCGCTCGGGGGCGCGCTGCTCGGCGCCGCGCTCGCGGGCCGCCTCCACGTTCCCGTCTGTCCCCTTCAGGCCGACGCGACCGCCCATCCCCGCGATGGGGTTCACGACGACGCCGACAGTTCGCATACCCAAACGGAGGGCGTTCGCGCCGAAAAGCCGACCGCTTCGAAACGCTGAAGCGCTCGCGGCGCGCCGACTACGACGATGCCGACTCCCGACGCCGACATCGCCGCAGCCCTCCGGGACCGCGTCGGCGACGCGCTCCGCGTCGTCGGGTTCCACGAGAGGAGCAACTGGCGCGTCGAGTACATGCGCGAGGACGTCGCCGACGGCTACGGCGACGCCTCCATCGACGACATCGCCGACGACCTCGTGCTGGACGTGCTGTCCTCGCCCCGGCAGGAGTCGCTGTACGAACTCGGCGACCTCCACGCCACCGTCCGGCTCTTCGCGGACGGCGTCGTCGTCCACGTCCCGACCGACGACCGCTCGGGCTACCTCGTCTCCCTCGACGCCGGCGGCGAGTTCACCGGCCGCGAGGTCGTCGCGGTCGTCCGCGACGCCGTCGAGCCGTGAACCAAGAATTAAGACCGGGCGGCGGGAACACCCGCCCATGAGCTACCTGCTGGCTGCGACCGAGGGCGCAACGCTCCCCATCAACTCCGTCGGCTGGGCCGTCACGATACTCGGCGTCGTGCTCGCGGTCGCGTGGACCGCCTACCTCTACCGCTAGACCCGCTCGCGCAGCCACGCCGCCGCCTCGCGGACCGTCTCCTCGTCCTCGTCCTGGATTTTCACGCGCACGCCGTCGCCGGGGTAGCTCCCGACGGTGACGCCGAAGGCCGACCGTAGCTCCTCGAGCGGGCCGACCAGCGAACTCTCGGGGGCGTCGACGTGGACGAACTCCACGTGGTTGGTCGTCCCCGTGAACTCGTCGGCGACGGACTCGAACATCGCCTTCATCTCCGCGGGGACGCCCGGGAGCACGTACGCGTTCTCCACGACCGCGCCCGGCGCCACCCCGACCTCGTTCTCGAGCAGCCGCGCGCCCGCCGGGAGCGCCGCGGTGCCGTCCGTGAGCTCCGCGAACTGGTAGCTGTCGTGGGTCTGGAAGTACGAGACCGCGTCCGCGTGCTCGACGACGTCCCGGTCGAAGGCCGCCGCCACGCCGTCCATCGTCACGTCGTCGTGCGTGGGGCCGACGCCGCCCGTCACCACGACCGCGTCGTAGCTGTCGGCCAGCGAGCCGACCTCGCCGGCGATGGCGTCGCGCTCGTCGGGCACCACGAGGACGCGCTCGACGCTGGCGCCGCGCTCGGTGAGCCGCGCGCCCAGCCACGACGCGTTCGTGTTCTCGGTGTCCCCGGTGAGGAGTTCGTCGCCGACCGTGACCACCGCAACCTGCATGCCCGCTCGTAGACGGCGGACGGTGAAAAGTCACGTCCCCGCGGCCTACTCCTCGTAGTCGAGGCCGGAGCGCTCGCGTTCGCGCTCCAGCCGGCGGATGCGCAGCCGGTAGTAGACGACGCCGCCGACCGCGACGACCGCCAGCACGCCGACGACGCCGCCGAAGATGAGCAGGTCCCGCTCGAAGTAGTACTCCACGCTGACCGTCGCGCTCGACAGCGAGTCCCAGCGCAGGTGGACGCGGTCGTCTTCGACGGACTTCTCGTAGCCGCCCGGCGAGACGTCGCCGAACAGCGGGAAGGAGACGCGCATCCCCGGCGGCAACACGACCTCGTGGCTGCCCTCGAAGTCGAGGGGCGCGGTCACCGACCGCGAGCTCGCCGCCCCCGTGTACGCGAACGTGCCGTCGGCCGCCGGCAGGTCGATTACCGTGCGCTGGTCGCGCGTGGAGACGTCGATGGCGTCCGCGCCGACGACGGTGCCGTTCTCGTAGCGGAACTGCACCGCGGAAATCGGCACGGGGTTCCGGCCGCCGAAGCCGCTGGTCGCCGCGAGGCGCACGCGCTCGCTGCCGTTCAC
>NZ_WPCF01000163.1 GCF_009741975.1 Halobacterium sp. CBA1126 | reverse complement strand
CGAGGCGCGTTGCGCCTCGCCCTCCTCTGATGCGAGAGCAACTATCTCGTGCGCAGTACGGAACGGCATCCCCGCGGCCGCGAGCGCGTCCGCCACGCCCGTCGCCGTCGAGAACCCCTCGCCCGCCGCGGCTTCGAGTTCCTCGGCGGGCCACTCGGCGGTCGCCACGCGCCCGCGGCCACCTCGGTCGCGGCCGTCACGTCGTCGGCGGCGTCCCACGCGTGGCCGGTCGCGCGCTGGAGGTCGCGGTTGTACGCCCGCGGCAGCCCCTTCAGCGTCGTCGCGAGGCTCGTGTACGCGCCCACCGCGTCGCCCGCGGTCGCGCGCACGAGCTCCAGCGTGTCCGGGTTCTTCTTCTGGGGCATGATAGACGAGGTCGACGAGTAGTCGTCGTGGAGCTCCACGAACCCGCGGTTCGCGAACAGGACGATATCTTCGGCGAGCCCCGAGCACGTCACCGCGACCGAGGACAGCGCCGCCACGGCCTCGAGGAGGAAGTCGCGGCTCGCGGACGCGTCCATCGCGTTCGTCACCACGCCGTCGAACCCCAGCAGGTCGGCGGTGCGCTCGCGGTCCACGTCGAACGTGGTGCCCGCGAACGCCGCCGCGCCCAGCGGCGACTCGTTCGCGCGGTCGAACGCGTCCAGCAGCCGCCCGGTGTCGCGCGTGAGCGCCCCCTCGTAGGAGAGCGCCCAGTGCGCGACCGTCGTCGGCTGGGCGGGCTGGAGGTGCGTGTACCCCGGCATCACCGTCTCCGCCTCCGCGTCGGCGACGTCCGCGAGCGCGCCGCGGAGCGCCAGCACCGCGTCCAGCGCGTCCAGCAGGTCCTCGCGGAGGCGCGCGCGGATGCAGGTCGCGACCTCGTCGTTCCGCGAGCGCGCCGTGTGCATCTTCCCGCCGACCGGGCCGACGCGCTCGACCACCGCGGTCTCGATGGCCTCGTGGACGTCCTCGCCGTCCGGCAGCGCGTCGAAGCCCGCGTCCTCCACGCCGTCGAGGGCGCCGAGAATCGTCGCGGCCTCGCCGTCGCCGATGACGCCCTGCTCGGCGAGCATCACGACGTGCGCGCGGTCGACCGCGAGGTCGGCCGCGAAGATGCGGTCGTCTGCGTCCATCGAGGAGAGGAACGACCGCGCGGGGCCGCCGCTGAAGCGGTCGCGGCGCACCACCGTGCCGTCGTTCTCCCCGCTCATTCTTCGCCGGTCTCGTCGCTCGCGCTCTCCGAGGCGCTCTGCGCCTCGCTGCCCCCGTCGGGCTTCAGTTCCGGCTTGCTCGCGTTCGCGAGGCGGGACTGGAAGCCGTGGTACTTCGCGACGCCGGTCGCGTCGCCCTGCTCGATGCCGTTGACCGTCTCCGTGTCGAAGCTCGCGGCGTCCGCGGAGTACACCGCGTACTCGCTCTCGCGGGCGACCGGACGGGCCTGCCCGCCCTCGAACTTGATAGTGACCGTGCCCGTGACCTTCTCCTGCGTGCCCTCGAAGAAGCCGTTCAGCGCGTCCATCAGCGGGTGGTCGACGAGGCCCTCGTAGGCCTTCTCGGACCACTGCTGGCTGACGTGCTGGCTGAACTCGCGCTCGTCTTTCGTCAGCACGAGCTGTTCGAGCGCCTCGTGGGCGGTCAGGAGCGTCGTCGCCGCCGGGTGCTCGTAGTTCTCGCGGACCTTCAGGCCGAGCATGCGGTCCTCCATCATGTCCGTGCGGCCGACCCCGTAGCTGCCCGCGAGGTCGTTGAGGTACTCGATGAGCGCGACCGGCTCCATCTCCTCGCCGTCGACGGCGACCGGGACGCCCTCCTCGAACTCGACGTCGATGGTCCCGGTCTCCTCGCCGGGGGCGTCGGTCCAGTCGTAGATGTCCTCCGGCGGCTCGTAGCCGGGGTCCTCGAGCTGGCCGCCCTCGACGCTGCGGCTCCAGAGGTTCGTGTCGATGCTCCACTCGCCCTCGTTGCCCGCCTCCACCGGCAGCCCCTTCTCGTCGGCGTACTCGATCTCCCACTCGCGCGTGAGCCCGAGTTCGCGGACGGGCGCGACGACCTCGAGGTCGCTGGCGCGCCAGACGGCCTCGAAGCGCAGCTGGTCGTTGCCCTTCCCGGTGCAGCCGTGCGCGAGCGCCGCACAGCCCTGTTCCTCGGCGACCTCCAGAATCGCCTCCGCGATGACCGGGCGCGCAAGCGCTGTGCCCAGCGGGTAGCCCTGGTAGCTCGCGTTCGCCTGCACCGCCTCGAAGCAGAGGTCGGCGAACTCGTCTTTCGCGTCCACGACGTAGTGGTCGACGCCGAGCGCGTCGGCCGTCTCGTTGGCCTCCGCGAACTCGGCCTCGGGCTGGCCGACGTCGACCGTCACGCCGATGACGTCGTCGTAGCCGTACTCTTCTTTCAGCAGCGGTACGCAGACCGTCGTGTCGAGCCCGCCGGAGAAGGCGAGCGCGACCGTTCCTCCTGTCATTTGTGTGTTCCGTGTGTGTTGTGTGCCGCAGTAGTCGGGAAGTGATGCGAGACCGAAAACGAGGGATGTAGCAGTAGTGGGGTCAGGAGGACCCCGGTCGTCGCGGGACCCGACGGGAGGACGCCGCGCGGTCGAGCGTCCCGTCGACGCCGACCGCCGGCTCGCCGGCCGCACGGCTCACGACGGTCGACCGCGTGGTGTGAGCCGCAGGCTGCGTCATTACCAGCTACGAACGGGCCCGTGGGCTTAAACGTTGCTCCCGTGCCGGGGTTTTGCCGTCCACGGTAACACGCCCCACGACTGCCTGAACGCTTATCCGCGTCCTCCTCGAACGAGCCGCGTATGCCACCACTCCGCGGTAAACTCGACGTCGACGACCTCCTGAAGATCGTGCTCGTGCTCGTGGTCGTCTGGCTCGCCCTCGAAATCCTCGGGGAGCTCCTCGGCGTGCTCAGCGGCCTGCTCGGCCTCGCGCCGCCGCTCGTCGGCGCCGTCGTCCTCGTGCTCATCGTCCTCTGGCTGCTCGACGTCATCTAACGTCAGCGCTTTCCCGCTCGAACCCCCAGTAGCGGGTGTGTACAGCGTGAACGCTACGGTGCCGGACGCGGTCAAGGCGGTCGCCGCCGACCTCCGCCCGGCGCTGTCGGGGTTCGCCCGCGTCCGCGAGCGCCGCGAGCAGACCCTGCTCGTCAAGCGCGTCCCCGCCGACGACCGCAAACAGCTCCGGACCGCGTGGCAGACCGCCCAGGACGCCCTCGCCGGCGCCCCCGCGGTCGAAGCCCGCGTCGCCGAAGTCGACACCTTCCGGAACCCCCCGAACGGCTCCAGCCCCGTCGTCTACCTCGCCGTCGAGAGCCCCGGCCTCCACGGCCTCCACCAGCGCCTCTGCGAGGTGTTCGACCCCGTCCCCGTCATGGAGGGCGGCGACGACTACGACCCCCACGTCACGCTCGCCCGCGACGCCGACGGCTTCCGCGGCCAGCGCGCCGTCGAGAACGTCGACGGCCGCGACGTCGGCCCCGTCACGTGGACCATCGACGAACTCTCCCTCTACGACGCCGAACGCGGCGAGACGGTCGATACGCTCTCCCTCCCGGCGTAACCTCTGAGACTTCACCGTCGCTCGTTCCGTCAACGATTGTAACGCCCTTCGAAAGCCCGCCCTCCCCTTTAGTTCCGTCCGCTACCGGTTGTCAGCCGGCGCGGAGGGGTTGAAAGGGGCGGGCCGCTCGCGTAGTCGTATCGCGACGTAAGCACCGCCAGG
>NZ_WPCF01000197.1 GCF_009741975.1 Halobacterium sp. CBA1126 | reverse complement strand
GTCGCCGCCGTCGTCGGCTTCTTCGCCGCGAAGTCCGCCGAGAGCCTGCGGCTCGCGCTCACCTGACGAACACCTTCGGGGAAACCGCTTGGCGGGCGCGCGTCGAACTCGGGGATATGGCGACGACTGCCGACACGGACGCCCGCCTCGACGCGCGGGACATCGACGGGGAACCGTTCAGCGACATCGTCGCGGAGCTGGACGCGCTCGGCGACGGCGAGACCCTCCTGCTGGTCAACAGCTTCGAACCCGAGCCGCTGTACGACGTCCTCGAGGACCGCGGGTTCGCCTACGAGACCGAGCAGGCCGCCGCCGACGAGTGGCGCGTCTACATCACGCCGGAGTAGCAGTCGGGAAACGCAGCGACACACACTACGATTTCGGCAGTAGAGATTGGACGTACCGAAACGGCGCTACAGCACGTCGCGCGGGAGTGACGCGCCGTGGTCGACCAGTTCACTGTCGAACGAGACGAGAGTTGCGTCGAGTTCGTCGGCAGCGGCGAGAATGAGTGCGTCCATGGGGTAGAGCAGCGTCTCCGACTGAAGCTGATTAGCTGCCATCACGTCCGATGCGTCGGTGAACGTGACGGTCGCTCGGGACGCAATTCGGTTCTCGATTTGGTCGATTCGGTCGCGTTCGAACTGTTTCTTCTTCGTCAGCACGCTCCGGAGCTCCATCAAGCTCAACACGGAGACGAACGGTTCGTCGGCCTCGTTGAGGAGTTCGACGGCGTCTTCTGACCGTTCTGTATCGCGAGTGACTGCTGCAACGAGGACGTTCGTGTCGAGGAGGAGCTTCATAACCGCTCGCGGACGTCACGGACGGCCTCGACGGAGTCGACGTCGATGTCGACGGCCAGCTCTTCGAGGGCGTCGCCGAGCGGGACGGACTCGTCGTCCTCGGGGTCCGACCCCATGAACTCCCTGAAGTCGTCCGTGGTGAGACTCATACTCGTGAATTGCACTGCTGTTCGCAAAAGTTTGCTGGTGGCTCCGGTCAGTCCGCGTGCGCGTCCCCGGAGCCGCCGGACGCGCGCTCCGCCTCCGTGAGGTAGCACTTCGGGTCGGGGTCGAACGGCCCGCCCGCGGAGAGCGCGCGCAGCCGCGAGCCGCCCCGGCAGATGGACCGGTAGCGACAGCCCGCGCACTTCCCGGTGAGGCGGTCGCTGCGGTCGCGGAGGCCGCGCAGCAGGGGGTTCGCGTCGTCGGTCCAGAGCTCGCTGAACGGGCGGTCGCGGACGTTCCCGAGCGAGTACCCCTGCCAGAACTGCGTGAGGTGGACGTTCCCCTGGTAGTCGACGTCCGCGATGCGCTCGCCCGTGGGGTCGCCGCCGTTCGCCTCGAGGTAGCGGTGGATGCGGTCGGCCCGCTCGGCGCCGAGTTCCTCCTCGGCGTACTCCACGAGGAAGCCCGCGTCGGCGTAGTTGCCGACGAGCAGCGTCTCGATCTCCTCGCCGCGCTCGTGGTACTCGCGGGTGAGGTCACAGACCGTGCGCACGGCCTCGCGGGTGTCCGCGGGCGAGAGGTCCAGGTTCGAGATGTCGGCGCCGCGGCCGCCGTAGTCGAGGTGGTAGAAGCAGAACCGGTCGACGCCGACGTCGTGGAGGAGGTCGACGACGTCCGGGAGGTCG
>NZ_WPCF01000170.1 GCF_009741975.1 Halobacterium sp. CBA1126 | reverse complement strand
TCGACGACGACGCGTTCGGCGTCGGAGTGCCGGCAGGCGGCCGCGACTGTGGCGCGACACGCCGGTTGCTCGGCGAGGTCGCCGCCGCCCGGGCAGCCGACGGCGTCCACGCGGACCGCGTTACCGTCGTCGGTGGCGTCACAGCCGCAGTCGGGGTCGGGCGCCGCGAAGCGGTCGAGGAGCGCACGCATGGGACGCGGTGGTCGCGTTCCCGCGGATAAACCCTCGGAGCGCGAGCACGACCGAGCCATTCGGGCGGTCGACGTACGCGAGCGTCGTCGGGCCGTCGAGCGTCGCCTCGTTGCCACACGTCTCGACTGGCACAGGGAGCGTGCGCTGATGTTTGGGACGACCGGGGAGCGTCGAGACGAGCCGCGGCGGGCCGTCGCGGACGGCGAGGCTCGCGTCCGTCGGGAGGTCGAGGCGGAGCGCGCGCCGCGGTGCGGTTTTCGACGGTGCGTCCGGGGGTCGTGCGGCGGTGGAGGGGCGTGGACGCGTCGGGCGACGCGGGTCCGCGCTCGCGCCGACCGCTGCGGCGTCCCGGGTGCGGGTCGCGTGGTCGACCGCGGGCTGGGCGGCCGCGAGCAGGGCGAGCGCGAACACCGCCGCGAGCGCGACGCGGACGGTCACAGCGACTCGCGCACGCGCTCTAGCAGCGACTCGTCGTCCCCGCGCTCGGCGTCGACCGACCGGGTGCCGTCCGGTAGGTTTTCGGGATCGGGTTCGGCAGCGCGCTCGTCGCGTTGCGGGGCGGTCGGTTCGGTGGTGTGGGACGGTTCCGTGGGACGGGACTGCTGTTCTTCGAGTCGTTCGACGGCCTCGCGCGCGGCGTCGGCGCGGCGCTGGACGCGCTCGTTGACGGCTTCGACGTCGCCGACGTAGCCGTGCAGCGACTGGACGGTGGCGTCGAGGGCGTCCAGGCGCTCCCCGAGTTCGGTCACTTCCGCTTCGAGGGAGTCGAGGCGGTCGTGGACCGCCGCCGCGTCCGAGAGGTCGCTGACCGGGGCGTCCCCGTCGGTCAGCGCGCGCTCTACCGCTCGCAGTCGTTCGGCGAGGTCGTCGTCTGTCACGCCACGGGTTGCCCGCGTCTTCCGGTTTAACTGTGAGGGGTGGCGCAACGTTGATGGCCGCCCGCCGAGATGCATGGCGTATGAAAGCCGCCCTCATCGGCGTCGGTCAGGCCGGTGGCAAGGTCACCGAAGCCCTCCTCGAAGAAGACCGCCGCGCCGGCTACGGCGCCGTCCGTGGCACGCTCGCGGTCAACACCGCGAAGGCGGACCTCGAACCGCTCGACATCGACACCGTCCTCGTCGGCCAGGAGCGCGTGAAGGGGCACGGCGTCGGCGCGGACAACGAACTCGGCGCGGAAGTGATGCAGAGCGACCTCGGCGAGGTCGTCGGCGAACTCGACGGCGTCGTCGACGCCGGCACGGAGGCCATCTTCGTCGTCGCGGGCCTCGGCGGCGGCACCGGCTCCGGCGGCGCGCCCGTGCTCGTGCAGGAGCTCAAGCGCGTCCACGAGATTCCCGTCTACGCGCTCGGCATCCTCCCCGGCCGGGACGAGGGCGGCATCTACCAGGCGAACGCCGGCCGCTCGCTGAAGACGCTCGTCCGGGAGGCCGACTCCACGCTGCTCGTGGACAACGACGCGTGGCGGAAGACCGGCGAGAGCGTCACGGAGGCGTTCGACGCCATCAACGAGCGCATCGCGCGCCGCGTCGGCATCCTGCTCGCCGCCGGCGAGGACGTCGAGGGCGTCGGGGAGAGCGTCGTCGACGCCAGCGAGGTCATCAACACGCTGAAGTCCGGGAACATGTCCGCGGTCGGGTTCGCGAGCGCGGAGGCCGCCCCCGACCCCGGGGAGAACGTCAACGTCATCACGTCGACCGCGCGGAAGTCCCTGCTCACGGGGATGAGCGTCCCCGAGACGACCGAAGCGGGCGCGGCGCTCGTGATAGTCGCGGGGGACGCCGACCGGGTCTCCCGGAAGGGCGTCGAGAAGGCCCGCGCGTGGGTCGAGGAGGAGACCCGCAGCATGCAGGTCCGCGGCGGCGACTTCCCGCTGGACTCCGAGAAGATCGCGGTGCTCGTGTTGCTGTCGGGGGTCGCGCGCTCCGACCGCATCGAGCAGTTCATGGAGCGCGCGAAGGAGGCCAGCGAGGCCGTCGAGGAGGAACAGGTGAACGAGGACTTCCAGAACGACGAGCTAGACGACCTGCTCTAGACGAGCGTCTCGCCGTCGAACTCGCGGGCGTCGAACTCCACGTCGAGGAGGTCCAGCAGCGTCGGCGTGATGTCGAAGAGATCGGTGCCCTCGGGGACGGAGACGTCGGGGTCGTCGGAGAGCAGCGTGGCGTTCTCGAAGGAGTGCATGCCGTTGCGCGGGCCGACGCTGAACACGTCGTCGGCGCCCGAGAACCCCGCCTTCAGGTCGAAGCCGTGGTTCGGGATGGCGACGAGGTCGGGCGCGATCTCGTCGTGGGCGCCCTCGAAGGCGTCCTCCTTCGGGACGACGCGGTCGACGACCGGCTCGCCGTCCGGCCCTTCGAGCGCGAGAAGCTTCTCCTTCAGCTCCGCGCGCACTTCGTCGTACTCGTCCTCGGAGACGCTCCCGCGGGGCTCGCGGTTCTCGAGGTTGAGGTAGAACCGCCCGGGGATGAACGAGTACGCCTTCGTGTCGTCGCTGACGTCGTCGAGGCTGTCGTGGTCCTCGTCGTCGTAGTCGAGCCACCCCTCGTCCTCGAGCCACTGGTTCAGGTGGACCTCGTAGTCCTCGCTGGTGAACCCGTGGTCGGAGGCGACGACCAGGGAGACGTCCTCGGGGAGTTCGTCGCGGAGCTCGCCGATGTACTCGTCGACCTTCTGGTAGAACTCGAGGAACTCCTCCTTGTACTCGCCGTCCTGCTCGTAGTCCTTGAACAGGAAGTGGTTGACGCGGTCGGTCGTCATGAACACGCCGAAGAAGAGGTCCCAGTCGTCCTCGCGGACGTAGTTCAGGAACGCCTCCTGCCGCGCGTCGATGGTCTCGTGGGCGTCCTCGATGAACTC
>NZ_WPCF01000052.1 GCF_009741975.1 Halobacterium sp. CBA1126 | reverse complement strand
CGGACACGTACACGAACTACTCGTACCCCGCCGCCGGGAAGGCGGCCGTGCGCACGCTCGAAGCCGCGGGCGTCCACGTCGCGATTCCAGATGACGTGGCGCCTTCCGGCCGCGCGGCGTTCTCCACGGGGATGCTCGACGCCGCCGGCGAGCGAGCGCGCGCGAACGTCGACCAGTTCGCCCCGCGCGTCGACGACGGCTGGGACGTCGTCTTCGTCGAACCCTCGGACGCCGTGATGGTCCAGGACGAGTACCGCGACCTGCTCGGCGACGGCGCCCGCGCCGCGGACGGCGGCACGCCCGCGGTCGAACGCGTCGCCGACAGCGCCTACGGCGTCTGCGAGTACCTCGACGCCTTCCGCCTCGACGACGCGCTCCCCGTCCCCGACCGCTCCCCGGGCGCCGCCGGCGCGCTCAGCTACCACGGCCACTGCAACCAGAAAGCCACCAACAAGGACCACCACGCGGTCGGCGTCCTCCGGCGCGTCGGCTACGACGTCGACCCCCTCGACACGACGTGCTGCGGGATGGCCGGGAGCTTCGGCTACCACGACGAACACTACGACCTCTCGCAGGCCATCGCCGGCCGCCTCTTCGAACGGGTCGACGACAGCGACGCCGACCGCGTCGTCGCCCCCGGCGGCTCCTGCCGCAGCCAGCTCCGCGACCGCGACGGCGCCGACGACCTCCCACCCCACCCCATCGAAGCCGTCGCCGAACGGCTGGACGACTGAAGCTCGGCTTTCTGAGGGGCGCCTTTTTGAGGGACGGCGCAACGAGGTGCTCCTCGCCGCTCGCGGTTCGCTGCGCTCACCGCTCGCGTTTCCGAGGGCCGGCGCTGCGCGCCGCCCCTCGCCATCCGGAAAGCGTTTATCCACCCCGTCGCAACCGCGTGATATGTCTCCGCCACGTGACGGGCGCGACCGACGCCGCGTCGCCGCCGCGCTCGTCGCCGTCGCCGCCCTCGCCCTCCTCGCGCGCCTCTGGAACCTCGGCTGGCGGGTCGCCCACCAGGACGAGGCCCGGGTCGCGGACTGGATTCTGCACTACATGGAGGTGGGGGCGTGGCAGTACCGTCCCATCATCCACGGCCCGTTCCTGCCGCACGTCAACGGCGTCGTCTTCGACCTGCTCGGCCCCTCGGACTTCACGATGCGGCTGGCCGTCGCGGTCGTCGGCGCGCTGCTCGTGGTGACCCCGTGGCTGCTCCGCGAGCGCCTCTCGCAGGCGGAGGTCGTCGCGGCGAGCCTCTTCTTCGCCGCCAACCCCGTGTTGCTGTACTACTCGCGGTTCATGCGCAACGACCTGCTGCTCGCGGCGTTCATGTTCACCGCGTTCGGGCTGTTCGTCCGCGCGCTCGACACCGGGAAGGCGCGGTACCTCTACGCCGCGGCGCTGCCGTTCGCGCTCGCGTTCACCACGAAGGAGAACGCGCTGCTGTACCCCGTCTGCTGGCTGGGCGCGCTCGCGCTCGTCCTCGACGGTCGGCTCGTGCTCGCGAAGGCCGACGAGGAGACGACGCGCTGGGCGGTCGCGCGGTCGCACGCCCGCCGCGTCGCGCGAGCAGCGTGGCAGTACAAACTCCACCTCGGCGCCGCGCTCGCGCAGGGCGCGGTCGTCCTCGTGGCGTTCTACGCCCCCAAGCCCGACCTCTACGAGGCGTTCCGGAACCCGTCGCTGCTGCCGGGCGTGCTCGGCGAGGCGACGCTCGGGTCGTGGAACGAGTTCATGGGGCTGTGGGGGTCGACGGGGATGCAGGAGCACTCCTACGTCGCGTTCCTGCGACACGACCTCACCGTGCTCGGCGTCGGCGCCACCGCGCTCGTCGTCTTCTCCGTGCTCGGCTTCCTCTACGAGCGGTACGCCGAAGCGGAGCCGCGCCCGGTCGTCGAGGTGTGTTTCTACTGGGGCGCGTTCTCCGTGTTCGGCTACCCCGCGGTCGCGGACATCTCCGCGGCGTGGACGATGATCAACGCCATCGTGCCGCTGGCGGTGCCCGCCGCCGTCGGCGTCGCGCTCGTCTACGACCGGGGTCGGACGGCGGCCGCCGAGGGGAACGCCGCGGGCGCCCGCGCCGTCGCGCTCGCCCTGCTCGTCACCGCCGCCGGCACCGGCGCGGTCGCCGCGCAGACGACGTACGCGAACCCGCAGGGGCCGGACAACGCGCTCGTCCAGTACGCCCAGCCCGCCGGCGAGATGCAGCCGACGCTCCAGGAGATCCGGGACATCTCCGCGAGCAACGACGGCGTCGACGTGATGTTCTACGGCGACGAGTTCCACCACCCCGACGACCTCACCGAGAAGCCGCAGTTGAACGTCACGACCGGCGGCTACAGCGGCTGGTACGAGCGCCTGCCGCTGCCGTGGTACTTCGACCGCTACGACGCGAACGTCTCCAGCACGCTCGACAACGAGACCATCTTCGAGTACAGTCCGCCGGTCGTCGTCGCGCTCGACGACCACGACGGGGCAATCGATGACGCGCTCACCGAGCGCGGCTACACTCGGACCGTCCACCAGGGCTACCAGCACAGCCGCCCGCTCGTCTTCTACGTCAAGGAGAACGCGACGGCCTGACTCCGGGCGGGACTGAAAGGAGCGTCCCGGGGCTTTCGAGGCGTCTTCGGTGCTGTCGTAGTCCGTAGCGTTCGCAGAGACGGCTCCCCACGACGACTGCGACGCGCTTATGCGCCCCGAGGTGGTAGGTCAGTGGTAGTGACTGAGGCGCTCGACGTCGTCGAATTCCTGTTGTCGGCTCGCGTCTACGACAAGCACCGGGAACTCGACGAGAACGACCTGCCGCCCGCGTACCGCAGCGTGCTCTGGGACGACGACGGCGTCCCTCGGCCGCCACAGACAACGGAGACCGCCGTCAGCGAGGGGTCCGGCGTGGACGAGCCGTGGGAGGCCATCTCCGGGCTGATGTTCACGGACCGCGACACGTTCGCGGGGAGCATGAGCCTCGTCGACGACGAGATGGCGATCGACTGGTTCGTCGACAACGCCGACGCCGAGCGCATCCGCGAGAACCCCGTGCTGGCGTACGCCGTCGGCGACGAGTTCGACGTGGACTACGAGGCCGCCCGCGAGGAGAACCGCCCCGTGCAGGCGGACCCGCAGTGGATCGACGGCCTGCTCTCGGAGTACTTCGACGAGGACGACGAGGAGATGCTGGACCTCGTGGAGGTGCGCTCGCCCGCCGAAATCGACGTGACCCTCGACGACATCGTGCTCACGGAGGAGCAGGAGAACGAGATCACGAAGGTCGCGAAGGCCATCGAGCACCGCGACTACCTCGCGACCATCGGGCTGAGCGAGATCGGGAAGCTCCTGTTCGTCGGGCCGCCGGGCACGGGGAAGACCTCGACCGCCCGCGGGCTCGCCCACCAGCTCGACCTGCCGTTCGTGGAGGTGAAGCTCTCGATGATCACGAGCCAGTACCTCGGCGAGACGGCGAAGAACGTCGAGAAGGTCTTCGAGGTGGCCAAGCGGCTCTCGCCGTGCATCCTCTTCATGGACGAGTTCGACTTCGTCGCCACCACGCGGACCGGCGACGAGCACAACGCCATCAAGCGCGCGGTGAACACGCTCCTGAAGTCCATCGACGAGGTGAGCCTCGTCAACGACGACGTGTTGCTCATCGGCGCGACCAACCACCCCGACGAGCTCGACGCCGCGGCGTGGCGGCGCTTCGACGAGATTCTCTCCTTCCCCCGCCCCGACGAGGGGATGCGCGCGGAGATTCTGGAGGTCGTCACCCGCGACCTCGCGGTCGAGGACGTCGACTACGAGGAGCTCGCCGCCGAGACCGAGGGGCTGACCGGCAGCGACCTCCGGCTCGTGCTCCGGGAGGCCGTCCTCGACGCGCTCGTGGAGGACCGCCGCACGCTCACCCAGGAGGACCTCGTGGAGGCGGTCTCGGACTTCGAGGACCGCGACCACCTCCGGAACCTCGACACGCTCGAGGAAGCCATCGACGACCCCGACGACGAGGACCCGCCCCACGCCGGCCACGACCACGCATGAGGGTCACGCTGCTCGGCACCGGCGACACCACGGGCACGCCGACGCCCGGGTGCGACTGCGAGACGTGCCGAGTAGCCCGCGACCGCGGCGTCGAACGCACGCGGTTCGCAGTCCACGTCGAGGACGAGGCCAGCGGCGACGCGCTCCTCCTCGATTTCAGCCCGGACTTCCGCACGCAGTTCCTCCGGGAGGACGTCGCCCTGCCGGACGCGGGCGTCGTCTCCCACATCCACTTCGACCACCTCGACGGCCTCGGGAACGCCTACCGGCTGTTCGACGACCTCCCCGTGTACGCCGCCGACGAGACCGACCCGAACACCGGCGAGAGCGTCGCCGAGACCGTCGCCCGGAAGTACGACTACCTCGACAACGTCCACGCCGAGGGCGTCTCCCCGCACGAGTCCTTCGAGGCGGCGGGCTTCGACGTGACGCTCGTCCCCGTCGACCACCCGCCCTTGCTCTGCTACGGCGTGGTCGTCGAGCGCGACGGCGCGAAACTCGCGCTCTCGGGGGACACCACCTACGACGTCCCCGAGGCGTCGCTGGACGCGCTCCGGGGCCCCGACCTCCTGCTCGCGGACGGCATCGTGCCCGCGCACCTCGCCGACCACCACCCCGTCGGCGGCCGCCACGAGGACGCCGACGGCGTGCCGCGGACGTTCGGCACGAAACACATGACGAAGGAGGGCGCGCTCGCGCTCGGCGACGACCTCGACGCCGACGAGACCCGCGTCGTCCACGTCTCGCACTTCTACCCGGCCGACGAGGCCTTCGCGGACGAACTCGCCGTCGACGGCGAGACGTTCACGCTCTAAGTCGGCTCCTCGACGGGGTCGGCGCGCGTCCACGCGACGCCGGAGACGAACCCGAACCCCGCGAACCCGACGGCGAGCACCAGCACCCACGGCGCGACGTCCGCGGCCACGAGTCCGAGCAGGCCGAACGAGAAGCCGCCGGCGAACCCGCCGGCCACCCAGTCCGGGCCCGTACGCCGGTCGCCGCGAAGCACGTCCGGGTGACGGCTCGCGTAGTAGCCGATGCCCGCGTACAGCGCGAGCGCGCCGACAGCGGCAGCTATCGGCGCGCCCGCGACTACGGCCACGCCCGCGGCTGCGAGTCCGAGGACGACCGATACCGCCCGCTCTGCTACCGCCATGTCGGCGTCGTCGCCTCGCCGGGACTTGAAACGGCCGGCGGGTTCGCAGGCGCTGCGTCAGAACTGGTCGAGGCCGGACTGCCGGCGGCGGCCGCTCGCGTCCGCGTGCCACGGCGTGTTCCGCTCGCGTTCGGCGTCGAGGTCCGCGTCCGGGGCGTCCGCCGGCTCGTAGCCCGGGCAGTCCGCGCCGCACTCGCTGGCGGGGTCGACGAGCCGGTCCTTGTACGCGCAGAACGGGAGCGCGTCGGCGTCGGCTTCGCTGCCGCGCGCGGCCCGTGCACACGCCGGGAGCTCGTACGTCCGCCAGCCCTTGCCGTACGCGCGCTCGGCGACGCGGCGGCGCTGGCGGGCCTTCTCGGCGGCCGTGACGGGACGGACGTCCGTCTTCCCCGGCTCCGAGTCGAGAACTTCCAGCCCCGGGCCCGCGGAGTCCAGCGGTTCCGGCTCTCGAACGACGTCGATGGGGTCGGCGGCGTCGAAGTCCACGCGCCAGACCCCGACTGCGTCCGGGAACCGGTTGAGGTGGGCGCGCGTGACGTGGCTCTCGGTCGCGACGACCGCGTAGTCGAGGACGCCGAGGCTGGCGTCGTGGCGCAGCTGGCGTTCGAGGTCGCCCGGCCGCCCGAGGTCGGGCTTGTTCTCGACGCCGACGAGCCCCCCGAACCAGTCCGGATAGCGGGCGTGCTGGCGGACGACCGTCTGGCCGCCGCGGCGCTCGACGTCGAGGAAGCCGGTGTCGGCGCCGCGCTCCGCGAGGCTACGGGCCCGCTCGGGCGGGCCGTCGAAGACCCGCGTGACGCGCTCGTACTCGCCGACGGGGACGTCGGCGTCGAGCACGGCGGGCGGAACCGTCTCGCTGGTGAGGTCGGTGCGGGCGTCGAACTCCGGACCTGGGAGCACGCAGACGGCGTCGACGATGCGGCCGCCGGCGGCGTGGACGCTCGTGCCGAGCTGGCGGGCGACCACGCCGGCGTCGCCGACGCTCGGGGCGCCGCTGGCTTCGAGGCGCGCGCACAGCCGGAGTTCGAACCCGAACTCTCGCACGCCTCTCCGTTCGTCGTTGACGGGGTTAAAACGCCCGGTTCGGTCGGCGAGTCCGCGACGCCCGCGGGCCGCAGAAACGGGCTGCGGGGACGCGGGGACGCGGCGCCTCTGTAACAGTAGGTTTATCAGTCGTTCGGGGCGAAATTCACGCAAGATTACTCTGTGAACATGGCAGACAACCACCGACAACCGGAGGTGAACATCGGACTGGTCGGTCACGTCGACCACGGAAAGACCACGCTCGTCCGGGCGCTCAGCGGCGAGTGGACGGACCAGCACTCCGAGGAGATGAAACGCGGCATCTCCATCCGCCTCGGGTACGCCGACGCGACGCTGCGGCGGTGCCCCGACTGCGACGAGCCCGAGTGTTACACCGTCGCCGAGGAGTGCCCCGAGCACGGCACGGAGACGGAGGTGTTGCGCACGGTCTCGTTCGTGGACGCGCCCGGCCACGAGACCCTGATGGCGACGATGCTCTCCGGCGCCGCCATCATGGACGGCGCGGTGCTGGTCGTCAGCGCCAACGAGCCCGTCCCCCAGCCCCAGACGGAGGAACACCTGATGGCGCTGGACATCATCGGCATCGACAACGTCGTCATCGCGCAGAACAAGGTCGACCTCGTGGACGGCGAGCAGGCCCGACAGAACTACGAGCAGATCCAGGAGTTCGTCGAGGGCACGGTCGCCGAGGGGGCTCCCATCGTCCCCATCTCCGCCGAACAGGAGATCAACGTCGACCTCGTCATCGACGCCCTGCAGTCCGAGATTCCGACGCCCGAGCGGGACCCGGACGCCGACCCGCGGATGTACGTCGCGCGGTCGTTCGACATCAACAAGCCCGGGACGAAGTGGGGCGGCCTGCTGGGCGGCGTGCTCGGCGGCAGCCTCGTGCAGGGGCGACTCGACGTCGACGAGGAGATCGAACTCCGCCCCGGCCGCGAGGTCGAAGAGGGCGGGAAGACGGAGTGGCGGCCCGTGACGACGTCCGTCCGGAGCCTCCAGGCCGGCGGTGAGGACGTCGACGCGGCCTCGCCCGGCGGCCTGCTCGGCGTCGGGACCGGCCTCGACCCGAGCCTCGCGAAGGGCGACGCGCTCGCGGGACAGGTCGCCGGCCCGCCGGAGACGCTCCCGCCGACGTGGGACTCCTTCACGATGGACGTCGACCTGCTCGAGCGCCTCGTCGGCGCCGAGGAGGGCGAGACAATCGACGAGATCAGCACCGGCGAACCGCTGATGCTGACCGTCGGCACCGCGACCACCGTCGGCTCCGTGACGAGCGCTCGCGACGGCGAGTGCGACGTCAAGCTGAAGCGGCCGGTGTGCGCGCCCGAGGGGTCGAAGATCGCCATCAACCGCCGCGTGGGCGCGCGCTGGCGGCTCATCGGCGTGGGGACGCTCACGGAGTGATGCGGGTCGCCATGGACGCCAACGCGCTGATGATGCCGGTCGAGAACGGCGTGCGAGTGTTCGACGAACTCGACCGAATCTTAGACGAGTACGCGGCCGTCGTCCCCGAGACGGTCCGCGCGGAGCTGGCGAAGCTCGGCGCGGGCGCCGGGGAGGAAGCGACGGCCGCGAGCGTGGCGGCGGACCTGGCGGACCGGTGCGACTCCGTGGCGACCGAGGAATCGTACGCAGACGACGCGCTGTACGCGCTCGCCGTCGACGGCGACGCGGACGCGGTCGTCACGAACGACGGCCCCCTCAAGGAGCGCCTGCTCGACGCGGGCGTGCCGGTAATCCATTTAAGGGGCCGGAATCAAATGACTATCACTCGACCATAAATGTACAAGCGAGCACGGCTGAAAGACACGATTGAGGTTCCGCCCGAGCACCTCGGGGACGTGAGTCCGGACCTCGTGAAGCGGCTACTGCAGGACAAACTGGAAGGACGGATGGACGAGGACATCGGGAGCGTCGTCACCGTCACCGAGGTCCACGACCTCGGGGAGGGCGCGGTGCTGCCGAACCGTCCGGGCGTCTACTTCGAAGCGGAGTTCGACGCCGTCACGTTCGACCCCGAGATGCAGGAAGTCATCGACGGCGAGATCGTCGAAGTGGTGAGCTTCGGCGCGTTCGTCGGCATCGGCCCCGTCGACGGCCTCCTGCACGTCTCCCAGATCAGCGACGAGTACCTCGCGTTCGACGAGGAGAACCAGCAGCTCGCCTCCCGGGAGTCCAACAGCGTCATCGGCACCGGCGACTCGGTGCGGGCCCGCATCGTCACGAAGAGCATCGACGAGCGCAACCCCCGGGAGTCGAAGATCGGGCTCACGGCGAAACAGCCCGGCCTCGGGAAGCACGGCTGGCTGAAGGAGGACCGCGAGCGCGAGCAGACCGAGGAGGCCGAGTAGATGGCGTCGAACCGCCTGGCCTGCCACGACTGCCACCGCATCGTCGAGTCGGACGAGGAGATGTGTCCGTACTGCTCGTCGACGAGCCTCACGGAGGACTGGGCGGGGTACGTGGTCATCACGCACCCCGAGCAGTCCGAGATTGCGGAGAAGATGGAGGTCTCGGAGGCGGGCGAGTACGCGCTGAAGGTCCGGTAGCGTGACTCGCGCGGCCGCGACGCTCCCCCCGGACGCCCGCGGGGCGTTCAAGGAGCCGCTGGGTCCCGTCTACGAGGACGCCCAGCGACTGCTGGCGGACGCGGGCACCCCCGTCATCGCGGTCGGCGACGTCGTCACCTACCACCTCGTCGCGGCGGGGGCGCCGCCGAAGGTCGCCGTCGTGGACGGGAAGACCGAACGCGAGGCCGTCACCGCGGAGGTCGCGGGCGGCCGGCCGGACGCCGACCGCACCGTCGAGGTCGAGAGCGACCCGGGCACCATCTCGGCGGCGCTGCTCGAGGCGCTCGTCGACGCCATCCGCGCCGAGGGGTCGACGCTGCTGTCCGTGGACGGCGAGGAGGACCTCGCGACGCTGCCCGCCGTCGTCGCGGCGCCGGTGGGCGCGAGCGTCGTCTACGGCCAGCCCGGCGAGGGGATGGTGCTGGCGAACGTGACGAGCGCGCTGAAGGAGCGCGCGAACGAGCTCTGCGAGCTGCTGGAGACGACCGAGGAGTTCTGGACGCTGCTGGAGTGAGCCGGCGGCGGGCTCGCGGCCGCAATCAGCCCTTCGAAATGCTTTTACTGATTTCGCGTTCATATACGAACAACTGACCATGGAAATCGAGATTCTGGAGCAGGAGGACAACCCCCTGCTTCACCGGACCGAGGTCCAATTCGAGATCGAACACGAGGACGCGACGCCGTCGCGGCTCTCCGTCCGCGACAGCCTCGCGGCGAAACTCGACAAGGACTCCGAGGAGGTCGTCGTCCACGAGCTCGACACGAAGTTCGGGATGCGGAAGACCATCGGCCGCGCGAAGACCTACGACTCGCCGGAGGCCGCCGCGGAGGTCGAACACGAGCACATGCTCGACCGGAACAAGATCGGCGCCGAGGAAGAGGCCGAGGCGGAGGAGGCCGAATAATGGCTCGCGGCGACTACTACAACGACGACGGCACGACGGACAAGGAGATGTGCCCGCGCTGCGGGGACACGTTCCTCGCGGACCACGGCGACCGGGAGTACTGCGGGAAGTGCGGCTACACCGAGTGGAACTGACTCGGTAGATGCGGGTTCTCGGAATCGAGGGCACTGCGTGGTGCGCGAGCGCGGCGCTGTACGATTCCGAGACTGATTCTGTCGTCATCGAGTCCGACGCGTACGCGCCCGACAGCGGCGGTATCCACCCGCGCGAGGCCGCCGAGCACATGCGGCAGGCGGTTCCCGCCGTCGTGGAGACTATCCTCGACGACAGCGACGGCGACGTCGACGCGGTCGCGTTCTCCCGCGGCCCCGGCCTCGGCCCCTGCTTGCGCATCGTCGGCTCCGCTGCGCGCGCGCTCGCGCAGACGCTGGACGTCCCGCTCGTCGGCGTCAACCACATGGTGGCCCACCTCGAAATCGGCCGCCACCGCTCGGGCTTTTCCGCGCCCGTCTGTCTGAACGCCAGCGGCGCGAACGCCCACGTGCTCGCGTACCGGAACGGCCGCTACCGCGTGCTCGGGGAGACGATGGACACGGGCGTCGGGAACGCCCTCGACAAGTTCACGCGCCACGTCGGCTGGAGCCACCCCGGCGGCCCGAAGGTCGAAGCCCGCGCGAAGGACGGCGAGTACACCGACCTCCCGTACGTCGTGAAGGGGATGGACTTCTCGTTCTCGGGCATCATGAGCGCCGCCAAGCAGGCCTACGACGACGGCACGCCCGTCGAGGACGTCTGCCGCGGCCTCGAGGAGACGGTGTTCGCGATGCTCGCGGAGGTCAGCGAGCGCGCGCTCTCGCTGACCGGCCGCGACGAACTCGTGCTCGGGGGCGGCGTCGCCCAGAACGACCGCCTGCGGGGGATGCTCGAGACGATGTGCGAGCAGCGCGGCGCCGACTTCTTCGCGCCCGAACCCAGATTTCTGCGGGACAACGCGGGGATGATCGCGGTGCTCGGCGAGAAGATGGCCCGCGCCGGCGACACCGTCGCAATCGAGGACTCCGCCATCGACTCGAACTCCCGGCCGGACGAGGTGCCGGTGACGTGGCGCGAGCCCGAGCCGCCCGCGCGCCCCGACAGCGACGTGCTGCAGGGCGCCGAAGCCACGGTCACGTTCGCCGACGACCACGTGACGAAGGCCCGGCTCCCGAAGCGCTACCGCCACGGGTCGCTGGACGCGCGCCTGCGCCGCGACCGCACCGTCCTCGAAGCCCGCCTGACGAGCGAGGCGCGCCGCCACGGCGTCCCCACGCCGCTGGTCTGGGACGTCGACGTCCCGGAGTCGACGCTGACGCTCCAGCGCGTCGGCGACACGGACCTCCGGGACGCACTCACCGAGGCGCGTGTCCGGGACGTCGGCCGCCACCTCGCGACGATTCACGGCGCCGGGTTCGTGCACGGCGATCCGACGACGCGAAATGTTCGAGTATCTGAAGTCGGCGAGGACGACCGGACGTTCCTCATCGACTTCGGGCTCGGCTACTACACGGACGACGTGGAGGACTACGCGATGGACTGCCACGTCTTCGAGCAGAGCCTCGCGGGCACCGCCGACGACCCCGAACCGCTGACCAAAGCCTTCGAGGCCGCCTACGGCGAGGCCGGGGACGCGTCGGTGCTCGACCAGCTGCGGGAAATCGAGGGTCGCGGCCGCTACCAGTAGCCCCCAACTGATTTGGGGGCTGGCGCCGAACCGACTGGTATGGTCGAGAAACCGTCGAGTGGCGAACTGTTCGGCGTGCCGTACAACTTCGAGCGCCCGAAGCTCAGCCGGATGCTGGAGTCCTACTGGCAGCCCGGCGAGGGGATGCTCGTGGAGAAGCCGTTCGGCGTCGGCTACACGCTGAACCTCGCGAACTGGCGGTCGTGGGTGGTGCTGGCGGTCGCGGGCGTGCTCCTCTGGCAGCAGCAGAACGACGGCGGCGAGGACGACGCCGTCGAGGAGGCCGTGGAAGTCGTCGTCGACGAGTAATCGACGCACCCAACTCGGTGCGCGCCGACGCGTCGGTATGCGCACGCTCCGGTTCGTGACGACGAACCCCGGGAAGGTCCGGGAGGCCGAACAGTACCTCGCCGACGTCTACGACGTCGCCCAGCACGACTACGACTACGCCGAGATTCAGAGCGACGACCTCGCCGACATCGCGGCCCGCGGCGCCGAGGACGCCTACGACGCCCAGGACGCCGACGTGCCCGTAATCGTCGACGACGCCGGGCTCTTCGTCCGCGGCCTCGACGGGTTCCCCGGGCCGTACTCCTCGTACGTCGAGGACACGCTCGGTGTCGAACGCGTCTGGCGGCTCGCCGAGGACTTAGAGGACCGCCGCGGCGCGTTCCGGTGTACGGTCGCGTACGCGGACGGCGACGTGACCGAGACGTTCTCCGGGGCCGTGCAGGGCACCATCGTCGCGCCGCGCGGCGACGGCGGGTTCGGCTACGACCCCATCTTCGAGCACGACGGGGAGACGTTCGCGGAGATGGACACCGAGCGGAAGAACGCGCTCAGCCACCGCGGCCGCGCGCTCGCGAAGCTCGCGGACTGGCTCGCCGAGCGCGCGGACTGAGCTACTCGCGGGGGTCGCGGTCGGGGCCGGGGTAGTCGCCGCCCGCGACGGTCGGGTAGAGCTTCTCCGGGTCGAACAGCCGCGCGAACGCGTCCGGCGCCTTCACGCTGACGTCCACGCGCGCCTTGAGCTCCATGCCGGTGCGCGCCGAGCGCAGCGTCTCGTCGTACGAGAGGACGTGAGCGGCGTCGCCGGCGTGTGCGGCGGCGAGCGCGGGCTGGTCGCCCTCGGGGTGGGAGACGAGCGTCGCCTCGCCTTCGACGCGCTCGCGCCAGTCCGCGGCGAGCGCGGGGTCGCCGAGCGCGGCGACGACGGCCTCGGCGTCGTCGAGCAGCGGGCCGCTGGCGACGAGGTCGACCCACGAGTGCGAGCGCACGTGGTCGAGGGCGGCGCGCGCGTCGCCGTCCACGAAGAGGTCCGCGGCGAGCACGTCGGCGTCCGCGGCGACCCGCGCCGGATGCACGTCACTCATCGTCCCTCTGTTCGTCGAGGGCCGCTCGCACGTCCTCGACGCCGGCGTCGTGATCGGCGGCGCGGTCGAACAGGGCTCGCCACGTCGTCATTCTGTCGCCGCCATCAGGCCGCGGACCTCCCGCCGGTACTCGTCGGGCGTGAGCCCGAGGTCGACGTCGACGGAGACGGTGATGGCCTCCGAGAGGCTCGTCTCCGACGTGGTCGCGAAGTTCTCGCCGGGGTACGCGCCGCCCGCGACGACCACGTAGTCGCCCTCGTTCCACACCGCGAGGTCGCCCGCGACCTCGATGGCGCCCGCCTCGATGGTGAACGTCTCCCCGCTGGCCTCGTACTCCAGCGTGCCGACCGGGTACTCCGCGCTGAACGTCGTGAGGCCGGGGCTGGCGCCGGAGGCAGTCTCGAACTCCGCCTCGCCGGTCTTCGAGACCGACTCCAGCCCGGTGTCCCGCATCCGCTGCTCGAACTGGTCCTCGGCCGCCGACCGGACCTCCGAGAGCAGCTCCGCGCGGCCGACGCCGCCCGGGAGGTTGTTGAGGTCCGGCGAGAAGTTGATGTGCGACGCCGAGTAGAGCGCGAGCGTGCCGTCGATCTGGCCGAGCGTCTTCTCGCTGACCTCCGCGGCGAGCGCCTCGTCCTCGTAGGTCACCGTCGTGGACTTCGCGGTGACCGTGACGGGGCCGAAGCGCTGCTCGAAGACGGTCGCTTCGCTCTCGTCGGTCTTCGTCCAGCCGCCCTCGGCGAGCCGGTCCTCGGGGACCGTCGGCGGCGCGACGGAGCCGACCGCGCCCGAACAGCCCGCGAGCGCGCCCAGTCCGACGACGCCGGCGGCGCCGAGGAACCTGCGTCGGTTCATGCCCGAAATTCGGTGGCTCCGCGGTAATGGGTCTTCCGCCGGGCGCGTCGCTCGCTACGGGAGCGCGTCGTCGACGAGCACGCCGAGTTCCGCCGCGACGTCGTCGCCGACCGGCCGGTGGGGCGACCGGACGCCGCCCGCGGGCAGGTCCCGGGAGCGCATCGCGGCCTTCAGGCCGGGGACGCCGTACTCGGCGGTGACCGCGTGGTTGAGGTCGAGGACCCGGCGGTTCACGTCCCGCGCGGCCTCGTCCTTCCCGGCGGCGTGGAGGTCTCGCACTTCGGCGGCGCGCTCCGGGACGACGTTCGAGACCGCGAGGACGCCGCCGTCAGCGCCCGCGTCCAGCGCCGCCGCGAACACGCCGCCGCTCCCGACGAACAGCTCGAACTCCTCGTCGGCGGTGTACTCGCGGGTGCGCTGGAACGCCGCGAGGTCGCCCGCGGAGTCTTTCATCCCGGCGACGTTCGGGTGGGCCGCGAGCCGCTCGACGGTCTCCGGGTCGAGCGCGACGCCCGCGTACGCGGGGACGCTGTAGAGGTAGACGGGCAGCGGCGAGGCGTCGGCGACCTCGCGGTAGTACGTCTCGAGGTCGGACTGGCCGTGGTCGTAGTAGAACGGCGTCACGACGAGCGCGGCGTCGGCGCCCGCGTCGGCCGCGCGCTCGGTCGCCTCCAGCGTCTCCCGGATGCCGAGGCTGCCCGTGCCCGCGACCACGGGCACCTCCGAGGGGACGGCGTCGACGACGGTCTCCACGACGGCGGCGCGCTCGCCCGCAGTCAGCAGTTCGGCTTCGCTGTTCGACCCGCAGGGCACGAGGAAGTCCGCGCCCGCGTCGGTCACCCACGTCGCCAGCTCCGCGATGGCGTCGTGGTCGACGGCGCCGTCGCCGTCGAACGGCGTCACCAGTGGCACACCGAGTCCGTTCATGCGCGACCCCACGCACCCCGGCACCGTAGCCTTTCGTGCCGCGGCGCGTCTGACGAATCTTTATTACGGGCGAGGAGACACGCATCGGTTGGACGCGCGTTCGACTCTCCCCCACTCTCCCCCGCGCGTCCGGCACTCCCCACTCCCGCTCTCCCGCTCCGAGTGAGAAGCGGTTATGTTCCCCTCGCTCTTACCCCGCCCGTGACCGAGACACTGCTCGTCGTGGGCGTGCTCATCGCGTGTTTCGTCGCGTACAACATCGGGGGCGCGACGACCGGGCCGGCGTTCGGCCCGGCGGTCGGCGCCGACGCCATCTCGAAGGTGACCGCGGCCGCGCTCATGTCAGTCTGCTTCTTCGCCGGCGCGTGGACGCTCGGCCGCCGCGTCGTCGACACGCTCGGCGAAGGCCTGCTCGCGGAACCCGGCGTGTTCACGCTGCCCGTGAGCATCACCGTCCTGTTCTTCGTCGGCGGCGCGCTCCTCGTCGGCAACCTCTCCGGGGCACCCGCGTCGACGTCGATGACGGCGGTGGGCGCCATCGTCGGCCTCGGCGTCGCCGCCGACAGCGTCGACTGGTCGGTCGTCGGCGAAATCGCGCTCTGGTGGCTGGTCTCGCCCGCCGTCGGCTTCTGGGTCTCCGTGATGCTCGGGCGGTACTGCTACCCGCTCATCGACCGCGTGTTCGCCATCGACCAGACCGACGGCCCGCTGGTCGTCCTCGAGCGCACCGGCCCGCTGGTGCGACCCGCGCTCGGCCCGAACACCACCCGCCGGGAGTTCGTCGGCACGCTCGTCGTCGTCGCCATCGGCTGTCTGATGGCGTTCAGTTCGGGGACGAGCAACGTCGCCAACGCCATCGCGCCGCTCGTGGGCAGCGGCGAACTCGGGATGAACGTCGGCATCCTCGTGGGGTCGGCGGCCGTCGCCGTCGGCGCGTTCACTATCGCGCGCCGCACGATGGAGACGCTCGGCAACGACATCACCGACCTCCCGCTGACCGCGGCCATCGTCGTCGCCGTCGTCAGCTCCACCATCGTCGTCGCGCTCTCCGCGGCCGGCATCCCCGCGAGCTTCGTCGTCATCGCCACCATGTCCATCGTCGGCCTCGGCTGGGGGCAGGCCACGCGGACGTTCACCGTCGCCGACGCCGTCCGCGGGCGCGCGAACCCGCGGGTGTCCGTCGGCGCGCTCACCAGCGACGAGGACGCGCCGACCGTCGGCGACCCCGCGATGGCCGGCGAGGGCGCGACCAGCGGCATCGGCGAGGAGTCCTCCGAGGACCTCCCGGACAGCTCCGAGCTGTTCGACCCGTCGACGACCGTCCGCGTCGTCGCGATGCAGAACCTCGTCCCGCTGGCCGCCACGGTCGGGTCGTACGCCACCTTCGAGGTGCTGTTCTTCGGCTGAGTCCCCGTGCGGGCGTAGGGAATTTCACTCGCCGGCCCGAACGTGGACGTGATGCCACCGCTCAGTGGACGACAGACGCAGTTCTACATCGACGTCGTCTACGGTCTCGCGTTCAGTCTCGGGTTCGGCTACCTGCTCGTCTTCGGGATGGACGCCCGCGTCGCGGCGCTGCAGGGCGGGCTCGTGCTCGGCTACTTCCTGCGCGTCTGGGAGAACATGAGCATCTACGAGCAGATTCTCGAGGAGGAGGTCGCCGAGGAGGCAGAGACGCAGGTCGCCGCCGAGGTCGAAGACCAGGTCTCGGGCGCGGTCGCCGACGAAGTGGAGACCCACGTCGAGGAAGAAGTGGACGACACCGTCCGCGAGCGCGTCGAAGCGGAAGTCGACGATCGCGTGCAGGAACGCGTCGAGGAGGAGGTCGACGACACGGTCCAGGAGCGCGTCGAGGAGGAAGTCGAGGAGCGCATGGAGGACGCCGACCGGCCGGACGCCGTCGGCGATCCCTCGGCCTGACTGCTACCCGGCCCAGCCGCCGGGGACGTCGTTGGCGACGCGGTCGCGCCACGCGTCGAAGTCCGCGTCGCACTCCGGGTTCTCCTCGACGTGTACCATGAACCCCTTCCCCGGCGAAGCGACGTACTCGCCGCAGAACGGGCACTCGTGGGGGTCGGGCTCGTGCGCGTCCGGTTCGGTCGCGTCGTCGCTCGGGTTCTTCGTCGCCATGTGTGCCGCTCGCTCGCGAAGAACATTAACTCTGTTCCGTATACAGGTTATTTCGATATAATGTGGTTAAATGCCAATTAGGAATCGGGCGCAGGGTCGACGAGCCAAACGCCTTTGGGGGTTTCCGCGCAACGACACGACGATGACACCACCGACGAAGACGCTCCCGAGCGGCGACGAACTCCCCGCAGTCGGCGTCGGCACGTGGGACATCGGCGGCGACACCGTCCGCGACGCCGTGCGCGCCGGCCTCGACGCCGGCTACGCGCACGTCGACACCGCCGAAGGCTACGGCAACGAAGCCGAGATCGGGGACGCGCTCGCCGAGTACGACCGCGACGACGTCTTCCTCACGTCGAAGGTCCTCCCGAAACACCTCGACTACGAGTCGGTCATCGAGTCCTGCGAGGCGACCTTGGAGCGACTCGGCACCGACTACCTCGACCTCTACCTCGTCCACTGGCCGAACCCCGCCATCTCCCTGCGGGAGACCATGGACGCGATGGCGACCCTCCACGACCAGGGGAAAGTCCGGAACGTCGGCGTCTCGAACTTCAGCGCGTACCAGCTCAGCTGCGCCCGCCACGTCAGCGACGTCCCCATCGCCGTCAACCAGATCGAGTACCACCCGTGGAACACCCAGGACGACGTCGTCGACTACTGCCGGGAGACCGACACCGTCGTCGAAGCCGCCGCGCCGCTGGGGCGCACGGAAGTGTTCGCCG
This sequence comes from Halobacterium sp. CBA1126, assembly GCF_009741975.1. Classification (GTDB taxonomy): domain Archaea; phylum Halobacteriota; class Halobacteria; order Halobacteriales; family Halobacteriaceae; genus Halobacterium. The sequence continues at coordinate 618 of NZ_WPCF01000052.1, read as the reverse complement.
ACGACACGATTCAGGCGGTCGCGGAGAAGTACGAGCGCTCGCCCGCACAGGTCGTCCTCCGGTGGGCGGTCGAGAACGACGTCGTCCCGCTCCCGAAGTCCTCGACGCCCGAGCACGTCCGCGCGAACCTCGAGGTCCTCGACTGGGAACTCGACGACGAGGACCGCGCCCGCATCGACGACATCGACCACCACCAGCCCGTCTACGACTTCCCCGCGCGGGACTGGAGCGGCGACACGTACGGCATCTCCGAGTAGCTGCAGGGCTACTCGGTTTGCGGCGAGAGGAGAGAGCCTAGGCCGGGATTTGAACCCGGGGTCTCGTCCTTACCAAGGACGCGCTTTACCGCTAAGCTACCCAGGCGCGTACTCGTTAGGAGGCGCGGGGACTTCTTTAGGAGTTTCGATTCAGCGGTCCGCAGTCGACGTGGGGCTGACCCGTTCGTCCCCCTGCCGGCTGCCGACTCTTGCCATCACGTCCTCGATCTCCTCGGGGAGCGCGTCGGCCGCACGGGGCAGCGGGACGGCGGCGTTGTCCGCCAGGCCGACGACGTACTGGCGGAGCGCCACGGGCGTCTCGCCGCCCGCCGCGGTGCCGCCCGCGATGGCCGCGAGTTCG
>NZ_WPCF01000191.1 GCF_009741975.1 Halobacterium sp. CBA1126 | reverse complement strand
GCGCGGCGTCGACGCCGCGCTGCACGCCGCCGACGGCACGGAGGACTTCTCCGACGTCGGGGCGAACAGCGCCGTCGCGGTCAGCATGGCGGCCGCGAAGGCCGCCGCGGACGTGCTCGGTGCGCCGCTGTACCAGCATCTCGGCGGCGCGTTCCGCGGTCGGAACTTCCCCGTGCCGCTCGGGAACGTCGTCGGCGGCGGCGAGCACGCCGCCGACGCGACCGCGATCCAGGAGTTCCTCGCAGCGCCCGTCGGCGCGCCGAGCGTCCGGCAGGCGGTGTTCGCGAACGCCGCCGTCCACGAGCGCGTGGGCGAACTGCTCGAGGAGCGCGGCGAGGCCGCCGCGAAGGGCGACGAGGGCGCGTGGGCGCCGTCCATCGACGACGCCGAGGCGTTCGAAATCGTCGACGAGGCCACCGGCGACGTCGCCGAGGAGTTCGGCTTCGACGTCCAGTTCGGCCTCGACATGGCGGCCGCCGAGCGCTACGAGGACGAGGCGTACGTCTACGGCGACGAGGTCCGCTCCACCGAGGAGCAGATCGAGTACGTCGTCGACCTCGTCGAGGAGTACGACCTCGCGTACGTCGAGGACCCCCTCGACGAGAACGACTTCGCGGCGTTCGCGACGCTGACCGAGCGCGTCGGCGACGACGCGCTCGTCTGCGGGGACGACCTCTTCGTGACGAACGTCGAGCGGCTCCGCGACGGCATCGAGGTCGGCGCGGCCAACAGCATCCTCGTGAAGCCAAACCAGATCGGGACGCTGACCGACGCGTTCGACGCGATCGAGCTGGCGACCCGGAACGGCTACGACGCCGTGGTCTCCCACCGCAGCGGCGAGACCGAGGACACGACCATCGCACACCTCGCCGTGGCGGCCGACGCCCCGTTCATCAAGACGGGGACGGTCGGCGGCGAGCGAACCGCCAAACTGAACGAACTCATCCGCATCGCGGACGAAGCATGAGCGACAACGAAACCGACACAGAGGCCGACCTCGAGGACGCCCCGGAGCAGGCAGCGGAGTCTGTTTCGGCGGCCGCCGAGAGCGACGCCCCGACCGACGAACAGCCCACCGAAGAGGAGCCGGGAGCGGCCACCGAGGACGTCATGTCCGACGAGGAGGCCGACCTGCTCATCCCCGTCGAGGACTACCTCGGCGCCGGCGTCCACATCGGTACCCAGCAGAAGACCAACGACATGGACCGGTTCATCCACCGCGTCCGCACCGACGGCCTCTACGTGCTCGACGTCTCGAAGACGGACGAGCGCATCCGGACGGCCGCCGACTTCCTCGCGAACTACGACCCCGAGCAGATCCTGGTCACGAGTTCGCGCCAGTACGGCCGGTTCCCCGCGGAGAAGTTCGCGGAAGCGGTCGGCGCGCGCGCCCGAACCGGCCGGTTCATCCCGGGCACGCTGACGAACCCGCAGTACGACGGCTACATCGAGCCGGACGTCCTCGTCGTCACCGACCCCATCGGCGACGCGCAGGCCGTCAAGGAAGCCATCACGGTCGGCATCCCCGTGATCGCGATGTGCGACTCGAACAACCAGACGAGCAACGTCGACCTCGTCGTCCCAACGAACAACAAGGGGCGGCGCGCGCTGTCGGTGGTCTACTGGCTGCTCGCCAACGAGACGCTCGACCGCCGCGGCGCCGAGCCGACGTACGCCCTCGAAGACTTCGAGGACGGCCTGTAACCCGACTTCCGCTTTCGTACTTTTCCTCACGTCGCCCAGCGGCGGCTACAGCGAGACGACGCCGAGGTGGCCGTCGAGGCCGTCGACGAAGCGCACGCGGCGGCCGAACCACTCGCGGCCGCCGTCGAGCGGGTGGCGGTGGCGGGCGTCGTCGACGTCAGCGCTCAACAGC
>NZ_WPCF01000137.1 GCF_009741975.1 Halobacterium sp. CBA1126 | reverse complement strand
TTCACTGCCGGAGCGGGGCGGAGCCCCGCGGAGGCAGGTTTTTTAGCGTAGATTTTTGCGCCGAGTGGTGGGCGAGCGCAGCGAGCGCACCCGAGGCGGAAAAAGGTACTATTCGACGTAGTCGATGTCGTCGATGTCGCTGTCGCCGCCGTCGGGTTCGGGTTCGGGCTCGGGTTCGGGGGCGTCGTTGCGGCCGTAGATCTGCGGGGAGGCGACGCCGGTGACGACGACCATGGTGCGCATCTCGCCGTCGAGTTCTTCGTCGATGCTGGTCCCCCAGATGATGCGGGCGTCGGGGTCGATGCGGTCGTAGAGCTGTTCGACGACGCCCTCGGCCTCCTCGATGCTCATGTCGGGGCCGCCGGTGACGTTGACGAGCGCGGAGTTCGCGGAGGAGATGTCGACGTCGAGCAGCGGGGAGCGCAGCGCGGACTTGACGGAGTCGGCGGCTTTCGCGTCGGAGTCGGCTTCGCCGAGGCCGATCATGGCGACGCCGCCCTTCTCCATGACGGTCCGCACGTCGGCGAAGTCGAGGTTGACGAGGCCGGGCTTGGTGATGAGCTCCGTGATGCCCTTCACGGAGCGCATGAGGACTTCGTCCGAGACCTTGAACGCTTCCCGGACGGGGAGCTTCCCGACCGAGTCGAGGAGGCGGTCGTTGGGGACGACGATGACGGTGTCGGCGACGTCGCGGAGGCGTTCGAGGCCGGCTTCGGCGTTCGTGCGGCGGACCTCGCCCTCGGCGGTGAACGGCGTGGTGACGATGGCGATGGTGAGCGCGCCGGCTTCGCGGGCGGCCTTCGCGACGACGGGCGCGGAGCCGGTGCCGGTGCCGCCGCCGAGGCCGGCGGTGACGAACACCATGTCCGAGCCCTCGATGGAGTCCCGGATCTCGTCCTGGGACTCGAGAGCGGCTTCCTCGCCGACCTGCGGGAGCGAGCCGGCGCCCCGTCCCTGGGTCTTCTGCTGGCCCATGAGAATCTTGGTGTCGGCGTCGATCTCCACGAGGTGCTGGACGTCGGTGTTGGCGGCGACCAGCGACGCGCCGTGGATGCCCTCCTCGGACATGCGGTCGATGGTGTTCGACCCGGCGCCGCCGCAGCCCACGACCGTGATGCTCGTCTGGAGCTCCTGGAGGACGTCCTCGAGTTCGTCGTCGGTCATCTCCCCGGTGGGGACGCTGGCCGTCGACCCCTCCGACGGGACGTCACCCGACTCCGAAGCCGAGTCCTCGTCCTCGGCTTCGTCGATGGCGTCCTGCACAATCGAATCCATGTTGGGTAACGGGTAGCGTGTGAGGCTTAATTACCTTTCCCCTCCGCGTCGGACGGGCGTCGCACGCGCTCACGCGTCCGCTCGCGGAACCCGACCGAAACGGTCGTGGTCTCGGTGCGGGTGACGTCCGCCGGTCGCACCTCCGTCCCGTCGACGTCGACCGTCTCACCGCCCGCGAGCTGCCCGAACTTCGGGCCTTCGGGGACGCCGAGTTCGCTGGCCGCGGCGGGGTCGAACGCCTCCCGGGTCGCCGTCAGTTCGCCGTCCTCGCGGGCCACCTCGTACTCTCGCGCCAGAATCTCGGCGGCGCGGTCGAGGAACGCGCCGTAGGCGTCGCCGTCCGCGAACGCGGCCGGGCCGGCGAGGCGGTTGCCGTTCTCGTCGGTGGCGTAGGCGAGCGCGGTCTCGGCGGCGGCGTCGACGGCCGCCTCGGGGTCGGTGGCGTGGACGGCGTCGAGCAGGTCCGCTGGGAGGTCGACCACGGCGTACTCGCCGTCGTAGTCGGCGGCCGGCTCGCCGAACCGGAGGCCGTCGTCGACGGTGCCGACGTGGGTTTCGACGCTCCGCGCGAGCGCCAGCGGGACGCCGTCGGTCTCCCGGACCCACGTCTCGCTGACGACGCGGTGCCCGAGTTCGGCGACGACGCGGTCGACGGCGGGCTTCTCGCCGTCCACGACCGCGTGCTCGGCGCCGCTCGCCGCGAACATCCGCTCGATTACGTCCGAGTGGGCTTCGGGGTCGCCGAGGTCCTCGAGACACCAGTCGGCGGCGACGTGTCCGACGCCCCAGTCCGTCTCCTCGACGATGCGGGTGGGGCGGGGCGCGTAGTGACCGCCGCCGAACGCGACGAGCGCGCGTTCCTCGCGGGCGTCGACGCCGCGGAGGTCGAGGACGGCCTGCGCGACCGCTCTGGCGCCCTCGGGGTCGTTCCACTCGTCCTCGCCGCTGCCGAGCTCCACGAACATCGACGGCGCGCTCACCTCGGTCGGGCCGTGGTGGGTGCACTCCATGCCGACCTCGTAGCCGTCGGGCGCGTGCTCGCGGAGCGCGGCGACGACCTCGCGGTGGGCGTTCGGGCAGGCCGCTGCGAGCGAGCGGTCCTCGCCGCCGTACTCCGCCTCGCCGAAGTTCCCGGTGTGGTGGGCGGTCAGCAGCGGGCCGGTGTCGCCGGCGTGCCGCGAGACGACGACCACGTAGTCGGGGTCGTCGAACGCCGCCGCGGGGTCCGCGAGGTCGATGTGGAGGTCGTCGAACTCCCGCAGCTCGAAGCCGTCGGCGCGGTAGACGCCGTCCCCTCCCGCTCGAAGTCGCCGAGCGCGAGCAGCTGCTCGCCGATGTGTTCGGACGCGCTGTCGGCGCGACTCACGACGATTCCAATCACGGGCCGGCGTACGCGGCGGCCCGTAAAACGACTGCCGTTCCCCGCCGACGGACGGGCTACGAGAACGCCACCCGGGCGTCCCGGAGCGTCCGCCGGACGAGGTGGACGACCGACTCGCGGCGGCGGTAGAGGAGGACCGCGGCGAGCGCGAGGTAGACGGCGGTGTACGCGTACAGCACGAGGATGCTGAGCTCCGTCGAGCGCGGTTCTGCGACCAGCCGGATGATGCCGAACTCCACGAACACCTGCGTGAGGAACAGCGTCAGCAGCGTGATTCCCTCCCAGACCGCGATGTCGAAGTTCGAGAGGACGGCGATGGCGAAGAGGCTCTGGGCGGCGGTGATCCAGATCTCGGCGGCCTGCTTCTCGTCGAACGGGAGCGTGCCGACGCTCCCGGACGCGATGCTGTAGACGACCGCGAGCGTCCCGATGAGCAGCGTCCACTGGTTCAGCTTCGAGGAGATGAGCGCGTTGAACCCCGCCGTCGAGCGGGCCTTGTTCACGAGGTAGACGACGACGATGAGCTCGGGGCTCTCTGAGGCCAGCGGCGCCACCCACTGGATCATGAAGAACGCCGGGATGCCGGCCGCCTGCCCGATCTCCTCGAGGCCGTGCGCGAACGGGTGGACGGCGGTGTAGATGGCGAACCCGGAGTACGCGAACAGCGCGATAATGGCGGTCACGCGCGCCGGCCGCCGGAGCCGCTGGAGGTACGCGGGGACGCCGCCGTGGTCGGCGTCGTGGCTGACCTCGCCGCGGATGATGATGGCGATGTAGGCGGCGAACAGGCCGACCAGGACGACCGTGTCGAGCAGGCCGATGCCGTTCCCGAGCGGCACGAGGAACGCGTACGCGGTCGCCGCGAGCAGGAACGTGATCTCGGTGGCGATGGCGGGGTCGAGGTTCACGCGGCTGCGGAGCACGCCGTCGAGTTCGACCGCGGGGTCCCCCGACGTGTGGGCGCGGTAGACGGTGAACAGCGCGATGCCGGACCACCCGAGGCCGATGAGGATGCGGTTCGCGCCGGTCATGTTCGCGACCGCGAGGTTCGCGGCCTCGATGCCGCGCGGCGTCCCGACGTTCGCGCCCGCAGTCCACGCGTACAGCGCGTCGACGGCGTACTCGGGGGCGACCGCGAGCACCGCGAGCACGGCGATGGCGAACGACCGCGGGACGTCCTTCTCGGCGGTCTCGGCGGCCCACGCCAGCAGGAACGCCGCGCCGAGGACGGCGACGCCGCTGACGCCGACCGTCGCGACGTGCCCGAGCCCGTACGCGTCCGGCCCGCCGGTGAAGTGGACGACCATCCACGGCGCGGTCAGGAGCGCCGCGGCGGCGAGCGCCGCGAGCGGGTGGCGGAGCCGCGCTGACAACATACTACCACAGTCCGCGAACTCGACCCTAACGCTTGCGGTCGGGTAGCGGCGAGCGCCGCCGGCTTCCGCCTACGGGAGGAGGAAGTAGACGAAGCCCGCGTAGCCGGCGACGAGGCCGGCGCCCTCGACGCGCGTGATGCGGTCGCCGAACGCCATGCTGGCGAGCGCGACGACGGTGAACCCGAGCATGACGGGGAACTCGTAGCCGACCGTCGCCGACGACACCGAGATGGGGACGAGGACGGCGACGACGCCGATGACCGCGAGCACGTTGTAGATGTTCGACCCGACGACGTTCCCGATGGAGAAGCCGGCTTCGCCGCGAATCGCGCTCACGAGCGACGTCGCCAGTTCGGGGACGGAGGTGCCGAACGCGATGACGGTGAGGCCGATGAAGAGGTCGCCGAACCCCCACGCCGAGAGGACGCCGCGGCCGCCGAGGATGAGCGCGCGGGAGCCGGCGAGCAGCAGGACGATGGCGCCGACGAGCGTGACGTACTCGCGGAGGCCGGCGGTCGTGGCGCCCTCGTCCATCTCGACGTCCTCGGGGAGGGCGACCTCGGACTCCTGTGACTTCCGGTAGAGGTAGACCGTGAAGCCGGCGAGCAGCGCGAGGAGGACGACGCCGTCGAACGCCGCGATGCGGCCGTCCATGCCGAGGACGACGAGCGCGACGGCCGCCGCGAACATGAACGGGCCGTGCTGGTAGAGGGTCTTGTCGTCGACCTCGAGCGGGCGGACGAGCGCGGACGCGCCGAGCACGAGGCCGATGTTGGCGATGTTCGACCCGACGATGTTGCCGAGCGCGATGCCGTCGGAGGCGGTCAGCGCGCCGGTCGCGGAGACGAACAGCTCGGGGGCGGTGGTGGCGAACGCCACGATGGTGACGCCGACGGTCGCCGCCTTCACGCCGTGGGAGAGCGCGAGCGCGGACGCCGCGGCGACGAGGAGCTCGGCGCCGACGTACAGCAGCAGGATGCCGACGAGGAGGACGGCGCCGTCGACGAGCAGTGTGCCGGCCATACGCCGGGGAAACTCGCTCGCGCGCAAAAACCGTTCGGAGTGACCACCAGTTATAAACGCCGCGCGAGTCCGTGGAGGCGTGCAGGTATTCGGACTCGTCGGGAACCCGGTCGAACACTCGCTGTCGCCGCCGATGCACGAGGCCGCCTACGACGAACTCGGGCTGGACGCCCGGTACGTCACCTTCGAGCCGGCCCGCGAGGCCGTCGCGGCCGCCGTGGAGGGCGCGGACGCGCTCGGGGTCGCCGGCCTGAACGTCACCATCCCGTTCAAGCAGGCCGTCCTCGACGTCGTGGAGCCGGACGACCTCGCGGCCCGCATCGGCGCGGTGAACACCATCGACTTCTCCGGAGACGCGGTCACGGGCCACAACACGGACGCGGAGGGCGTGCGGCGCTCGTTCGCCCACCACGACGTCGCCCTTGACGGCCGCGACGCGGTCGTGGTCGGCGCGGGCGGCGCGGGCCGGGCGGCGGCGTTCGCGCTCGCCGACGCGGGCGC
>NZ_WPCF01000193.1 GCF_009741975.1 Halobacterium sp. CBA1126 | reverse complement strand
GAGTGGCGCGAACAGTCGACGCGACGCCCGTCACCGACGTGGACGCGTCGACGCCGCGACGCGGAGCTGCTGGCTCGCGCGGGCGTGACGTCGGTGCGGAGCCTCGCGACCGCCCACGTCGAGCACGTCGCGGACTCGCTGGACGTATCCGAGGAGACGGTCGCGGCGTGGAAGCAAGCCGCGGCCGACCACGAACAGTAGTTACTCGCGACGCAGTAAAAATCCAGATATTCGGCGTCTCGGCGCGGCTCGCGGACAGTTAGACACTTATGCGTCCTCGTCGCACGTGCAGGTGATGCGTCCCTTCGAGGAGTCTCCGATTTCGCGCGACGGGAAGGTACTGATTCTCGCGTACGACCACGGGCTCGAACACGGCCCCGTGGACTTCGAGGAAGTGCCAGAGACGATGGACCCCGGCAGCGTCTGGGACATCGCGACCCACGACGCGGTGTCCGCGATGGCCGTCCAGAAGGGCATCGCGGAGGCGTACTACCCCTCCTACGAGGACGACGTGAATCTGCTCGCGAAGCTCAACGGCACGTCGAACCTCTGGATGGGCGAGCCCGACTCGGCGGTGAACTGGTCGGTCGACTACGCCGCCGAACTCGGCGCGGACGCGATCGGGTTCACGCTGTACGGCGGCTCGAACAACGAGATCGAGATGGCCGAGGAGTTCCGGGACGCCCAGGAGGCCGCCCGGCAGTACGACCTCCCGGTCGTGATGTGGTCGTACCCGCGCGGCCAGGGCCTGAAGAACGACACGTCGCCGGACACCATCGCGTACGCGGCGCGCCAGGCGCTGGAACTCGGCGCCGACGTCGCGAAGGTGAAGTACCCGGGGAGCACGGACGCGATGTCGCACGCCGTCGACATGGCGGGGCCGACGGACGTCGTGATGTCCGGCGGGTCGAAGACCAGCGACCGCGACTTCCTCGAGAGCGTCAAGGGCGCCGTCGACGCCGGCGCGACGGGGCTGGCGGTCGGGCGCAACGTCTGGCAGCGCGAGCAGCCCGAGCCGTTCCTCGACGCGCTGGAGGCGGTCATCTACGAGGAGACGAGCGTCGACGAGGCCCTCGGCCGCATCTGATGGTCGTCGAGGAAGTCTTCGACGTGGTCGCGGACGCCGCGCCCGAAATCCGGGACGGGCTCCTGGAGCGGCGCGCGAAGGCGGCGACGGAGAACGTCTCCGGGGACGTCCAGTTGGAGGCGGACGTGTGGGCCGACGACCTGCTGTTCGACCGGCTGGCGGCCCTCGACGGCGTGAACTGGTACGCCAGCGAGGAGCGCGCCGACCTCGACGTGGTGGGGGAGGCCGACGACGGGTACGCGGTCGCCGTGGACCCACTCGACGGCTCCTCGAACGTCAAGTCGAACAACCCCTGCGGGACCGTCGTCGGCGTCTACGACGAGCGGCCGCCCGCGTCCGGCCGGAGTCTGGTGGCCGCGGGGTTCGTGCTGTACGGGCCGACGACGACGATGGTGGTCGCGCGCGACGGCGAGGTCACCGAGTACCTCGTGGAAGCCGACGGCCGCACGGACCTCGGCCCCGTCGAGCTCCCCGAGGACCCGCTGGTCTACGGGTTCGGCGGGCGCGTCCCGGACTGGACGCCGCCCTTCGAGTCGTTCGTCCGCGACGTGGAGGACGAGCTGAAGCTCCGGTACGGCGGCGCGATGATCGCGGACGTGAACCAGGTGCTGACGTACGGCGGCGTCTTCGGCTACCCGGGCCTGCAGTCCCGGCCCGAGGGGAAGCTTCGCGCGCACTTCGAGTCGATGCCCATCGCGTACGTCGTCGAGCACG
>NZ_WPCF01000158.1 GCF_009741975.1 Halobacterium sp. CBA1126 | reverse complement strand
AGATGGCCGGGATTCGCGAACTCCTCGCGGTCGTGCTCGGCGCCGCGCTCGGACTCGCGATGATTCTCGCGCCGCGAGCGGCGCTCCAGCTCTCCATCTTCGTCGGGCCGAACCGCCGCCGCCGCGGCGAGTACGGCACCGACGACACCATCCCCGACACGTGGGCGTGGCTGGTCCGCGCGCTGGGCGTCGCGTGTCTCGCCGTCGCCGGCGTCATCGCCTACCAGACGTACGCCTAGTCGAACAGGCCCGCCACGTCGTCTTCTCGCCGCTGCCGCCGCCGCACGTGCTGGCGGAGTCGCGTCGCCACCAGCGCGCGCTGCTCGCGCTCGGTCACGAAGTCACAGAGCAACACCCCGAACTCGTTCAGCTCTCCCTCGGCGAGTCCCTCGCGGGCGTACTCTGCGCCCGCCTCCACGAACTCCGCGTCGTAGCCGAGCGCCTCGGCGAGCGCAACCCCGGCCTCTACGCCCGCCGGCGCGTCCAAGTCTTCGAGGGCGAGCGCGCGCCCCTCGTAGGTCAGCGACGGCGGCGTGCCGCGCTCGACACGCTCCGGGTCGCTCCCGAGCGCATCGACGTACTCTCTGACGGCGGCCACGTCCACGCCCCGGTACTCCGCGGGGAGGTCGGCGAGGTACTCGCGCGCGCTCTCGCAGAGCCCGACCGCGCCCGCCCAGTTCCGGTCGCGCGCGTGGTGGACCGCCGCCGAACACTGGATGAGGCCGTGGAGCAGTCGCTCGTCGTCGCCGTCCTCGAGCGCCAGCCACGCGTCCTCCCACGCGTCGTGGGCGGCGTGGTAGTGGCCGGCGTTGTAAACCGCGATGCCCGCGCGCAGCGCCGCGTCCATACTCCGGATTCGGCTGCCGGACGCAAACCCGTTTCGCCGTCAGGCGTTCTGCATCGACGCCGGCCACGCGCTGACGTAGGGGAGCCGCTTCGTCAACACGAACGCGCTCTTCCGCGCCGCGCCCTTCGCGTACTGCCGCGTGCTCCGGTGAATCGGCGTCCGCTTCCCCCGGATGTCCGTCTCGCCCGCGCGCAGCGCCGCCAGCACGGTCTCCGTCTCGATGTCGCCGGCCGGCGTCCCCGGGTCGACCTCGGGCAGCGCGACGTCCGTGTACGCCCGCCCGACGTTCCGAATCGAGTGCGCGTCGCTCGCCCCGAACCGCGGGTAGTCGTGACGCCGCGCGAACGTCCGCGCGCGGCGGTTCCGGTAGCCCGTGAACACCATCGAGTTGTACACCTCGATGCCGTCGCACTCGCCGAGGTTCCCCCGGCGAACGCCGTGCCGGCTCCGCTGGAACGGGTGCGGGACGACCGCCACCCCGCCCTGCTCGCGGACCTCTCGCACCGTCGCCTCGAACGACCGCCCGCGCTCCGGGCACTCCTCGACGCCGAGCGCGAGCAGGTGGCCCGCGTCCGTCGACACCTCCACGCCCGGAATCCCCACCAGCCCGTACTCCGGCGCCAGCTCCGCCGCCCGCAGCGACTCCTCGATGCTGTCGTGGTCGGTCACCACCACCCCGTCGAGGTCGATGTCGCTGGCGTGCTCGAGGATGAGCTCCACGGGCTCGTTCCCGTCGTACGAGCCCTCCGAGTGCACGTGCGGGTCGATCGACAGCACCGTCCGGTCCTCGCTCATGCTCACCGAGTACACGGCCCACCGCTAAGAACTTCGTGCCCGCGACGGTCCACGAACGTAGTGAGGAACGTCCGGACGACGATTTGAACATCGTGAGGCGGTCGCCTCACTCCGTTCGGCGCTGCGACTCACGGGTTCAAATCGCCTGACGTGAATACTCGCTGTCCGACGCGAGCGACACGGCGGTCGCTCGCGGTCGGAGCGGCGTGAGAATGTAACGTCCGGACGGCGTCCGTGCGAACGAAGTGAGCACGGGCTCGTCGGACGTGACGAACGTAGTGAGGAACGTCCGGACGACGATTTGAACTCCGACAGACTTCGCTGCGCTCGTCTGCCGTGCTCAAATCGCCTCGACGTTGACACAGCAGGACGCCGAGAGCGACACGGGCGTCGCTCTCGGGCGTAGTCTGCAGAGAAAACGTCCGGACGGCGATTTGAACGCCGGTCCCTGGCTCCGCAAGCCAAGAGGATAGTCCACTACCCTATCCGGACTCACTCTGTCGTACCCGGGACTTACGTAAAGCGGTTACGATTCGGGGTGCGGCTGCGGTCCGGAGGTTCAAACCGGAGGCCGCGCCATCCCGACGCGTGCCACCGATAACCGGCGGACTGAGACGGCGTAATTCCCCAAGGACAACGCTTATGCGCGGCTCGCGTCTGGAGTGAACTACGATTATGGGCGACGACATCGAGGACGTCTACGGGGACCTCGACACCGACGTGTCCCTCGAGGAGTTCCGGGACGCCGTCGAGTCGAAGGTCGAACAGATGGGCGGACTGGCCGACGAGGAGACGGCCGCCATGCTCATCGCCCACGAGCTCGAGGACGGCGAGGTCAACGGCGTCGCGGACGTCGAACCGGAGATGGACGAGGTGAAGTTCATCGCGAAGGTGACGAGCATCGGCGACGTGCGGACGTTCGAGCGCGACGACGACGAGGACCCGGAGGGCCGCGTGGTGAACGTCGACGTCGCCGACGAGACCGGCAGCGTCCGGCTGTCGCTGTGGGACGAGCAGGCCGAGGGCGCCAAGGACGAACTCGAGGTCGGGGACGTGCTCCGCGTGAAGGGGCGGCCGAAGGACGGCTACAACGGCATCGAGGTCAGCGCCGACCAGGTGGAGGTCGACAACGACGAGGACGTCGACGTGCAGGTCCAGGACGAGTACCGCGTCGAGGACCTCTCCCTGGGCATCTCGGACGTGAACCTCACGGGCGAAGTGCTCGACGCGGAGGACGTCCGGACGTTCGACCGCGACGACGGCAGCGAGGGCAAGGTCTCGAACGTCGTGCTCGGCGACGAGACCGGGCGCGTCCGGGTCACGCTCTGGGACGACCAGGCGGAGACCGCGACCGAACTCTCGCAGGGCGAGGTCGTCGAGGTCGTCGACGGCTACGTCCGGGAGCGCGACGGCAGCCTCGAACTCCACGTCGGCGACCGCGGCGCGGTCGAACCCGTGGACGCGGACGTGGCGTTCGAACCCGACACCACGCCCATCGACGCGCTCGAACTCGACGACGTGGCCGACGTCGCGGGCGTCATCCGCTCGGCGGACCCCAAACGCACGTTCGACCGCGACGACGGCAGCGAGGGCCAGGTGCGGAACGTCCGCGTGCAGGACGACACGGGCGACATCCGCGTGGCGCTCTGGGGCGACAAGGCCGACCTCGACATCGGGCCGGGCGACGAGGTCGCGTTCGTCGACGTCGAGATTCAGGACGGCTGGCAGGACGACATCGAGGCCTCCGCGGGCTGGCAGGCCTCCGTCATCCCGCTCGCCGACGGCGCGACGACCGGCGGCGAGGACTCGGGCGGCGCGACGGGGCTCTCGGCGTTCGAGGACGGCAACGAACCGGAGTCCACCGAGGACACTACTGAGTCCGCGGACGGGGACGACGCGGACGGCGAAGAAGTCGAGTTCACGGGCGTGGTCGTGCAGGCCCAGAACCCCGTGATTCTGGACGACGGCGAGGAGACGGTGAGCGTGGAGACGGACGCGGACGTCACGCTCGGCCAGGAAGTGACGGTCCGCGGCCTCCTACGGGACGGCCGCCTCCGCGCCGAAGAGCTCCACTAGTCCCACTCGGCGTCGTCCGGGTGGTTGTCCGCGTTCGTCGCGTCGCGGGCCTCCTGGTAGCGCTCCTCGTCCTCGTGTTCGATCTCCTCCGCTATCTGCTCCTCTCGGTACTCCTCGTCGGCTTCCCGGCGCTCCTCGACGACCTCTTCGGCTTCCGCCGCGTCGGCGTCGACCTCCTGTTCGGCGACGTCTTCGGCGTTCGCCTGGTGGGGGTTCTTCGTCATATCCGGGAGTTGGCGTTCGCGGCCCAAATGCGTGGTGGCGGCGTCCGTCCCAACGGAAACAGTTAAGCGTGCGACAGCCACCCATTGACGCATGAGCGTCGAACTCCCGTTCGCGCCGGTCGACACCATCATCCGGCGACACGCGGGTGACTTGCGGGTGAGCGCCGACGCGGCAGAGGAACTCGCACGGCGCATCCAGCGCCGCGGCGCATCGCTCGCAGCGGACGCCGCCGACCGTGCGGCCGACGACGGCCGAAAGACCCTGATGGCGGCCGACTTCGGCGTCGACGCCGTCCCCGACG
>NZ_WPCF01000188.1 GCF_009741975.1 Halobacterium sp. CBA1126 | reverse complement strand
GACGTCGACGCCGTGGTCGGCCAGGCGGCCCCGCCAGTACGGCAGCGAGCCCGGCGGGACGACGAACGCCACCGCCGCAATCTGGGGTTTACCGACGCGGCCCGGCGACTCGTTCGGGTACGGGAAACACGTCAGGACGGTCCCGGGGTCGCCGGTCGCGTTCCCGTAGAAGAGGTGGTAGCGCAGCACGTCGTTCTGGTTGACCGTGCGCTTGACGAGCCGCAGCCCGAGGACGCCGACGTAGAAGTCGACGTTCCGCTGGGCGGACGCGACGAGGCCGGTGACGTGGTGGATGCCGGGCGTGTCGGAGAGCATCGGCCCCTAGTAGCCGACGCCGGTGGAGGCGTCCGGGAGGTCGGCGGGCTCGGCGTCGAGGCCGAGCTCCTCGAGGGCCTGCTTCATGTGGCGGTCCTCGGCGAAGTCCGCGCCGTCCTCCTCGCGGATGCGCTGGGCGGTCGCCAGCACCTCGCCGCGGCGCTCGTCCGGGATGTCGTACTTGTCCGCGGAGAGCTCGACGATGAGGCCGTTGTTGTCCTGCGTGTACAGCGAGAAGAAGATGCCGCGGTCGAAGACGTTGTAGCCGTGGCCGGCGTCTTCGAGGGCTTCCATGACGTCCTCGAAGTCCTCCGCCGCGATGGAGAAGGAGAGGTGGTGGACGCTTCCGGTCTGCGTGGGGACGCGGCCGCGGTTGGACGCGCGGTCGTCGCTGACGAAGACGGTGAGGATGCGGCCGTCGCCGGTGTCGAAGAACAGGTGCGTCTGGGAGGGGTCGTCGAGGTTCGGCTGCCGGAGCACGAGCGGCATCCCGAGCAGGTCGCGGTAGAACGCGATGGTGTCCTCGGCGTTGCTCCCCCAGATGGTGATGTGGTCGGTGCCCGTCGTCCGGAACGGGCTGTCGGGTGCCTCTGCGGAGACCGGGATGGATTCGTCTGCCATACGTCCTGGTAGACCGCCCGCCCGGATAAGCGCTCGCGGGTGTCGACGCCACCGGGTGACACGCACGTCATCGGCGGGCGAACGCCACCGCTTTATTCGGGAGCGCCCTACCCGAGCGCGTGCAGATTGTGGGGTACGAGACGACGCCCGGGGACGGGCCGGCCGCGCTCCGCGTCGCCAGCGAGAGCAGTGTGGACCGCGTGCCGCTGCTGCCGGGCGAGTCGCTGGCGTACACGCTCGGCGAGCGCCACTGCGCGGGCGCCACCGACGAGGGCGTCCACGAGGCCTGCGAGCAGGCGGCCGCGCCGTACTGCGACGAGCACACGTCGACGTGGCCCTGTGCGCGCTGCGTCGGGAACTGCGCGATGCCGCTGGAGTCATGCCACGAGGAGCACGCGGTCTACCTCGCGGCGTTCGCGCCCGACACGTTCAAGGTGGGCGTGACGCGGTCGTGGCGCCTCGACACGCGGCTGCGCGAGCAGGGCGCCGACCGCGCGGCGCACATCCGGACCGCCGAGGACGGAAAGCGCGCGCGGCAGATCGAGTACGGCATCGCGGAGACGGTTCCCGACCGCGTGCGCGTCCCGACCAAGATTCGGGGGTTCGGCGAGCGCGTCGACGAGGCCGCGTGGGACGACCTCGTCGCGGAGTACGACCCCATCGAGCGCTTCGACTTCGACTACGAGCTGGCGTTCGACGCGCGGCCCGTCGCGGAGACGATGGCGACCGGGACGGTGCTCGGGACGAAGGGCCGCGTGCTCGCGCTCGAACGCGACGGCACCACGTACGCCGTGGACATGCGCGACCTCGTCGGCTACGACGTCACCGAGGGCGCGAGCGACCGCGACCGGCAGTCGAGTCTCGGCGCGTTCTGAGCGGGCCGGAAAGCGGCTTTTTTCAGTGCGGACGGTGAACGCGTGGGTATGGCAGACGACGAACCCGAGGCAGACGACGGAGAGAACGGGGACAGCGAGGAGAAGTCCTTCCGAGAGCGCGTCGAGGAGATCCGAGAGGAGCGCGCGCAGGAACGCGAGGACGGCGAGGGCGGCGAGGGCGGCCCCCGCGAGCGCATGGAAGAGGCCATGGGCGGCGGCGGTGGCG
>NZ_WPCF01000179.1 GCF_009741975.1 Halobacterium sp. CBA1126 | reverse complement strand
CGACGAGCGTCTCGCCGAGGTCCGTCAGTCGCTCCGCGTGGTGGTGGCCGATGCTACCGAGTCCGACGATGCCGACGCGCACCGGAGAGTCAGCTCGTCCCATACTTGTCACTCTCTCACAACAGTGGCGTTAATGGCTTTCGCTTCCGCCGGTGCTGCACGTCGACGCGACGCTCGAGTTCGCGCGGCCGTGTTAACAGAAAGATTAGTGTTTCTATGAATTACCTAAATACGTATGGTTCGTGGCAGCGCTCGCACGAACTCGCCCGCTCATTCGGGCGCGTAGTTCCAAAACAGCATTAAGAGATGGATGAGTGGCGATAGCAGCGGGATAGGTGGCTGAGGTTTGGGGTTCCGGGGTGGCCAGCGAGGTCGCCGCGAACTCTCTGTCGAGTTCGGTAGTCAGACTCTCGAACCGCCTATTAGGACCTAATAACAGCTGTAAGTCGATTTTGGGTTCGACGCGGCGGTTCGCGTGTAGCTGTGTCCGTATCGAGGTGAATTCAGAACCATAATCTGTACGTGTATTATCTATATATGGTACTTTCTCCCCGTCGGACTCTCGGCGTGTCTCGTGGGCGCCGCTCTCGGGACGACGCGGCGGCGCGCGGCGTGGTGGCGTGCGGAAGCGATTCGGTGGGTTTTACGCGCCGGCCCCTCGTCGCTCCGGGTATGGGAGACGACTACCGAACCGAACGGGACAGTCTCGGCGAGATTCAGGTGCCGGCGGACGCCTACTGGGGCGCACAGACCCAGCGCGCCGTCGAGAACTTCCCCATCTCGGACAGCACGTTCGGGCGGCGCTTCGTGCGCGCGCTCGGCGTCGTGAAGAAGGCCGCCGCGCAGGCGAACAACGACCTCGGGCTGCTCGACGACGAGACGGCCGACGCCATCGTCGAGGCCGCCGACGAGGTCATCGTGGGCGACCACGACGACCAGTTCCCCGTCGACGTCTTCCAGACGGGGAGCGGGACGTCCTCGAACATGAACGCCAACGAGGTCATCGCGAACCGCGCCGCGGAGATTCTCGGCGAGGAGGTCGGCGAGCGCGCGGTCCACCCGAACGACCACGTGAACTACGGCCAGTCCAGCAACGACGTCATCCCCACCGCGATGCACGTCGCCGCGCTGGAAGCCGTCGAGAAGGACGTCGAGCCCGCCCTCGAGTTGCTCGCGGACGCGCTCGACGAGAAGGCCGAGGAGTTCGACGGCGTCGTCAAGACCGGGCGCACGCACCTGCAGGACGCCACGCCCGTCCGCCTCGGGCAGGAGTTCGGCGGCTACCGCACGCAGGTCGAGAAGGGCATCGAGCGCGTGCGCGACGTGAAAGACCACCTCTCGGAGCTCGCGCTCGGCGGCACCGCCGTCGGCACCGGGCTCAACACCCACCCCGAGTTCCCCGAGAAGGCCGCCGCCTACATCAGCGAGGAGACCGGCGTCTCCTTCCGCGAGGCGGACGACCACTTCGAGGCGCAGGCCGCCCACGACGCGATGAACGAGGCCCACGGCGCGCTCCGCACGGTCGCGGGCTCGCTGAACAAGATCGCGAACGACCTCCGCATGCTCGCCTCCGGCCCGCGCAACGGCCTCGGCGAGATCGAGCAGCCCGAGAACCAGCCCGGCTCCTCCATCATGCCCGGGAAGATCAACCCCGTCGTCGCCGAAGCCGTCAATCAGGTCCACAAGCAGGTCGTCGGCAACGACGCCGCCGTGAACGCCGGCGCCGTCGAGGGCCAACTCGACCTGAACCTCTACAAGCCCGTCATCGCGCACAACTTCCTCGAATCCTCGAACATCATCGCGAACGCGAGCGTCGCGTTCGCCGAGAAGTTCGTCGCCAAGCTCGAGGCCAACGAGGAACACTGCGAGGCGCAGGTCGAGCGCTCGATGGCGCTCGCCACGGCGCTCAACCCCGCCATCGGCTACGACAAGGCCAGCGAGGTCGCGAAGGCCGCGCTCAAGGAGGGCAAGTCCGTGAAGGAGGTCGTCGTCGAGAAGGGCTACCTCAGCGAGGAGGAGGCGGAGGACGCCCTCGACCCCGAGAAGATGACCCACCGCGGCATCCTCTCCGGCGACGACTGACGGCGCGGTCTCGGAGCCGGCGACGCCCCGCCCACCTTCTTGTACCAGGGTTTCGATGACCGGCACATGGAACGTCTCGACTCTCGCGTGCGCGTCATCTGGCTCCTCCGCGTGTTCGTCGGCTCGGTCGTCGCGGGCGTCATCGCCGGCGTCGCGACCGGGTTCGTCGACCGGGTCGCCGTCTCGCCGGTCCTCGTCGGCGCCGCCGTGTTCGCGGGGCTGCTCGCGCTCGGCGCCGTCCACGTCGTCCTCCGCTACCGGGCGTGGCGCTTCGAGGTCCGCGAGGACACCCTCTACATCGAGCGCGGCGTGCTCGTGAACGTCCGCACGGTCGTCCCGTACGTGCGCGTCCAGCACGTCGACGCCCGCCGCGGCCCCGTCGAGCGCGCGCTCGGCCTGAGCAGCGTCGTCGTCTACACCGCCGGCTCGCGGGGCGCCGACGTCTCGATTCCGGGGCTGGTCGCCGAGCG
>NZ_WPCF01000149.1 GCF_009741975.1 Halobacterium sp. CBA1126 | reverse complement strand
CGCATCGAGGGCGGGGACGTGGCCGACGCCCTCGAGTGGGGCGCGGCGACGGCGGCGCTGAAGCGCACGATGCCCGGGGACACGGCGCTGGTGACGCGCGCGGAAGTCGAGGCCGTGCTGGCGGGCGACGCGGGCGAAATCGACCGCTAGTACCCCTGCGCGTTGCCGTCCTTCCGGGGTTCCGTGGCGGCCGAGAGGGTGCCGCCGTCGTTCCTGACAATCTGGGCGCCGCCGAACTCGTCGCTCGGGAGGAGGCGGACGCGGTGGTCGCGGCGCGCGAGCTTCGCGGCGACCTGCGAGTCGAAGTGCGGTTCGACCGCGAGCGCGCCGTCCTCGCGGTAGCGCCAGCGGGGCCGGTCGAGGGCGGCCTGTAGCGGGAGGTCGTAGTCCACGACGTTCGAGAGCACCTGCACGTGGCCCTGCGGCTGCATGTAGCCCCCCATCACGCCGAACGCCGCCCAGTCGTCCTCGCCGAGCTTCGCGATTCCGGGAATCAGCGTGTGGAACGGCCGCTTGCCGGGTTTGAGGCGGTTCGGGTGGTCGTCGTCCAGCGAGAACGACGACCCGCGGTTCTGGAGCGCGACGCCGGTGTCGCCGGCGACGAGGCCGGAGCCGAAGCCCGCGAACCGGGAGTTGATGAACGAGACGACGTTGCCCTCGTCGTCGGCGACGCAGAGCAGGACGGTGTCGGCGTCCTCCGCGTTCGCGCCCGGCACGCCGAAGGAGGCGTCGCCCGCGGTCTCGCCGACTTCGCCGGCGCGCTCGGCCGCCCACTCCTTGGACGCGAGCGGCGGGTGGTCCTCGTAGTCGGGGTCGGTGACGTAGCGGTGGCCGTCGTGGAACGCGAGCTTCGTCGCCTCCGCGAAGTAGTGGGCGCGCTCCGGCGAGTCCAGCGGGTACTCGCCCGCGCCGAGCGCTTCCGCGATGTTGAGCGCCTCCAGCGCGACGACGCCCTGATTGTTCGGCGGGAGCTCGTAGATTTCCGCCCCGTTGTACGTCGTGGAGACGGGGTCGGGGAACTCCGGCTCGAAGGCCGCGAGGTCGTCGGTCGTGAGGAAGCCGCCCTTCGACTGGACCTCGTCGGCGATGGCTTGTGCGATTTCGCCCTCGTAGACGACGTCCGCGCCCTCCTCGGCGATTCGTCGGAGCGTCCCGCCGAGTTCCGGGAGCGCGACGGTCTGGCCGACCGTCGGCGTTTCGCCGTCGAAGAGGTAGGCGTCGCGGGCGTGGGCGTCCTCGAACAGCTCCTCGGCGTGCTCCCACTGGGCGGCGACGCGCTCGGAGACCGGGTAGCCCTCCGTGGCGTACCGGATGGCGGGCCGGAGGAGCGCTTCGAGGTCCGTCCGGCCGAAGCGCTCGACGGTCGCCTCCCAGCCGCGCGCGGTCCCGGGGACGGTGACGGTGTGCGGGCCGGTCTCGGGCATCTCGGCGGCCTCGGGCGCGACGCCCCGCTCGGCGGCGACGGCCTCGCGGACGTTCTCGATAGTGGCGTCGGCCGGCGCGCCGCCACAGGAGCGCATCGCGCCGACGTCGCCGTCCGCGGTCCGGTAGCACGCGAAGACGTCGCCGCCGAGGCCGGTCGACGTGGGTTCGACGACGTTCAGCGCGGCGGCGGTGGCGACGGCGGCGTCGAAGGCGTTCCCGCCGGCTTCGAGCGCGGAGACGCGGCCTGCGCGGCGAGGGGCTGGCTGGTCGCGACGACCCCGCGCTGGCCGTAGACCGTCGAGCGCCGGGACGCGAATCGGTCGAGATCCGGGGAGTCCATACCCGTAGAGGGACCGCGGCCACCGTAAATGTGGCCGCGGCGCGGGCCGCCCCGGGGCGAAACCATTTCTCGCGGGCGGCCGTCGCCCTAGCCATGACGAGACCGCACGTCGTCGTCGTCGGAGCGTACGGGAGCGCGGGCGTGGCGGCCGCCGAGGCGCTGGCCGACGCGGACGTGGAACTGACACTCGTGGACGACGGCGACCCCGGAGGCGGGCTCTGCATCCTCCGCGGGTGCATGCCGTCGAAGGAGGTGCTGTCGGCGGCCGCCCACCGGTATCAGGCGCGCCACGACGACCGCCTCGTCGGCGACGTGCCCGACGTGGACCTGTCGAGGGTCGTCGAGCGGAAGGACGACAACGTGCTCGGGTACGCCGAACACCGCCGGGAGGCGGTCCACGAGCTCGCGGAGCGCGAGCACGTCACGTTCCGCCACGAGACCGCCGCGTTCGTCGACGACCGCGTGCTGGACGTCGGCGGCGAGCGCGTCGAGGCGGACTACGTGGTGCTCGCCACGGGGTCGACGCTGCACGTCCCCGACCTCCCGGGGCTCGCGGGCGTCGACTGGATGGGGAGCCGTGACGTCTTGGACGCCACCGAGCTCCCGGACTCGGGGGTGGTGATGGGGTTCGGCTACGTCGGCCTCGAGCTCGTCCCGTACCTCGCGGAGGCCGGCGTCGACCTCACCGTAATCGAGCACGACGACCGGCCGCTGGACGGCTACCACCCGTCGTTCGGCGAGGAACTACTGGAGACGTACCGCGAGGAGTTCGGCGTCGAGATCCGCACGGAGGTCTCCGAGGAGCGCGTCGAGTCGACCGAGGAGGGCGTGCGCCTCCACCTCGACGACGGCTCCGTCGCCGAGGGCGACCGGTTGTTCCTGTTCACGGGCCACGACCCCGCGTTCCCGGACGGGCTGGACGCGACCCGGCTCTCGCCCGAGCCGGGCTGGGTCGGGGACACGATGCAGGCCGCGGACGACGACCGCGTGTTCGTCGTCGGGGACGCGGTCGGCGACCGCATGCTCCTGCACACGGCCAAGGAAGAGGGGTACCTCGCGGGGCGGAACGTCGTCCACCGCGAGCGCGGCGAGGCGTTGGAGCGCTACGACCCGCTCCCGCACAAGGTCGTGTTCTCGGCCGCGGGCGTCTACCCGTTCGCGTCACTCGGACTGACGGCCGAGGAAGCGCGGGCGGCGGGTCACGAGGTCGTGACCGCCCAGCGGGACGCCAGCGACGACGGCGTGTTCGCGGCGAAAGTCGCGTCCCGGGGGACGGCGCGGCTGGTCGTGGACGCCGCCGACGGCACCGTGCTCGGCTACCACGGCCTCCACTACGACGCGGACGCGATGGCGAAGACGATGCAGGTGGTCCTGGAGGCCGGGATGGACGTCCGGGCGCTCCCGGACCGCGCGTACCACCCGACGACCCCCGAGATTCTCGACGGCCTGTTCCGGGAGGCGACCAGCCAGTTGTAGCTCAGTCGGGGCGCAGCCACGCGGTGTCGTACTTCCCGAGCACGCCGTCGACGGCGCTCGCGAGGTCCTCGAAGCGCTCGGTCGGCAGGCGGTCGGTGGTGACGAACGCGCCGTGGTAGCCGTGGATGACCCGCGTGAGGTAGCCGTGCTCGAACGCGCGGATGGTGAACTGGTAGTCGCCGAGCTCGGTGTCGTCGTAGATGCGCTTGGACTTGAAGCCGTTGCGCTCGGTGTTCGCGAACCCGACGATGTTCGCGCCCGACTCGAGGTCGTCCCGGAGGTAGATCTGTTCCTCGTGGGTGGTGTCGAAGTACGTGACGCTGCGGAGGCGGTCGCCGACCGTCGTCCGGCACGTGCTGACCAGTTCGTCCGCGAACTCCTCGTCGAGGTTGCCGTCGGTGCCCATACTGGCTCTGCGGGGAGCGCGAGCAAAAAACCACGGGCGGAACTCGCCGAGCGGGAACCGGGCCTCCAAGAGTTATACGCGCCCCGTCGGTACGGCGACACATGTCCGAGTCAGACAGCGGTGACGCCGAGTTCGACGAACAGCCCGCCGCCCTCGGCGTGAAAGTCGGGAGCACGCGCACGGTCGTCTCCGCGGGCGACGCCGCGGACCCGAACGTCCTCCGGACGCTGACGTGTCTCGCCACGTACGAGGACGCGCTTACCGGCGAGGAGCACGTCCTCTACGGCGAGGAGGCCGCGACCGAGTACCCCGACCGCGTGCGCTACATGCTCCGCTCGGGGCTGCCCGAGGACGAGGAGACGACGGACCTCGCGAAGACGTTCCTCGAGGAGTTCGCGCGCTCGAACGGCCTCCCCGAGGACTCCGTGGTGGTGTACGCCATCCCCACCATCGACAACGAGGTCGGGCTGGAGCGGCTCTCCGAAATCATCGAGGACGGCCCCATCGGCGAGCGGCTGGTGCGCTCGTACCCCGAGTCGCTGTGCGGCGCGGTACCCGCGCTCGGCGACGGCCTCGAAGCCATCGAGGAGACGTTCGTCGCGGTCAACATGGGGTCGACGAACCTCGAAGCCTGCGCGTACCGCCGCGGCGAACAGCTCGCGCCGTTCTCGACGGGCGCCATCACCGGCACTGAGGTCGACCGGCGCATCGCGAACTACGTCGAGGAGGAGACGCAGGGCCGCGTGAACATCGACCTCACGACCGCCCGCGAGTACAAGGAGGAGCACGCGGACTTCGTCGACTACGAGCCGTTCAGCGACATCATCCAGCAGCCCGGCGGCGGCACCTACGAGTTCACCATCGAGGACAGCGTGATGGACGCCGTCGACGAGTACGTCGACGACGCGGTCGACGAGGTGGCGAACGTCTTCATGCCCGAACTCGCCAACGACTACATGAAGATCTACCAGCAGGCCCTCGACAACCCCGTGGTGCTCACGGGCGGGATGGCCTGCATCCCCGCGCGTCGACGAGTTCGAACAGCGGCTC
>NZ_WPCF01000143.1 GCF_009741975.1 Halobacterium sp. CBA1126 | reverse complement strand
GCGCTGGACGCGTGGCGCGACCACGCCGGCGACGCGCACGCGGCAGTCCGGCGCGCGGACCCGTCGCGGTACAGCGCCGTCGAGGTCGCCGAGGCGGACGCCGCGCAGCCGACCGTCGCGCGGCTCGTCCGGGACTACCGGGCTCGTGAGCCGGCGGTGCTCGTCGTCGGCGACGGCACGGCCGCGCTCGCGACCACGGACGCGGACGCCCGCGACGTCCTCCCCGACAGCGTGGGGACGGCGACGCTGGCGGTCGCTGACTTCGACGCCGACCACAGCGAAGCACTCGTCGACACAGTGCGGGGTGGCCTATGACGCGGACGGCGACGATTTCGACCGAGGTCTCCGACCCCGGGGTCGTCGCGGCCGCGGTCCGCCCCGACAACACCGCCGAGATGGACACGCGAGTCGAGGACGGCAGCGTCGTCACGCGCATCGAGCGCGGGGACACTGGCGGCCTCCAGTCGACGGTCGACGACTACGTCGTGAACGTCACGGTGGCAGCGGAAGTCGTACAGCACGCGAACCGACACACGACACACGAACCATGAGCGAACGTTCCGTATCCAAGCAGAACCAAGAGAAACGGTGGTACACCGTGCTCGCGCCGGAGGAGTTCGACCGGCAGGAGCTCGGCGAGACGCCCGCCGACGAACCAGAACAGGTCTACGACCGAACCATCGAGACGACGCTCGACGAGCTCGTCGACGGCGGCGAGAACAACGTCAAGCTCACCTTCCAGGTGACCGACGTCGGCAGCGACACCGCGTCCACGGAGTTCGTCAAGCACGAGCTCACGCGGGACTACAAGCGCAGCCTCGTCCGCCGCGGCTCGTCGAAGATCGGCGTGACCATCACGGTCCTCACGACGGACGACTACCGCGTGAAGATCCAGCCGGTCGCGTACACGACCAAGCAGGCCGACCAGAGCCAGCAGAAGGCCATCCGCCGCACGATGATCGACCTCGTCGAGGAAGCCGGCGAGGAGCGCACGTTCGAGGCGCTCATCGACTCCATCACGGAGGGCCGGCTCTCCTCGGCCATCTACGACGAGGCGAACACCATCTACCCGCTCCGCCGCGTGGAAGTCCAGAAGGCGACGCTGGAAGCGCCGCCCGAGGAAGTCTACGAGGAAGAAGAGACGTCCGTCGGCGTCGAAGACGAGGACGCCTGACGCCGCGCCGTCCGAACTACCCTTTTCGCGCCCGCCGCGTCGACAGCGCCGCGGCCGTCACTCGGTGACGACGATTTTCCCGACCATCCCCGCGCCCTCGTGGGGGATGCAGACGTAGTAGTGGTCGCCGGGCACCTCGAAGGTGTGCTCGTAGGTCTCGCTCGGGCGGACGATGCCGCCGCCCCCGATGCTCTGTGCCCACGCCTCGCGGGCGGCCTCCTCGCCGTCGAACCCGCCGGACGCCCAGTACTCGGCGTCCTCGGGGATGCCGTCCTCGTAGGCGGTGACGGTGTGGTTCCGCGAGCCGGTGTTCGCCCAGACGACGGTGTCCCCCGCGCTCGCTTCGAACGTCGGCACGTCCGCGCCCTCGACGGCGGGGTCGGGGACGAACGCGTTCGACTGCATGCCGATGTCGTACTCCGAGCTGGACAGCGACGGCCCGACGCAGCCGGCCAGCGTCGCGGTGACGCCGGCGCCGGCTGCCGCGAGGAACGCCCGGCGTTGCATGTTCGACAGTCGGTCCGTCGGCCATTTATACGGCGCGGTACGGCCGCACGCCCCGAGCCCTCGACGCGCACCGGCCGGTGAGAATCCGGATGTAAACACGTAAGGACGCCTGCCGAGATGCACGGAACATGCAACCCCGCTTCGTCGGCCGGTTGGGCGTCGCGGACGCCGTGACCGCGGCGAACGCGGCCCTCGGGTTCGTGGCGGTGGTGGCGGCCACCGTCGACGTCGCGCTGGCCGCGCGTCTCGTGCTGCTCGCCGCCATCGCCGACGGGCTCGACGGCGTGCTCGCGCGCAGGTACGGCGGGACGCCGGCCGGCGAACACCTCGACTCGCTGGCGGACGTGGCGTCGTTCAGCGTCGCGCCCGCGTTCCTCGTCGCCGTCGTCGCCCGGGACGCGTGGGGCTTCGAGAGCGCGCTCGGCGCCGCGGCGCTCGCCGCGTGCGCGCTGTTCGTCGCAGCGGGCGTCGTCCGCCTCGGCCTCTACACGGCCTACGACACGGGCAACGACCACACCGAGGGGGTGCCGACGACGCTCGCGGCGACCCTGCTGGCGGCGGGCGTGCTCGCGGGCGTCGGCGACCCGCGAGTCGTCGCCGCGGCCGTCGCCGCGCTCACGCTCCTGATGGTCTCCCCCATCACGTACCCCGACCTCTACTCGCGGGACGCGCTCGCGATGGGCGCCGTGCAGGCCGCCGCCGTGCTCGCGCCGACGCTCGGCCCGCGGCTGTTCCCCCGCGCGCTGCTGGCGTGGGCGACCGCGTACCTCCTGCTCGCGCCGCGGTTCTACTGGCGCGGCGAAGGGAAACGCTCATAGGCGCGCTGGCGGAAGCACGTAGTATGAGCGACGGGGACGAGGAACCCGAGGAGTCGGCCGACGCGCCGGCCACGGACGTGGACGTAGAAACGCTTCAGGAGCGTCTCGACGACGCCGCCGACGCCCTCGAGAGCGCCGAGACGGAGGCCGACCTCGACGACGTCGAAGCCATCCTCGACGGCGTCGAGTCGGACCTCGAGTCCGCGGACCTCCCGGAACCCGACGACGAGGACGAGGAGGACCCCGCCGACGAAATCGAGTCCCGGCTCTCCGAACTCCGCGACGACCTCGAAGCCCAGCGCGGGCCGTACGCCGAGGACGTCGTCGCCGCCATCGAGGACGCCCAGTCAGCGCTGGAGTCGACGCGCTGGACCGAACAGGGCGAGGCGGAACTCCAGACCGCGGTCAGCGACTACCTCGACGCCGCCGGGGACGCGCTCGAGGAGTCGTTCGTGGGCGGCGACGTCGCCGACCCCGAGGCGCTCGCCGAGGAACTCGAGGAGGTCGCCGAAGCCGTCGACGCCGCCGGCCTCGACCCGGACGAGGACGCCGAGACCGTCGAGGCGCTCACGGAGGCGACCGACGCGCTCACCGCGGGCGTCGAGGACGCCCAGGAGTGGGACGACCTCTCGGTCCGGCAGAAGCTCCGCGCGGAGGGCTACTACGAGGTCATGGGCCAGAAGCGCAAGGACTTCCCGCCGGAGTGGACGGCGCTCAAGCAGTGGGAGCAGCGCGAGAACGTCGACATGATCCTGCTCTGCCTCGAACACATGGGCGACTCCGAGTTCATGGAGCGCCACTGTCTGGAGGCGCTCAAGCGCGTCGCCAGCGAGGAAGCCTTAGAGGAAGTGGGCGAGCGGGCGGCGCGCCGGAACACGCTCGCGGTCGAAATCGTCGGCCGCATCGGCAGCGAGGACGGCATCGAGCACGTCGTCGACTTCGTGGACGCCGAGGGCAACCCCGACCTCCGCACGACCGCGCTGAAGGCGCTCGGCGAGATCGGCAGCGAGGAGACCACCCAGGACGTCGCCGACCAGCTCGTCGCCGACGACGACAGCGTGCGCTCCCGCGCCGCGCGCTCGCTCGGCCTCATCGGCGACACCCGGGCCATCGACCCGCTGACTGACGTGCTCGCCGACGACGACAGCGACACGGTGCGGGCGTCCGCGGCGTGGGCGCTCGTCCAGATCGGCACCGAGCGCGCGCTCGAGGCCGCCGCCGAGTACGCCGACGACCGCGCGTACATCGTCGAACAGGAGGCCCAGAAGGCCGCCGACGCGCTCGACGCGGACGCCGCGGAAGCCGCCGCCTGATTCTCGCCCCGACCTTTACGTGCGAAGCCGGGACCAACCCGGGCCGTGCTCGCGCGCCTCGCGCTCGCCGCGCTGCTCGCGTCGGCGACCATCACGGCCGTCGCGCCGAACCCCGCCAGCGACGGCGACGCCGGCGAGTTCGTCGCCGTCTCCTTCGACGAGCCGACGAACACCACGGGCTGGACGGTCGCCGACGACGACACCGCCGCCGCGCTCCCGAACCGCACGCTCTCCGGGACGGTCGCGCTGTCGACGCAGCCGGCGGCCGCCCGCGAGCGCACCGACCTCCCCGTCGTCGGCCTGCGCGCTCGCTCTCGCTCGCGAACGGCGGCGAGACCGTCGAACTCCGCGCCCGAAACCGCACCGTCGACGCGCTCTCGTACGCGAGCGCGCCGACCGCCGAGCGCTGGGACGGCAGCGAGTGGACGCCGCTGGGCGCGTCGTCGTTCGCGCCGTTCGCCGCCTCGAACGTCTCCGTCTCCGCGTTCGCGCTCCCCGACGCCGCCGGCCCGCCCATCGACGTGCTCGAATCCGCGGAGGACCGCCTCTACCTCGCGGGGTACACGTTCACGTCCGCCCGCGCCACTCGCGCGCTCGCCGCGGCCGCCGACCGCGGCGTGGACGTGCGCGTCCTCGTGGAAGGGGGCGTCGCGGGCGGCGCACCCAGTCCCGAAGGCGCGCGCCTCGACGTGCTCGCCGCGGCGGGCGTCGACGTCCACGTGCTGGACGGCGAGCGCGCCCGCTACAGCTTCCACCACGCGAAGTACGCCGTCGCCGACGACCGCGCGGTCGTCCTCTCGGAGAACTGGAAGCCCTCCGGGACCGGCGGCCACGGCAACCGCGGCTGGGGCGTCACCGTCGCGGACGCGGGCGTCGCCGACCACCTCGCGGACGTGTTCCGCGCCGACACCGACTGGGCGGACGCCAAACCGTGGAAGACCGTCCGCGAGAACTTCACCGTCGTCGACGGCGACCCGGCGACCGAATCCTACCCGACGCGCTTCCCGGCCCTCGACGAGCGCGCCGACGGCGTCCGCGTGCTGGTCGCACCAGACAACGCGCGGTCGGGGGTCCGCGAGCTGGTCGCGTCGGCTGACGAGTCGCTGGTCGTCGAGCAGGCGAGCCTCGACCGGCACAGCCCGTTCACGAACTGGACTGTCGACGCGGCCCGGCGCGGTGTGAAGGTGCGCGTGCTGCTCTCCGGGAAGTGGTACGCCCGCGAATCCAACCGGAACACCACCGAACGCCTGAACCGCATCGCTGCCGAGGAGGGTCTGGACCTCGACGCGAAGCTCGCGGCGCCCCGGTCGCGCTACGAGAAAGTCCACGTCAAGGGCGCGGTCGTGGACGGCGAGCGCGCGCTCGTCGGCAGCCTGAACTGGAACGAGCACGCCGCCACCGAGAACCGCGAGGTCGTCGTCGCGG
>NZ_WPCF01000155.1 GCF_009741975.1 Halobacterium sp. CBA1126 | reverse complement strand
GCCGGCTCGCGACTCGCGGTCTGCTGCTGGCGGCCGGCCCGCCCCGCTCGCGCCCGGCCGCGGTTCCGTTCGCGGCTGCGCCCGCTCGCCCGGCCCCGGCGCTGGTCGGCCTGCTGGCGCTGCTCGCGGGCGTACTGCTCGCGGGAGACGCGGCGCTTGCGGAACGCCAGCTCGGCGAGCCGGCCCGACGCGTGGAGGTAGAAGACGGCGCCCGCGAGCGCGAACGGCACCGCGACGCCGAGCGCGACCGGGCTGTAGACGACCCCCAGAATCCCGAAGACGACGCCGAGGACACCGAACGTGGCCGCCATCCCCCAGACGATGCTCGCGTCGGTCCTCACGGTCTACCCGTTGGTTCGGCGCGCGGACGTAAATCCTTGGCTCACACTCTTGGGCGTCGCCGCCGTACTCCACGGTATGAGTGTCACCGGCCTCTGCCAGATCTGCTCGACCGAGCAGGCGCAGTTCAGCTGCGACCGCTGCGGGAGCGTCGTCTGCCAGGCCCACTACGACCCCTCGACGGGGTTCTGCACCGAGTGCGCGACCGAGGTCCGGGGCGGCCGCGGCGACGCCGGCCCGCGCTGACTACCGGTGCTCGTTCAGGCGCGCTTTCAGCCGGCGGGCGGCCTCGCCCGCGGCGCGCGCCCACTCGGGGGAGTCCTCGCCCGCGAAGATGATGCCCCGCGTGGAGTTCACCAGCCCCACGCCCTCGTCGTTCAGACCGTACTGGACCGCCGCCTCGGCGTCCCCGCCCTGCGCGCCCACGCCCGGCACGAGGAACGGGAGCTCCGGCACGCGCTCGCGTAGCTCCTCCAGTTCCTCTGGCGCCGTCGCGCCCACAACGAGCCCGACGTTCCCGTACTCGTCGTTCCAGCCGGCGGCGCGCTCGGCGACGTGCTCGTAGAGCCGTCGGTCGTACGCCGCGAGCTCGAGGTGCTGGAAGTCCATCCCACCCGGATTGGAGGTCCGGCAGAGCACGAACACGCCCGCCTCCGCCTGCGAGAGGAACGGCTGGAGGGCGTCCTCGCCGAGGTAGGGGTTCACGGTGATGGCGTCGACGTACTCCAGCATGTCGGCGTACTGGCGGGCCGTGTTCCCGATGTCCGCGCGCTTCGCGTCCAGCAGGACGGGCACGCCCTTCCCGTGGGCGTACGCCACCGTCTCGCGGAGCGCGCGCCAGCCGTCCGCGTCCTCGTAGAACGCCGCGTTCGGCTTGAAGACGGCCGCGTGCTCGTGGGTCGCGTCGATGACCCGTCGGTTGAACGCCCACCGCGGCAGCTCGTGGTCGCGGACCGCCTCGGGGAGGCGGTCGAGGTCCGGGTCGAGGCCGACGCTCACCACGGTGTCGGCGTCCTCGATGCGCGCCGCGAGGTCCTCGAAGAAGCTCATACCTCGGAGTCCCCGCAGACCGGCAAAAGCGGTTCGCTTTCCGGGAACCGTGACAAGACACTTGTCGCGTCCCTCGCACGGTGTACGCGTGCCCTCCGCTCGACGCGTGCTCCGCGGCCTGCTCGCCGTCGTCGGCGCCGCCCTCCTGCTGTTCGGTGTGGCGCTGACCGCCAGCGGCTTCGGGAGCGAAGGCTTCCCCGGCGGCCTCGCTGTCGTCTTCGGGTTCTTCGTCCTCGCGGCCGGCGGCGGCGTCGCCGGCGCCGCCCTCCTGCTGTCCGGGCGCAGCCTCCGACCGGTTCAGGCGCGGCTCCTCCAGCTCGCGGGCGCAATCGGCGTGCTCGCGTTCCTCGGGCCGGCGCTCGCCGTGCTCCTCGCGCCCGGCGGCTTGCTCGCGGAGTTCGGACCCGCCGGCGTCGGCGGCGCCGTCATGCTGTGGCTCGCGCTCACGGCGCTCGCCACCGTCGTCGCGGTCGGCGTCGCCTGCTGGCGCGCCGCGGAACTCGCGTACGACGCGCTGACCGACTAGGCCTCGGCCGCCGCGCCGAGCACGTCCAGCGCGCGCTTGACCTCGGCGCCCGTCGTCACGAACACGAGCAATCGGGGCGGCTGCCCGCCGACCGGCCGCGCCCGCAGGTCGCCGTCCTCCGCGGCCCGCTCGGCGGCTTCGAGGCCGTCGTACAGCTCCACTCGCGTGCGCTCCGGCTGGACGTAGACGCTCGCCAGCCGCTCGCCGTCGCGCTCCACGTCGTACGCGTGGGCGCCGTCCGTGGTCGGCTCCACGTCCGGGTCCGCGTTCGTCACCGCGAGCGCGCCGTACGGCGCGTTCTCGTGGCCGGTGACCTCGCTCGAGAGCAGTTCCGCCAGCCGCGTGCCGTCCGTCTCGGTGTCCTTG
This sequence comes from Halobacterium sp. CBA1126, assembly GCF_009741975.1. Classification (GTDB taxonomy): domain Archaea; phylum Halobacteriota; class Halobacteria; order Halobacteriales; family Halobacteriaceae; genus Halobacterium. The sequence continues at coordinate 2,093 of NZ_WPCF01000155.1, read as the reverse complement.
ACCATCTCAGTCCTCCAGTTTGCTGCGTGCCTTCGCCGCGGCGCCGTCGACGTCGACGTCCCGCCGGCGCGCGTACACGACCGCCGCCGCGTCCGCCGTCACCCCCAGCTCCTGCTGGAGCTGGTTCACCGCGGCGACGGTCTCCTGTCGGTCGTGGCCCGCGTCGACCACGGCGTCGAGCGCGCGCTCGAACGCCGACCGCTCCTGGAACAGCGACGGGTCCGGCGAGAAGTCGTCGGGAATCTCGACGTCCTCCGGGTCGAAGGCCGCGACCAGTTCGCCGTCCGCGCGCTCGACGAGCCCCTCGCCCGTGGCGACGTCGAGCAGGCGCTTGGCTTGGTCCGGGCTCATCCAGTCGCGGTCAAGCGACAGCGCCACCACGAACGCCTGTTCGGGAATCCTGCGCTTGCCCTTCTGTCTGAACGGCGCGGCGACCGCGACCCGGAGACTCATGGAACCAGCGACGACGCCGACGCCGGTAAAACCCGCTATTCCCGGCCAACCGAGCCTTTCAAGTACGTCCTGCGCCACTTCCCGGGTATGCAATACCAAGGCCGCTCCAAGCGCTCGAAGACCGGCGCGCGACTCCGCCCGCAGAGCAAGAAGAAGAAGTCCAAGGCCGGCCGCTCCCCCACGGAGACGACCGTCGGCGAGCAGCGCTTCCGCACCGTCGACGCCCGCGGCGACAACGAGAAGGTCCGCGCGCTCTCCACGAACGTCGCCAACGTCGCCACCGACGACGGCGCCGTCCGCGCCACCATCGAGGACGTCGTCGAGAACGCCGCGAACCCGAACTACGCCCGCCGGAACATCATCACGAAGGGCGCCGTCATCGAGACGGACGCCGGCCGCGCCCGCGTCACCTCCCGCCCCGGCCAGAACGGCCAGGTCAACGCCGTCCTCGTCGAGTAATCCCTTCTCCGCTCCGTCTTCTCTCGGTCGGTAGTGGCGGCTGAACCGCCGCCCCGTCGAGCGCCGGCCCGACGCGGCCGTGCCGGTTCACCCGAACTTATCTTTCGCCGCACCGTACCGCGATCCAACGTGTCTGCCCTCCTCCCTCCGCCACCATGACCGCCGCACGCTACCTGCACGCTGGCCTGTTCGTCCTGCTCGCGTTCCTGTGGGGGTTCTCGTTCGTCGCCATCAAGACCGGGCTGGACGCGCTCCCGCCGGTGTTCTTCGCGGCGCTCCGGTTCGACGTCGCCGTCCCCCTGCTGTTGGGCTTCGTCGCGTGGCGCTACGACGTCTGGGTCCCGCAGAGCCGCGCGGACTACGCCGGCGTCGCGGTCGGCGCGGTCGCGCTCATCGCGGGGAACAACGGCTTCCTGTTCGTCGGCCAGCAGGCGATTACGCCCGCGGCGGCGTCCGTGATGTACGGCCTGAACCCGATTCTGGCGCCCGCGTTCGCGTTCGTGCTCCTCGACCAGCGCCTCGACGCGGTCAGCCTCCTTGGCATCGCGGTCGGCCTCGTCGGCGTCGTCATCATCGTCCAGCCGTCCCCGGAGACGCTCACGGCGGGGTCGACCGTCGGCCAGCTGTCGGTGCTCGCCGCGGCGGCGTCGGTCGCGCTCGGGAGCGTCCTCCTGCGGCGCGTCGACGCCACCCTCGACAGCATCCCGCTGACCGCGTGGGCGATGGCGCTCGGCGCCGCGCTCCTCCACGTCGTCAGCGCCGGCGTCGGCGAGTCGACCGCGGGCGCCGTCGTCACGACCGACATCGTCGCCGCGGTACTCGTCCTGGGCGTCCTCTCGACGGCGCTCGCGTACCCCATCTACTTCGTCCTCGTCCGCAACATCGGCCCCGTCCGCACGAACCTCGTCGCGTACGCCGTCCCCGTCTTCGCCGCCATCACGTCGTGGGTGCTGTTCGGCACGGGCGTCACGCCCGCCACCGCCCTCGGCTTCCTCGTCGTCGTCACGGGCGTTGCCGTCCTCGAACGACAGGTCGTAAGAGAGGAGCTCGGCCGCGCCTACCGGCGACTCAGTCACGCAGCGTAGCGCAGAGCCGGGGCAACGCGGTCGCTGTAACAGGTCGATTATACGCGCGGCGGAGCCGCGCGTTTCACCGCTCGCCGCTGGCGAGCGGGCTTTTTT
>NZ_WPCF01000107.1 GCF_009741975.1 Halobacterium sp. CBA1126 | reverse complement strand
GCCGCCGCCGGCCTGCTCGCACCCGTCGGCGGCGCGCTCCTCGGGCTCATCCCCGGCTGCGCGCCACAGATCGTGCTCGCGACGGCGTACGCCGAGGGAGCGGTCCCGTTCTCCGCGCTCGCCGCGAACGCCATCAGTCAGGACGGCGACGCCCTGTTCCCGCTGCTCGCGGTCGACAAGACCGCCGCCGTCGTCGCGTCCCTCTACACGACGCTGCCCGCGCTCGCCGTCGGCGTCGGCCTCCACCTCGTCTACGGCCCGATGTTCGGCTTCGGCGTCCTGTAGTCACGCCAGGCTCACGTCGAGGTACAGCATCACCACGACGCCGAGCATCAACCCCATCGTCGCCACGCGCTCGTGGCCGTTCGAGTGGGTTTCTGGAACGATTTCGTCGCTGATGACGAACAGCATCCCGCCCGCCGCGAACCCCATCGCGTACGGCAGCAGCGCGCTGGAGACGGTGACCGCCCACGCTCCCAGCAGGACCATCGGAATCTCGACCAAGCCAGCGCGGATGCCGGTGAGCGCCGCGTACGACGTGCGATCGAACCCGGCGTTGACGGCCGCGACGGAGACCGCCAGCCCCTCCGGGATGTTCTGCAGCCCGATGGCGAGCATCAGCGACAGCCCCTCGGCGACGTTCCCGCTCCCGAACCCGACGCCGACCGCCAGCCCCTCCGGCATGTTGTGGATGGTGATGGCGACGATGAACAGCAGCAGCGGCGCCAGGTCAGCCTCCGAGACCGTCTGGTCGCTGCGCTTCCGGCCGGTGATGAGGACGTGGACGTGGGGCACCCAGCGGTCCGCGCGGTCCAACACCAGCACGCCCAGCGCGATGCCCGCGATGACCTCCAAGAGCCCGTTCTGGCCGCCGAGCTCGATGCCCGGCAGGATGAGACTCGTGAAACTCGCCGCCAGCATCACCCCGGCCGCGAACCCCAGCGCCCCGTCGAGCGAGCGCTGAGAGGGGTCCCGCCACACCAGCACGAGCGACGCGCCGAGCAGGTTCAGGCCCGCGATGACGGCCCCCGCGACGAGCGCCTGCACCACGGGGTCGCTACCCGCGACGTCGACGAACCACGTCTCCAGCATACGCAGGCAGTCGCGGGCCGCCCGGTTAAAGCCGGGGCCCGGGCGTCGCCGAGACCGGAACCGATACACCAGCGCGACCAGTAGCGACGCGTAATGACCGAGTCGCTGTCCGTCCTGCTCACCAACGACGACGGCATCGACGCCCCCGGCATCCGCGCGCTCCGCGACCGCCTGGCGGACGCCGGCCACGACGTCACCGTCGTCGCGCCAGCCGCCGAACAGTCCGGCACCGGCCAGACCCGGACGTTCGAGACCCTCGACTACGACGACCGCGAGGACGGCTACGCCGTCCACGGCACGCCCGCGGACTGCGTCGCCGTCGCCGTCGCCGCCCTCGACTTCACGCCGGACGTCGTCGTCTCCGGCTGCAACGACGGCCCGAACCTCGGCGCGCACATCCTCGCGCGCTCCGGCACGGTCGGCGCCGCCATGGAGGCCTCCTTCCTCGGCCTCCCCGCCGTCGCCGTCTCCATGTACGACTGGGAGTTCGACCCCGCCGGCGACTGGGAGCCCACCTACGACCAGTTCCACACCTCCGCCGACGCCGTCGCCGACATCCTCCCCGACTTCGTCGCCGGCAACGTCCTGCCCACCGCGGACTACCTCTCCATCAACGCCCCCGCGACCGAGTACGCCGACGACCCCGTCAAGCGCGTCACCCGCCCCACCGAGGAGTACGAACTCCGCGCGGAGTTCACCGAAGCCGGCGTCGACGTCGAGGACCGCTTCTGGCACGAGTTCCTCGACCGCGACGTCCCCGACCCCGCCGGCACCGACCGCCACGCCTGCGTCGACAACGAAATCAGCGTCTCCCCGCTCACGGTCCCGCACTCCGTCGCCGACGGCGCGACGCCCGGCGGGCTCCTCTGACGGCGCTTTTGCGCTGCGGGCGCCTTCGGCAAAACCGACACCAAAAGCACTCCTCCTCCGTGGTTCGAGAGCTTCGCTCTCGCGGATGCTCGCTGCTATTGGCTGCGTAGGTTCAAGTACCAAAACGGAACCAACCCCGCGCGTGACCTGAGTTCCGCCGCGGGGCGCTCCGAGCCGAGCAATCGGTACGGCGAGCGCGGCACACGTCCCGCGAGACAATCGCCGCCTGAGAGCCCCTAGAGGCGCTTGCTGACGTACGGGCCGTCCTGGTGGTAGCCCAGCTGCTGCTTGTAGTACTGGCGCGCGCCGATGCCGGAGATGACGCTGAGCTTCCCGAAGCCGGCGTCGGCGGCCATCTCCTCGGCGCGCTCCATCAGGCGCTGGCCGTAGCCCCGGTGCTGGTGCTGGCCGTCGGCGGTGTCGTCGCCGACGCCGACCTCGCTGCCGTAGACGTGGAGTTCGCGGAGCAGCGCCGCGTCCTCCAGTTCGTCCCGGACGGGGTCGTTCGGGAAGCGCAGGCGCGCGAACCCGACGAGGAGGTCCCGCTCGAAGTCCTCGAAGCTGATGAAGTGCTCCGTGCCGCCCGCGACGTCGTAGGTCATCACGTCGAGTTCGACGTCCTCGGCGTCCTCGTCGTTCATCCCGGCCTCCCGGCAGCGGATGCACTCGCAGGTGTAGCCGTGCTCGTCCATCTCCTCCCAGGCGAGCTGGCGGAGGTTCGACTTCCAGACGCCGGCGTCGATGTGGTCCGCGGGGATGTCCCGCTGGACGCGCTGCAGGCGGGTGTACCGCGGAATCATGTCCATGATTTCCGCGATGAGTTCGGCGGCCTCCTCGTTCTGCAGCGGCTCGAACTCCTCGTTGCGCCACATGTCGTACGTGACGGTGTCCCGGACGACCAGCGTCGGGTAGATCTTGAGGTAGTCGGGCTTCCACTCCTCCTGCTCGAAGAGCCGCCGGAAGTCCTCGAGGCACATCTCCTTGCTCATGCCCGGCTGGCCCGGCATCATGTGGAAGCCGACCTTGAACGCGGCGTCCCGCAGCCGCCGGTTCGCGTCGATGGACGCCTGCACGCCGTGCCCGCGGTGCATCTCCCGGTTGATGCGCTCGTAAGTCGTCTGCACGCCGACCTCGACTTTCGTGCCGCCGAGGTCGAGCATGCGGTCGACCTGCTCGGGGTCACACCAGTCCGGCTTCGTCTCGAACGTCGTCCCGATGTTCCGGATGTCCCCGAACTCGTTCTCGGCGATGACGTCCTCCAGGTACGAGAAGTCGTACTCCTCGGGGTCCTGGGCGAACGACTCGGTCTCCGATGGGTTCGGCTCCTGGTCTGGGTCGAAGTCGTTCAGCGCTTCGAGCGCGCGCTTCACGAACCACTCCTGGTAGTCGTGGCTGCGCGCGGTCATCGTTCCGCCCATCAGGATGAGCTCCACCTTGTCGACGGGGTGCCCGATTTCCCGGAGCTGGTGGAGCCGCAGCGTCACCTGCCCGTAGGGGTCGTAGTCGTTCTGCACGCCGCGAGCGGCCGCCGGCTCGTGGCCCGTGTACGACTGGCTCGACGAGAACTCGCTGGCGGGCCCGCCGGGACAGTACAGGCACTTGCCGTGCGGGCACATGTGCGGACTCGTCATGATGGCGACCGGCGTGACGCCCGAGGCGGTCCGCACGGGCTTGCGCTGGAGGACGTCCTCGAGGTCGTCGCGGCGGTCATCGGGCGCGAAGTCCAGCAGCTCGGAGTGCTTCGGGACCTTCGGAGCGGAGTACTCCGAACACACCTCGAGCTTCGCGCTCTCGACGTCGTCCTTCCCCACGTCACCGTCGAGGATTCGTTCGACGAGCTCCTCGCAGGCGGCCTCGAATGCGGGGTCGGCGTCCGCGCTCATTACTCCGTAGGAGCGCCCGCGAGCGAAAAAGCGTGTCGTTGCGTTACGCGAGCTGGTCGGCGATGGCGTCGACGACTGCGTCGACGACCGCGTCCTTCTCGCCGGAGAGGAACTCGATGCGGCCGTCGCGTGCGCCCCGCGGCTGGACGCCGGCGTCGGGGAGCTCGTCGGCGACCGTCTCGCCGACGGCGTGGACGTCGACCGCGTCGTCGCTGCGGACGCGAATCTCGTCGCCGCTCACGCCGACGAGCACGTCGGCGCGGTCGCGCTGGCGGTAGAGCGCGTCCAGCAGCAGGTCGACCGGCGGGAAGTCGTACTGGTGGGTGTACGCGTCGACGTCCAGCGTCTCGAAGGCGACGCCGTCCTGCCCGCGGATCTCGAGGTGGGGTTCGGCGGTCGAGAGCTCGGTGTCGAGGCGCTCGCGGAACTGCTCGGAGACGTGCGAGATGAGCGAGTCGTCGGCCTCCCCCCAGAGGAGGTCCGAGATGAGCTCGCGCTTGTCCTCGTAGGACTGGTAGAACGCCTCCAGCGCGATGGCGTCCCGGAGGTCCGCGAGCGTCTCCGGGCTGTAGTCGGTCTCTGCGGCGAGGTCGGCGTACGCGGCCGGGGTGTCCGCCCAGTAGGCGACAGCGGGGAGGTGGTAGAGATCCTCGCGGACGTCGCCGTTGACGAGCGCGGCGAGCTGGGAGCCGAGCGCGCCCGTGTTCACGGGCGACTCGCCGGCCTTCGTCGGGCTGACGAGCACGTCGGCGCCCGCGGCTTCCTCTGTGTAGCCGCCGTCGATGGCGACCGTGTCCGCGTCGTAGATGTCCAGCAGGTCGATGGCGTCGGTGGACTCGCTGGTGGAGCCGGCGCCGACGAGCACGAACAGCGGGTGTTTCTCGTCGTGGCGCTCGGCGGCCTCCAGCATCGAGGTGACGTCGCCGGTGGCGTCGTCGATGGTGTAGAAGGCGTCGTCGAGCGGCCGGCGGTCGACGTAGTGGTACTCGGCGTCCTCGCGGGCGTGCTCGTCGCGGATGAGCGGGAGGAGCGCGCGCTCGATGGCGGTGCCGGCGACGTAGCCTTCGACGGTCGCCGTGTGGCGGACGATGACCGGCCGCGCTTCGACGACGGCGCGGCGGATGGCCGTCGCGGCGTCGGCGAGGTCGTCGACGACCGCTTCGACCGCCGGGTCGTCGGCGAGCAGCGCCGTGCTCTCGGGCGCGGCGCGCTCGGTGAGCGCGTCCTCCATGCGGGCTTCGACGGCTTGCGCGTCCGAACCGTCGAGCTCGGTGAGCTCCTCGGTCTCGACCTGTAGTTCGCCGCGGCGGCGCTCGACTTCGCCGACGATGCGGACGACCGCGCCGGCTTCGACGTCGGGGTAGGCGCGCACGCCGGCTTCGACGAACGCGGCGCAGTCGACGGCGCCGGACTCGTCGGCGAGTTCGAACACCGTCGGGCCGCTCGTCTGTCGGGCGTTCGCGACTTCGCCCTCGACCGCGACGCGCTCGCCGACGTGGTCGTCGAGGTCGGCAATCGCCACGCGCTCGAGGTCCTCGTCCTCGCTCTCGGACTCGGTCTCGACGGCTTCGTCGTCGGCCGGTTCGGGCTCGGCCTCCGCAGCTTCGGCCTCGTCGGCTTCGGGCTCGGGTTCTGCCGCTACCTCGGCGTCCGCGGCTTCTTCGTCGCCGTCTTCGGCTTCGTCACCGAACTCGAACTCGGCTTCCGACTCGGCGACCGGCGTGCCGCCGTCGGCGGTGCTTGTCTCGGCGTCTTCCTCCTCGTCGTCCTCGGGGAGTTCGGCGTCCGTCTTCGCGCTCGGGTCGTCGACGAGGTGGCCGCGGAAGTCGCGGTCGTCCTGTCGAATCGACCAGCCGAGGTCGACGTTGTCGTTGTCGTGGACGTCCGTCACCTGGACGTACACCTCGTCGCCGGCGTCCCAGCCGAGCGAGTCGAGGCGACCCGGCACTTCGCTGCGGTGGAGCAGGCCGGTGACGGAGTCACCGATGTCGACGAAGACGCCGAAGTCGGCGAAGCCGTCGATGGTGCCCTCGTAGTAGCGGCCGGGCGTCAGTTCGTCTGGAGAAGTTCCGCGGAACTCGAAAGCGACGTCCTCCTCGTGGGTGTCACAGACACGGCCGTCCGTGGAGGAGCCGCAGATGATACACGTACCCATTTGCTTCGAGAAAGCGGGTGCTGCCGTAAACGATTATCGAAAGCCGCCCGGAGCGCGGGCGCTGTGCGGGTCGCCGCCGTCAGTCGAAGACCGGACTCTCGCCCTCCAGCGCGGCCAAGTCGTCGGCGACGTCGCGGGCGTCCTCGGGGAACAGCGCGACCTGCACCTCGTTGCCGCCGTCGTCCTCGAAGACGAGTTTCACGCGCTTGTCGCCGAACTCGCGGGCTTCGGCGGCTTCGACGTCGAAGAGCTTCGCGTCGGCGGACGTGTTCGACGGGCCGACGTGTTTGACGGCGCCGTCGTCGAGTTCGAACATCAAATCCGAGAAGTTGACGTTGAGCACGCGCCGGAGTTGGGGCCGCGCCCACTAAACTCCGAGCACCGCGGCGGCCTCGACCGACCGCCCGACCCACGGCATGTAGTCGGCGGCCCGCGGGAACAGCGCGGTCGTCGCGGCGAACCAGCCGAACCCGGAGCCGTACGCGAGCGCGCCGGGGGCGAGCGCGGCGACGCAGGCGCGCGCGAACGACGTGCTGTGGACCGTGCGAGTCCCGAGCACGAGCAGCGCGAACGCCCAGAGCCCGCAGACGAACGTGACCGCGGGGACGCCGACGCCGACGAACGCGCAGGGCGCGCTGGCGTACGCGAGCACCTGCACCGTCTCGCTGACGCCGCCGCGGTCGGGGGCGACGGCGGCGAGCGCGAGCGTCTCGACGGCCGACAGCGCGTGGAGCGCGGCGGGCGCGACCAGCAGGACGGCGAGCGCGAGCGTGAGGCCGGCGGCGACCCACGTCGCGCCGGGAACGCCAGCGCGCGGTCGGGGTTCCGGAGCAGGCGCGTGCCCTGCACGGCGAGCACGACCGCCATCGCGAACACCAGCCCGGGGGCTTGGTCGCCCGGCGAGACGGCCTCCTCGAAGAACGTCGTCGGGTTCGCGAGCACCTGCGTGAACGCCTTCGCGAGGCCGACGACCCCGCGCTCGCGGCCGCCCTCCGGTTCGACCCACGTTGTCATCTCAGTCCCGTTCGACGACGTGGCAGTTCCGGCACCGTGCCTCGTAGGACTCCTCCGCGCCGACCATGATGGTGGGGTCGTCGTAGTGGGCGGGCTCGCCCTCGATGAGCCGCTGGTTCCGTGTCGCGGGCTCGCCGCACTGCGTGCAGATGGCCTGGAACTTCTCGACGTACTCCGCGACCGCCATCAGCTGCGGGATGGGGTCGAAGGGCTCCCCGCGGAACGTCTGGTCGGTGCCGGAGACGACGACCCGGCGGCCGTCGCTGGCGAGGCTCTGGCAGACCTCGACGAGTTCGCCGGGGAAGAAGTTCGCCTCGTCGACGGCGACGACCTCCTCGCCGTTGAGGTGGCTGGGAATCTTCGAGACGCCCTCCGCAGTGGTGTCGACGACCGTCGCCTCCCACGTCCGGCCCGCGTGCGAGCCGAGCGTCGCCTCCCCGTAGCGGTCGTCGATGGCGGGCGTGAACGCCGCGACCGACTGGCCCGCGATTTCCGCGCGCCGCAGCCGCCGCAGGAGCTCCTCCGTCTTCCCGGAGAACATCGACCCCGTGATGACCTCCACCCACCCGGAGTTCGTGATCGCGTGCATGCTCACAACGGGGGCGGCCGCGGGGCAAAACGCTTGCTCATCTCCCGCGGTGCTCCCGGCGACCGACAACCTACCCGCACCTATTTCGGGCGGGCCGCCCTCCCCTCGCGTATGTACGACGACGTCCTGTTGCCGACCGACGGGAGCGACGCGGCCGACGCGGCTGTCCAGCACGCCATCGAACTCGCGGACCGCTACGGCGCCCGCCTGCACGTCCTCTACGTCGCGGACACCACCGAGTACAGCACCGTCACCTTCGAGGACGCGGTCGTCGACCCGCTCACCGAGGAAGGGGAGAGCGTCGTCGACGGGGTCGTCGAGCAGGCGACCGACCGGAACGTCGACGCCGTCGGCGTCGTGATGAAGGGCGGCGCCTACGAGACCATCCTCCAGTACGTCGAGGACGAGGGCATCGACGCGATCGTCATGGGGACCCACGGCCGCCGCGGGCTGGACCGCGCGCTCCTCGGGAGCGTCACCGAGCGCGTCGTCCGCACCGCCGACGTGCCCGTGCTGACGGTGCGCGCGGACG
>NZ_WPCF01000134.1 GCF_009741975.1 Halobacterium sp. CBA1126 | reverse complement strand
GCCGCGGTCCGCGAGCACGGCGAGCGCGCCGGCCGCGATGCGGTCGAAGCGCCGGTACAGCTCCGCGCAGTAGTCGCCGGCGGCGTCGACGTCGCCCGGGCGGACGAAGCCGTGCTTCCAGAGCAGGCCGCCGAGGAGCACGCCGAGCGCGACGAGGTACGCCCACTTCGCGAGCGCGAGCAGCGGCGACCACTGGCCCGCGAGGTCGAGGGTGAGCGCGGTGCCGACCAGCGAGGCCGCGAGGATGACCGCGAGCGCGGCCTTCGGCAGCAGGTACTTGTCGAAGAGGTCGTCGGCGACTGTGCCGGCCGGCTCGTGGGTCACGTCTGCCATCGCGGCTGGAACACCTCGCCCGGTGGTTGGGCGCGCCCGCGCTAAGGGCTGTGTGCGGACATGTTCGGCTTCGAGCGGCGCGCCGCCAGCACGACGCCGACGGCGGGGCGAACATCTCCGGGCGCAGTCCTTAGCGGAGCGGCGACCAACCTCGGGGTGATGGCACAGGCCACAGGAGACGGGAGCGTCGAGTGGGTGCGGGCGTCCGCGGACCGGTGGCGCGCGCCGGTCCGGCAGACGGTTCGCTACCTCGAGGCCGTCCTCGAGTACCGCGGACTGGAGGCCACTCGGTTCGGGGGCGCGTTCTTCCCCGCGGTCGTCCCCTACACCTGTGACGGGGAGAACCGGGTCTTCTACTGGCGCTCGGTCGTCGACGAGCCACCGGAAGCGTGGAGCCGCGTCTGCGCGACTCCCTACGGCGTCCAGCCCGCGAGGGTGGGCGAAATCTCACCGGCGTTGACAGGCGACGGCGGCCAGACGGTCGTCGTCGAGGGGACCGTCGGCGGGGATTCGAGGGAAGCCGAACTCGCTTCGGGAGTCGCCCACGGCGCGACAATCGAGCGGATCGCGGAGGAACAGGCAGTCCTCGCAGTGGGCGGCGAGCGGTATCGAGTCGAACGCGGGCAGCGCCGCGAGCTCCCGCTCGGCGAGCGAGAAGTGGAACTCGCGGACGGCGAGCGAGCGGTCGCGGCGCCCGTGCTGACGGTGCGCTACCCGGGCGAGCGGGCGTTCTACCACCCCGCTGTGGGCGCGGACTACCGGCTGTTCCCGTCGTTCGGCGTCGACCTCGAGGACGCGCCGCGGGCCCTGGACGTCGAACCGGGGCCGAACGTCGACGAGGACGCGGTCGCGGCGGCGCTCGGCGTCGACCTCGCCGCGCGGCCGTACCCCGAGCGCGTGCTCTGGCAGGCGTTCGTCCACACCGCCTTCGGGGACGACGCGGCGCCGACGCTCGCGCAGTTCCCGGACGGCCTGCTCGCCGTGGCTGGGGACGCTGAGCGCGGCTACTCGTCGGCGGGCCCGAGGTAGTCCCACGCCTGCAGGCGGTCGCCGTCGCCGGCCACCCAGCGGTCGCCGATGTCGTCGCGGTAGTAGAGGTTCGGGATGAGCACGTCCTCGACGCGCTCGTAGGCCTGCGCCTGTGCCTCCCGCATCGTCTCGCCCTTCCCGGTGACGACCAGCGGCATGCCGGAGCCGCCGGCGACCCGCCACTGGCCGTCGACGCGCTTGGCGTCCTCGATGTGGACGCCCGGCGGCGGCGTGGTCGCGCCGCCGTCCTCGTCGGACGCGAACACGATGGCGGCGTTCCGCGAGTTCTCGTCGTAGGTCGCCTCGTCGTCGAACGGGAACGGCGGCAGCACCACGCGCACGCCGACCTGGTAGCCGTCGTGGACGTCGAACTCGGGGTCGCGGCCGTTCGCGAGCGCCGCGAAGAACTCCCCCGTGGAGGACTCGATGGCCTCCTCCTGCAGGGTGATGGTGGGGTAGCCGAACCGGGGCGTGAACTCCAGCGGGTAGACGCCGGTCTCGTTGACGATGCAGTTGAGGTCGATGCTGCCGACGTACCCCTCGTCGGCGAGCCACCCCTCGAGCCGGCCGAGCGTGCGCTCGAAGAGGTCGTTGCGCGGCGACCAGAACATGCTCGTCCCCATCTCGCCCGTGGAGGGGCCGATGTTCCCGGGGAACAGCCGCTTGTGCTCGAAGTTGAAGTTCACGGGCTCGACGAACTCGTTCCCGTTGAAGAACCCGCAGACGGCGACCTCGACGCCCTCGACCTTGCGCTGGAGCTGGAACCCCTTCATGCGGTGGCCCCACGCCTTCTCGTACGCCCGCAGCACGTCGACGACGTCGCTGCCGTCCTCGTCGTCGCCGACGTACAGCAGGCGCTTGACGTTCTGGACCTCGCCGAGGGGCTTGACGACGTACGGCCCGGGGTTCTCCTCGACGTGCCGGACGCCCGCCTGGAAGTCCGTGAACTCCTCGTGTTCGATGGTGTTCACGCCGTTCTCCTCGAGGACCTCTATCGCGTACCCGCGGTCCTCCTCGAGGCGGTCGGTGTTCGGCGTCCCGCCGACGACCGCGTGGCCCTCGGCGCGGAGGTCCTCCGCGATGGCGCCCGTCCCCACCTCCGAGCCGACCCAGATGTCGTCGAAGACGACGACGTCCGCCCACTCGACGTCGGCGCGCCAGTCGTCGGTCTTCGGCACGAACCCGTCCGCTATCTCCTGGTCGCCGTCGGCCTCCACGTAGTACTTGACGTCGTGGCCCTCCTCGTGGACCTGCCACGCCACGTCGCCGATGAGGGCGGCGTCCGCGGAGACGAACAGAAACTTCGTCGGTTCCATACGGACCGGTCGCGCGGTGCGACCAAAAGGGTGCTGTGCGCGCGAATACCACTCCCTCTACCGATAGATAAAATTAGTAATTAACAATTAACTGCTAGAATTTCCGAGTATAGCGTTTTAACACCGATATTTCCGGAATCCATTTATACTAATTGACTGTTACTGCGTGGTATGCCTTCACGAATCAATCGGCGCGACGTCATCCGCGGGCTCGGAGCTGCAGGTATCGCCGGGCTCGCCGGCTGTACGGGCGGTGGCGACGGAGACGGCGACGGGACCACCAGCGGCGGCGCGACCACCACGAGCGGCGGCGGCAGCGCGCGGACGCTCATGCACGGCGTCCTGCTGCCGACGACCGGCGGCCTCGCGGACCTCGGCGCCCCCATCCGGGACGGCGCCGTCCTCCCGGAAGCGGTCCTCGACGGGGCGACCGACTTCGAACTGGACTTCTCCGTGCAGGACACGCAGACGGACCCGAACGCCGGCCAGTCCGCGGCGCAGACGCTGCGCAACGGCGGCTACCCCGCGGTCACGGGCGCGGCGTCCTCGGAGGTCACCATCGCGGTCGCGGAGAACGTCTTCGTCCCCTCGGGGATGGTCGGCTGTTCGCCCGCGAGCACGTCCCCCGATATCACCGGCCTCGAGGACAACGGCCTCATCTACCGGACCGCGCCGACCGACGCGCTACAGGGCCAGGTGCTCGCGCAGGTCGCCGTCGAGGAGCACCAGGCGTCGACGGCCGCGACGATGTACGTGAACAACTCCTACGGCCAGCTGCTCGCCGAGAGCTTCAAGACGGCGTTCCAGGACCGGGACGGCCAGGTCTACCAGGAGGTCTCCTTTCAGAAGGGGCAGTCGTCGTACACCTCGCGCATCTCGCAGGCGCTCAACGACAACCCCGACGTGGTCGTCGTCATCGGCTACCCCGAGAGCGGCGTCCAGCTGTTCCGGGACTTCTACTCGGAGTTCGACACGGACGTCCCGATTCTCGTCACGGACGGCCTGCGGTCGGCGAGCCTCCCCGCGGACGTCGGCAACCCGCTGGACAACGTCACGGGCACCGCGCCGCTGTCAGCCGGTCCCGGCAAGGAGTACTTCGACGAACAGTACCAGAACGAGTACGGCGAGGAGCCCGGCGTGTTCACCGCGCAGGCGTTCGACGCCACCGCGGCCTGCCTGCTCGCGAACGCGGCCGCCGGCGAGAACGACGGCGCCGCCGTCGCCCAGGAGATGCGGAACGTCGCGAACCCGAGCGGCGAGGAGGTCACGCCGAGCACGCTCGCCGAGGGCCTCGAGCTGGCCGCCGAGGGCACCGACGTCCAGTACGTGGGCGCGTCCAGCGCCGTCGACTTCGACGAGAACGGCGACCTCGCGGCCGCGACCTACGAGTACTTCGGCTTCCAGGAGGGCGGCGGCATCGAGACCCTCGACGAGATCGCGTTCTCCGCGTAACGCCACCCGCTTCTTTCGACGCGACGCCGCACAGCGACGCGGCTCGCGCCCGCCGTGGATTCTCTCGGCTTGCGAACGCCACCCCCGTGTTTTGTCGGGGCCGCCGGTAGTCCCCCGCGGAGAGTCATGCAATCTACACGAATGCGAGTGGCGGCAGCGACCGCCCTCGTCGTCGTCTCCCTGACTGCGGGCTGCATCGGCGGGCTGTCGGCCGACGGCTCCGTCGACGCCGCCGCGGTCGGAGACGCGGTCGAACAGCGGTACGCCGCCCTGGACGGCTACGACGCGACGGTCACCCGCACGGTCGAAGTCGGCGACTCGACCACGGCGACCAGCGCGAACGTCGCGGTCCGCGGCGACCGACGCGAAGTGACGTACGAATCCGGTCCGCGCGCCGGCGAGACCGTCGCCGGGTCGGCCGACGGCGGCCCGGTCTTCGACGCCGGGACCGGCGCCGGCTCGCCCGCGACGCCCGCCGGCTACGGCGCGCTCGCGGAGACGCTGGTGCGCACGAGCAACGTCAGCGTCGAGCGCGTGACCAGCCACGACGGCCACCGGACCGCGGTGGTCGAACTCGACCCCCGCGATGACGCGAGCGGCGCGGCGAACGTCTCGCGGACGGTCTGGGTCGACCTCGACCGCGAGATCCCCCTGAAGGTCGTCACGTCGTGGACGACGGCCGACGGCGAGCCGGCGTCCGTGACGGTGAACTACGAGG
Organism: Halobacterium sp. CBA1126; assembly: GCF_009741975.1. Lineage (GTDB taxonomy): Archaea > Halobacteriota > Halobacteria > Halobacteriales > Halobacteriaceae > Halobacterium. The sequence goes on along the minus strand of NZ_WPCF01000134.1, from coordinate 992 downwards.
ACGTGTCGCTCGTCGAGAACGGGTCCGCGAGCGCGGAGGTGGCGTCGTGACTGACGCCCGCGGCAGCGTGCGGAGCGCGACGCTCGTGCTCGTCGTCGTCGGCGTCGTCGTCGGCGTGGCGTTCGCGCCGCAGGCGTGGGGGTACGCCACCGAGCCCGACGGCAACGTCGCCGTCGTGGAACTCCACGGCACCATCACGGGCGACTCCGCGACCGCGGTCGTCGACGACCTGCGGGAGGCCCGGCAGAACGACTCCATCCGGGCGGTCGTCCTCGACGTGAACAGCCCCGGCGGGACGGCGTCGGCGAGCGAACAGCTCTACCTGGCGGTCAAGCGCACCGCGGGCGAGATGCCCGTCGTCGCGAGCGTCACCGGCACCGCGGCCTCCGGGTCGTACTACGCCGCCGCGCCCGCCGACGACATCTACGTGACGCCCGCCTCCATCGTCGGCAGCGTCGGCGTGCGCGCCACCCTGCCGTCGGGCGGTGTGCCCGCCGGCGAGGTCGTGACCGGCCCCGACAAGGGCAGCGGGTCGACGCCCGACGAGGTGCGCCAGCGCGTCGAGACGCTGCGGAAGGCGTTCGTCGGCTCCGTGTTCGCGGAGCGCGGCGACCGCATCGAGCTCACCCGCGAGGAGGTCTCGCACGCGAAGGTGTACGCGGGCGCCACCGGCGTGGAGAACGGCCTCGCGGACGAAATCGGCGGCGTCGACGCGGCCATCGGGGCCGCCGCCGACGACGCCGGCCTCGGCAACTACGACGTGGTGCGGATGGAAGCGCCCCAGCCGTCCGTGCTCGCCCAGCTCGGCCTCGCGGCCGACGGCGAGCCCGCGGACGCGACCACCGAGCAGGTCTTCGAGTACCGGGGCGTCGACACCGTCCAGTACCTGATGCTGCACGGGACCATCGAGACGACCGACAAGACGGGGGTGACCGCGAATGCGACCGCGTGAGGTCGCGCGCGCCGTCGGCGTCGTCGCCGTCGTCGCCGCG
>NZ_WPCF01000110.1 GCF_009741975.1 Halobacterium sp. CBA1126 | reverse complement strand
CGCTCGCGCCGAACGTGTCCGCGGCGCGGACCGCGTACCCGTCGACCTTCGCGCGGTCGAACCCCGGCACGTCGAGGCGCGCGTCGATGCGGTCCGCGAGCACGCGCCCGCTGGCGTCGTCCAGGTCGACGCGCTCGACGCCCGGCGAGAGGTCGAGGCCGTCGATGACCTCGCGGGCCGCCTCGGGGCTGGCGAGGTCGCGGAACTGTTTGCGGTCGCTCATCGGTGCGCCTCCCAGTTCTCGACGGCCACTTCCTCGCCGGCGTCGAAGCCCTCCGTCTGCTCGGGGACGACCACCCAGCCGTCCGCGAGCGCGACGCTGGAGAGCACGCCGCTCCCGCTCGAACTCACCGGCTCCGCGACGCGCTCGCCGTCCTCGTCGCGGAGGCGGACGCGCGCGAACGTCCGCACCCCGGGCTCGGAGCGGACCTTCCCGTCCAGCTGCGCCCGCACGCTCGGCGGGTCCTCGTCCGGCATCCCGCCGACGCGCTTCAGCGCGGGCCGCAGGAACTGCACGGCGTTCACGATGCAGGCGACGGGGTAGCCGGGGAGCATCACGACCGGCGTCCCCGCGACCTCCCCGAGCGCGACCGGGTGGCCGGGCCGCAGCGCGACGCCGTGGACGAACACCTCGCCGAGGCCGTCGACGACCTCGGGAAGGAGGTCCCGCTCGCCGACGGAGGAGCCCCCCGTCGTGACGACGACGTCCGCGTCGACGTTCGCCTCGATTGCGTCCGCGAGCGCTTCCTCGTCGTCGGTCACGACGTCCTCGTAGCGCGCGCTCGCCCCCCCAGCGCTCCGCCAGCCGCGAGACCGTGAGGCCGTTCGTCTCCACGACCTCGCCGGGGTCGGGGTCGCCCTGCACGAGCTCCTCGCCGGTCGCAGCACGGCGACGTCCGGGCGCTCGTACACCTCGACCTCGCGCAGGCCGACGGACTTCAGCAGCCCGAGGTCGGACGGCCGGAGCCGGTGGCCGGGCTCGTAGAGCCGGTCGCCCGCTTCGACGTCCTCGCCGACCGGGGCGACGTTCTCGCCCTCGCCGACCGCCGCGAACACCTCCACGTCGCCGCTGGCGGTGTCGGCCTGCTCTATCATCACGACCGCGTCCGCCCACTCGGGCACCGCGCTCCCCGTGTGCACGCGCTCGGCCTCGTCCTCGCGGAGGACCGCGGGCGACCGGTCGCTCGCGCCGAACGTGTCCTCGGCGCGCACCGCGAACCCGTCCATCGCCGCGCGCCGGTAGTGCGGGACGCTCCGCTCGGCGGTGACGGCCGCCGCGACCGCCCGCCCGTCGGCGTCTTCGAGTGGCACGCGCTCGGTCCGGTCGTGGACCGCCACGCGGTCGAGCAGCCGCTCCCGGGCGGCCGCGACCCGCGTTCGCTCCTTGAAGCCGGCGTCGTGCCGGTCGTGTTCGGTCATGGGTCCAGTTGGGTTGGGGGAGGGGTAAAGGCTGCGCGCCGGTGGGCGAGCGAAGCGAGCCCACGGAACGAGCGAGCGGCGAACGGAGTGGGCCGCGAGCCGCGTGATGTGCTACACGATAACGACCCTCGAGCCGCGTGCCCGACCGAAGGGAGGGCACGGAATTGCGAACGGCGACGACCGAGAGCCGTGAGCCGCGTGGCCCACAGTACTGCCACGCTCTTCGAGAGGCCACGGCCTCGAACGAGGTTCGTCGCCCCTACCTGCCGGGAACCGCGCTTAATTCGGCTTAACCGTCGCTAATCCGGGGCGAGCGACTGGGGCGTTGAATACCCCGGCAGTCCACGAGTCGGGTGGCGGCAGACGTTCGCCGCCAGTCAGGGCACACTGAGCGTCACCACGCGTCGCCGGCCCGATTTCCCCCACACCCCTCGCCGGCGACGCGGCGGACCGCGCGACTCCCCCCACCGGCGCGGTCCGCCGTGGAGGCTGTTCGGACGCCACCCAGTGTGCGACGCACAGCTGGTTTCGCGCGCTCGCGGCCGTTCCCCCCGCCGCGAGGGCGCCCGTCCACCGCGGACGGTCTGCTCCGTTTTCGCGGTCGTTCCCGCCGACGACCACCGGGTTTAACGCCGCGCCGACCAAACCCGGGAGTATGTCCCGCTTGCGCGAAGCGCTGGGGAGTCTGCCCGATTCCGTGTTCGTCGACGTCCTGGAGAGCGATGACGCGTACGCGTTCGTCGTCGACGTGCCCGGGGCGACCGCGGACACCGTCGACGTGCGCGTGGAGGGGCGCACGCTGGCGGTGGACGCGCGCCGCGAGAAAGACGTGCCCGCGGACTTCGACTACCGCAGCGAGGAGCGGTCGCTGTTCCTCGAACTGGAGCTGCCGCTGCCGCCGGACGCCACCGAGTCGGGGGCGTCCGCGAGCGTGGAGGACGGCGTGCTCGACGTGCGGCTGCCGAAGGGCGCCGGCGAGAGCCACAGCGTGCCCGTCGAGGGGTAGACGGGTGGCGCTGCTCCGGGCGTACCGGCGGTTCGTCGTCGTGGTCTGGCAGTTCCTCCCGCTCGTGTGGGGGTACCTGCGGGACCGCCGCCGGTTCGTGGTGTTCGGCGGGCAGCGCCGCGTCACGAGGGAGATGCGGGTGGCGCGCGCTCGCCGGCTGCTGGACTCGCTGCTGACGCTCGGGCCGACGTTCATCAAGCTCGGGCAGCTGCTGTCGACGCGGCCGGACGTGCTGCCGCCGGAGTACGTGGACGTGCTCGCGGACCTGCAGGACCGCGTGCCGCCCGCCGACTACGAGGACGCGAAGGTCGTCCTCGAGGACGAGCTCGGGCCCGTCGAGGAGCGCTTCGACGACTTCGACGAGGACGCCATCAGCGGCGCGAGCCTCGGGCAGGTGTACACCGCGAAAGTGGACGGCGACGAGGTTGCGGTGAAGGTGCGCAGACCGGACATCGAGGAGCTCGTGGAGGCGGACCTCCACGTGATTCGGTGGACGCTGCCCGTCGTCGCGCGGTTCGTCGGGGAGTCGCGGGCGTTCAGCCTGCGGAACCTCGCCGACGAGTTCGCGAAGACGATCCGCGAGGAGATGGACTACGGCCGGGAGGCCGAGATGCTGACGGAGATTCGCGGGAACTTCGCGGACGACCCGGACGTCGTGATTCCGGCGGTGTACGACACGCACTCGGGCAGCCGCGTGCTGACGATGGAGTACGTCCCGGGCACGAAAATCTCGAACGTCGAGGAGCTGGACCGCCGCGGCGTCGACCGCTCGGAGGTCGCGGAGACCGTCGAGCGGGCGTACCTCCAGATGATCATCGAGGACGGGGTGTTCCACGCCGACCCCCACCCGGGGAACCTGGCGGTCCGGGACGACGGCTCGGTGGTGTTCTACGACTTCGGGATGAGCGGGCGCGTCGACGCGTTCGTCCAGGAGAAGATCGTGGACTTCTACGTCGCGGTCGCGAACCAGGACATCGACGCGATTCTGGACGCGCTCATCGAGATGGGGACGCTCTCCCCGGAGGCCGACCGCGCGACGATGGCGGACGTGATGGAGCTCGCGATCCAGGACGCCCGCGGGGAGGACATCGAGACGTACCGCGTCCAGCAGATCGTCGGGAAGGTCGAGGACACCATCTACGAGTTCCCGCTGCGGCTGCCGTCGAACCTGGCGCTCGTGCTGCGGGTGGCGACGGTCGTGGAGGGCGTCTGCGTCACTCTCGACCCGGACTTCGACTTCATCTCGGTGGCGACGGAGTACCTCACCGAGCAGGGCTACCGCGAGGAGTCGGTGCGGCAGTTCGCCGAGGAGACCGCCGACCAGTTCCAGCGCTCCGCGCAGTCCGCCGTCCGCGTGCCGCCGAAACTGGAGTCCGCGCTCGACCGCGTGGAGCGCGAGGACCTCCACGTGCGGGCGGACCTCGAGGACAGCGACGGCGTCGTCGACCGGCTGGCGCGCCGCGTGGTGCTCGGGCTGGTGTTCGCGACGAGCGTGCCGACGACCGCGCTGCTGTACGTCGAGGCGGACCCGCTGGCGGCCGGCGTCATGGGCGCGTTCACGGGCGCGGTCGGGCTCGGGCTCTACCGGTCGTTCCGGAAGCGCCGCGGGATGCGCGCGGCGCCGCAGTTCACTCGCCAGAACCTCCGGGACCGCCGCGAGGACTGACCGGCCGCCGGGCCGCGCGTGTTTTGGCGCTGCCGCGAGAACCCCCCGTATGGACGTCGACGCCTTCGAGCTGGAGCGGTGGTTCGCGGAGTACGAGCACGACGCCGACGTGATGCTCGCGGAGAGCGGCGTGCGCAGCCTGCCCGCCGACCGCTTCGACACCGACCCCGGCGACCTCGGCTACGTGATTCCGACCAGCGGCGCGCCGGACGTTCGGGAAGCCATCGCGGCCGACTACGGCCGGGGCGCCGAGGAGGTGGTCTGCACCGTCGGCGCGCAGGAGGCGAACTTCCTCGCGTTCCAGTCGATGCTCTCCCCGGGCGACCACGCGGTCGTCGTCACGCCGACCTACGAGAGCCTCCACGCCGTCCCGGACACCATCTGCGACGTGACCCGCGTCCCCCTGAACGAGCCGTCGTGGACGCTGGACGTGGACGCGGTCGCGGACGCCGTGCGCCCCGAGACCGAGCTCGTCGTCGTGAACAACCCGAACAACCCAACGGGCCGGAACCACCCCGAGGACGCGATGCGGGCGCTGTACGACGTCGCGGCGGACAACGACGCCTACCTGCTCGGCGACGAGGTGTACCGGCTGCTCGCCGAGGACCCCGCGCCGCCGGTCGCGAGCATGGGCGAACACGGCGTCAGCACCGCGAGCCTCTCGAAGGCGTACGGGCTCGCCGGCCTCCGGTTCGGCTGGCTCGCCGGCCCCGAGGACGTCGTCGCGTCCGCCGAGCGCTGGAAGGACTACACGACCATCTCGCCGTCGAAGTTCGGCCACCACGTCGCCCGGCAGGTGTTCGAGGGCGAGGCGGCCGACCTCCGCGCGGAGGCCCTCGAGCACGTCCGCGAGAACCACGAGATCACCGCAGAGTGGGCTCGCGGCCACGGCCTCGACTGGCCCGACCCCGTCGGCTGCAACGTCTTCCTGCGCGTGCCCGACGGCTTCGACGACGCGCGGGCGTTCTGCCGGACGGTCGTCGAGGACGCCGGCGTCGTGCTCGCGCCCGGCGACTGCTTCTCCACCGGGGGCGAGTCCTACGACGGCTACTTCCGGCTCGGCTTCGGGCTGCCGACCGACGAGCTCCGCGAGGGGCTGGCGCGCGTCGACGGCGTGCTCTGAACCGAGCGGATTCGCCCACGCTCACGTGCCCGTCTCCGCGAGTGTGGGGGCCTCTCCCGGCCGGAACGCGTTCCAAACCGTTTATACACGGCAGGCGTGAATCCCGGCGTATGGCGAAAGAGCAGACGGAAGTCCGTGACCTTCAGGAAGGCAACTACGTCATGATCGAGGACACGCCGTGCCAGATCAACGCCTACAGCACCGCCAAGCCCGGCAAGCACGGGAGCGCGAAGGCCCGCGTCGAGGCCGAGGGCGTCTTCGACGGGAAGAAGCGCAGCTTTAGCCAGCCCGTCGACGCGAAGGTCTGGGTCCCCATCATCGAGCGCAAGCAGGGCCAGGTCGTCTCCATCGAGTCCGAGACGGTCGCGCAGGTCATGGACCTCGACACCTACGAGACCGTGACGATGCAGATTCCCGCCGACCTCGACCTCGACGCTGACGACAACATCGAGTTCCTCGAGTTCGAGGACAAGCGCAAGATCCTCCAGTAACGGATGTTCCCCGGCGCCAGCCCCGTCGACGAGTCCGCGGACGCGCCGTTCGCCGACGCGGACTACGTCGCCGTGGGCGCGCCGCTGGACGTCTCCACCTCGTTCCGTCCGGGCGCGCGCTTCGGCCCGGACCGAATCAGGAAGTTCGCTCGCACGTTCGAGGACTACCACGCCTCGACGGGCACACACTTCTCCGAGCTGAACGTCGCCGACTACGGCGACGTCCACGCGTGGCACGACGCCGCCGAGTACCTCGACTACCTCGAGGGCGTGCTCACTGACGTCCACTGGGCGGACGCCGTCCCCCTCCTGTTGGGCGGCGAGCACACCGTCTCGGTGGCGGCCGTGCGCGCGCTCGACCCGGACGTCTTCGTCGCGCTGGACGCCCACCTCGACCTCCGCGCTGCCCTCGACGGCGACCCGCTGAGCCACTCGACGGTCACCCGGCACGCCCTCGACGTCGCCGACGAGGCGGTCGTCGTGGGCGCGCGCTCCGGCAACGAGGCCGAGTGGGAGCGGGCCGCGGAGGACGACGTGACCGTCGTCTCGCCCGACGAGGCCGCGGACTGGACGCCGGACGTCGACGGGTCGGTCTACCTCTCGGTGGACGTCGACGCCGCGGACCCCGCGTACGCGCCCGGCACGGGGACGCCGGAGCCGTTCGGCCTCGACTCCGCGGCGATGCGGGACGTCGTCCGCGACCTCGCGCCGCGGGCCGCGGGCTTCGACGTCGTGGAGGTCAACGACCGCGACGACGGGCAGGCCGCCACGCTCGCCGCGAAACTCGTCCGCGAGTTCGTCCACGCGCACGCCGACGATTAGAAGTTCCCGGCGCTCGCGTCCCCGTACATGGACCTCTCCGACATCGCCGCGAAGTACGACCAGCGGCTCCGCGTCGACGACTACGAGGACGCCGCCACGAACGGCCTCCAGGTCGGCCCGGGGGACGCCGACGTCGAGCGCGTGGCGTTCGCGGTGGACGCCGCGACCGCGACCATCGAGGAAGCCGTCGAGTGGGGCGCGGACCTGCTCGTCGTCCACCACGGTATCGTCTGGGGCGGCGTCGACGCGGTGACCGGCCGCGAGTACGACCGCGTGCGGGCGCTGCTGGACGGCGACTGCGCGCTGTACGCCGCCCACCTCCCCCTGGACGGCCACCCGGAACTCGGGAACGCCGCGCAGCTCGCAGACCGCCTCGGGCTGGAGAACCGCGCGCCGTTCGGCGCGCACGCCGGCGAACACCTCGGCTCCCGCGGCACCGCGCAGTCGACGTACACGGCGGACGAACTCGCGTCGACGCTGGAGGACGAACTCGACCCCGAGAACGGCGTGCGAGTGCTGGACTTCGGCCCCGAGGAGATCGACGACGTCGCCGTGCTCACGGGCAGCGGCGCGGACTGGATTCGGGAGGCCGAGGCCGACGGCGTGGACGCGTTCGTCACCGGCGAGGGCAAGCAGAAGCTCTACCACGAGGCCCGAGAGGCCGGCGTCTCGGTGTTCCTCGCGGGCCACTACGCGACGGAGACGCTGGGCGTGCGCGCGCTCCAGTCGCTCGCCGACGACTGGGACGTCGAGACGACGTTCGTCGACCACCCCACCGGGCTCTGAGCGCACGGCAAGTCGAGGTGACATCACTCCCCGGGAGCCGGCGAGATTCGCTGCGAGACAGTATCACGAGCGAAAATCGGGGCCGAACCCTTTTGTCGTATCCCCAAGACACCACGGAGGAAGATGGGGATCACCGGTCAGTTCGAACGGGTACGGGGGAGCTACGGGGCGAAACTCGCCGTGGCCCTGCTCGTCGTCGTCGCCGTCGCGGTCGGCGTCGGCGCGATGGTGTACCAGCAGACCAACGACCAGCTCCGGGACGACGTCCGGACGGAGCTGTCCGCGACCGCGGACGCCCGCGCCGCGCAACTGGACGCGTACCTCGACAACGTGCGCGGCCAGACGCAGCTGGCGTCCACGCGGCCGGCGCTCGCGTCCGGCGACCGGACCGAAATCGCCGCGCTGCTCGACGAGCTCGCGGCCGGCGACTCGCTCCCGGACGGCGTCACCGCGGTCCACTACTACGACGCCGCCGAGCAGCGCGTCGTCG
>NZ_WPCF01000173.1 GCF_009741975.1 Halobacterium sp. CBA1126 | reverse complement strand
CGGACGCGGAGACGGTCGCCTCGCTGGCGGGCACGGAGAGCCGCGTCGCGACGCCGGAGACGGCGGCGTCCGCCGGTCGCGCGAGCGCCCGTCCCCCGCGGGCTTCCCGCCAGTCGCGTGCTCGCACTGTCACTTCGTTGCCGGCGGCGTCGACAGCGGCCACCCCCGCGCCGGTTGTCTCCCACTGAATCACGCGGCTGTCCCGTACTCCCAGCGGGCATATATTTCTGTCGAGGGGCGGGGGTGAATTATGGCAGGCTCGGTAGACTTATGCCGCGCGCACCGGCCACTCTAGGCATGAGCTACGACGACGTCCGGGAGGTCGACCCGGCGGTCGCGGACGCGCTCGCCGGCGAGCGCGAGCGCCAGAACGAGACGCTGGCGATGATCGCCAGCGAGAACCACGTCAGCGAAGCCGTCCTCGAGGCGCAGGGCAGCGAGCTCACGAACAAGTACGCCGAGGGCTACCCCGGCGAGCGCTACTACGGCGGCTGCGAGTACGCCGACGACGTCGAGTCGCTGGCCATCGAGCGCGCGAAGGAGCTGTTCGGCGCCGACCACGTGAACGTCCAGCCCCACAGCGGCTCCTCCGCGAACATGGGCGTCTACTTCTCGGTCCTCGAGCCCGGCGACAAGATTCTCTCGCTGGACCTCACGCACGGCGGCCACCTGAGCCACGGCCACCCCGCGAACTTCGCGGGCCAGCTCTACGACGTCGAACAGTACGAGGTCGACCCGGAGACGGGGCGACTCGACTACGAGTCGCTGCGGGAGATCGCCGAGGCGTTCGAGCCGGACATGATCGTCTCCGGGTTCTCGGCGTACCCCCGCGAGGTCGAGTGGGGCGAGATTCAGGCCGCGGCTGACGCCGTCGACGCCTACCACATGGCGGACATCGCGCACATCACGGGCCTCGTCGCCGCGGGCGAACACCCCTCGCCGGTCGGCGTCGCGGACTTCGTCACGGGGAGCACGCACAAGACGATTCGCGCGGGCCGCGGCGGCATCATCATGTGCGACGAGCAGTACGCCGACGACGTGGACTCGGCGGTGTTCCCGGGCGCGCAGGGCGGTCCCCTGATGCACAACATCGCCGGGAAGGCGGTCGGCTTCGAGGAGGCGCTCGACCCCGCGTTCGACCAGTACGCCGCGCAGGTCGTGCGCAACGCCGAGGTGCTCGGCGAGACCCTGCAGGACCACGGCTTCTCGCTGGTCTCCGGCGGCACCGACACCCACCTCGTGCTCGTGGACCTCCGCGACTCCCACCCGGACGTCTCCGGCGGCGACGCCGAGGAGGCCCTCGAGGAGGTCGGCATCGTCCTGAACGCCAACACCGTCCCGGACGAGTCCCGGTCGGCGTTCGACCCTCCGGGATTCGCGCCGGCACGCCCGCGCTGACGACCCGCGGGTTCGACGAGGCCGCGATGGAGACGGTCGGCGACTGCATCGCGAAAGTCATCGACAACATCGGCGACGCCGAGGTGTACGCCGAGGTCGCCGCGACCGTCGAGCGCCTCTGTCAGGACCACCCGCTGTACGAGTAGCTGTTGGTCGTTCGTGCGCATTCTGTGCTGACTGGCCGTCCTTTTGTGCACGAACCGCCGAATTGAAGGCGGCCGAGCGCGGACGTCGCTGCATGACCAGCATCATCGACGGGAACGCCGTCGCCGCCGACGTCCGCGACGCGCTCGCCGACTCCGTGGCGACGCTCGAGGACGCCGGCGTCACGCCGCGGCTCGCGACCGTCCTGATGAACGACAAGCAGGCCAGCGAGACGTACGTCTCCATGAAACAGCGGGACTGCGAGGAGATCGGCATCGCCGCCGAGGACGTCCGCATCGACTCCGACGCGCCCGCCGAGGAGCTCTTCGAGACGGTCGCCGACCTGAACGCCCGCGAGGACGTCCACGGCATCCTCGTGCAGGCGCCCACGCCCGACCACGTCCCCGACGAGCGCGTGCTCTCCGCTGTCGACCCCGCGAAGGACGTCGACGGCTTCCACCCCGAGAACGTCGGGAAGCTCGTCGCCGGGAACGCCCGCTTCAAGCCCTGCACGCCCCACGGCATCCAGAAGCTCCTCGCCAGCGAGGGCGTCGACACCGAGGGGAAGGAAGTGGTCGTGGTCGGCCGCTCGAACATCGTCGGGAAGCCGCTCGCGAACCTCCTCGTCCAGAAGAGCGACGGCGGCAACGCCACCGTCACCGTCTGCCACAGCCGAACCGAGGACCTCGCCGCCCACACGCGCCGCGCGGACGTCGTCGTCGCGGCCGCCGGCGTCACCGAACTCGTCGACGGGTCGATGCTCTCGGAGGGCACCGTCGTCGTCGACGTCGGCATCAACCGCGTCGACGCGGACACCGAGAAGGGCTACGAGCTCGTCGGCGACGTGGAGTTCGAGAGCGCCAAGGAGAAGGCCAGCGCCATCACGCCCGTCCCCGGCGGCGTCGGCCCGATGACGCGCGCGATGCTGCTGTACAACACCGTGAAGGCCGCCGGCGAGCAGACCGGCACCGACGTCGAACTCCCCTGAGCCCGCGGGGCCCGCCACTACCCGAAGCTACAACTCCGCGGCCGCCGTCGTCACGGCCGCATGACTGACGACGCGGACGGCGGCCCGAACTGGTCGCTGCTCGGCCTCGGCGGCGCGCTCAGCCTCTGTTGTCTGTTCGGCCCGGCGGCCGCGGGCGCGGCGGGCGGCGCGGCGGCCGGCGGCGCGACCGCGAGCGTCGGCGGCGGCCTCGTCCAGATTGCGGTCTCCGCGGCGACCGTCGGC
>NZ_WPCF01000180.1 GCF_009741975.1 Halobacterium sp. CBA1126 | reverse complement strand
CCGCGTCCCGGAGTTCGTCGAAGACGTCGAGGTCGTTGTTCGACGCCGCGCCGTCCGTCCCGAGCGCGACGTTCACGCCCGCGTCGCGCATCGCCTGCACGGGCGCCATCCCGGACGCGAGCTTCATGTTCGACGCCGGGCAGTGGACGACGCTCGCGCCGCGCTCCGCGAGCAGGTCGTGCTCCGCGGCGTCCGTGTGGACGCCGTGCGCGAGGAAGTCCGCCTCCGTGACCATCCCGAGGTCGTCGGCGTACTCCAGCGGGCGCTCGCCCTCCTCGTCGACGATCGGCGTCACTTCGTCGCGGGTCTCGTTCGCGTGGAAGTGCACCGGGAGGTCGTGCTCGCGGGCCTTCCCCACGAACTCGCGGAGGTACTCCTCGCCGACGGTCGTCAGGCTGTGGGGCATGTACGCCGTCCTGATGCGGCCGCCCGCAGCGCCGTCGTACTCCCGCGCGACCTCGATGCTCTCGTCGTTGTCGCGGTACGCGTCGCCCTCGTCCTTCCCGACGGTGACGACGCCGTGCCCGAGCCGCGCCCGCACGCCCGCCTCCTCGACGGCCGCCGCGATTTCGGGGACGTGGAAGTACATGTCCGCGAACGCCGTCGTCCCCGACCGAATCATCTCCACGAGCGCGAGCTCCGCGCCCGCCCGCACGTCGCCCTCCGTGAGCTCGCCCTCCGCCGGCCAGATGTCCTCCTGCAGCCACGCGTCCAGCCGCTTGTCGTCGGCGTACCCCCGGAGGAGGGTCATCGCCGCGTGGCAGTGCGCGTTGACCAGCCCCGGCATCACCAGACAGTCCTCGGCGTCCAGCCGCTCGTCGCCCGGCTCCGTCTCTCCGACGGCCAGAATCTCCCCGCTCTGCTGGTCCACGAGCACGTCGCCCTCCGCGACCGAGAAGTCCGGGTGCAGCACCCGCCCGCCCGCGATCTGCAGTGTCGTCATACCCCCTGCTTCGACCGAGCGGCTTGTGTGTCTGTGGGTTTCGCGTTCGTGGCTCGTTGGATCCGTTTCTGCTATCTTCGACGCGGCGACCGACTTCGCGAACGCTTCCTCGGAAGCCCCCGCGTTCTCGGGTCGAGGGCTTCGCTGCGCTCCTCGCTCGCTACCGCTCGCTGCGGTGCTTACTTCGGCCGTCTTCCCCGAGAACGCGGCTCCTTCCAGTCCACCCGTAGCCGGTTGGTCATCCGGTAGTTGGGCGGACTGAAAGGGGCGAGGCTGTGGACGAAGGCAGGCGACGCAAGCATCACAGCGAACGCAGTGAGCGAGGAGCGGGGCGAGCCTCCCGAGTCCACAGCCTCGGGGCTTTCGAGGTGTCGTAATGCCCGCAGTCGTCGTTCGCCGCGAGAGCGAGTTGAGGAGAACTGCGAGAAGGAAAACCTAGTTCCCCGTGCCACGCCTACCCAGAGCACATGCGAATTGCCGTGCCCAACAAGGGCCGCTTGCACGACCCGACGCTGGACCTCCTCGACAGAGCCGGCATCGGCGTGGAGAACGGCGCCGAGCGCCAGTTGTACGCCGACACCGTCGACCCCGACATCACCGTGCTGTACGCGCGGGCGGCGGACATCCCGGAGTACGTCGCTGACGGCGCGGCGGACCTCGGCATCACGGGCCTCGATCAGGTGCGGGAGTCCGGCGTCGGGAACGTCGAAGACCTGCTGGACCTCGACTACGGGAGGTGCCGGCTGGTGCTGGCGGCGCCGGAGGACGGCGACATCGACGCCGCCGGGGACCTGGCGGGGAAGACCGTCGCGACGGAGTTCCCGACGATCACGCGGGCGTACTTCGACGAGCGCGCGGTCGACCCGGACATCGTGGAGGTGACGGGCGCGACCGAGCTGACGCCGCACGTGGAGATGGCCGACGCCATCGTCGACATCACGTCGACGGGGACGACGCTTCGCGTGAACCGCCTGACGGTCGTCGACGAGGTGCTCCAGAGCTCCGTGCGGCTGTTCGCCCGCGAGGACGTCGTCGACGACCCGAAGGTCGAGCAGGTCGAGACCGCCCTGCAGTCCGTGCGCTCGGCGGAGGGGAAGCGCTACCTGATGTTGAACGCGCCCGAGGAGAACCTCGACGCCGTCGAGGACGTGATTCCCGGGCTCGGCGGCCCCACGGTGCTGGACGTCGACGAACCGGGGATGGTGGCGGTCCACGCCGTCGTCGAGGAGCGGGACGTCTTCGAGGCGGTGAACGCGCTCAAGCGGGAGGGCGCGACCGGCATCCTCGTCACCGAGATCGAGCGCCTCGTCGAGTAGTCACCGCCGGCCGCCGACGGCGCTCGCGGCGGACGCCGTCAGCGGGTAGACGACGAACCCGAGCACGCTCAGCCCGGCGAGCGCGAGCGCCGCCAGCCGCAGGTCCTGGGCGGCGTCCGTGACGATGGAGAGCGCGGCCGCGCCGGTCGGGGAGAGCCACGCGCCCGCGGCCGCACCGGGGTCGCCGAGCGCGTGGTACGCGCCGAGGAGGACGGCCGCGATGCCGAAGACG
>NZ_WPCF01000175.1 GCF_009741975.1 Halobacterium sp. CBA1126 | reverse complement strand
CTCGGAGGCGAACGCGACGCCCTTGAAGTAGTCCTCGAACTCGTACGTGCGCACGATCTCGTCGCCGTCCCGCTCCCAGCCCTCGGGGAGCCGGCGCTCGACTTCCTCGTCGGAGAGGAGTTCTGCCATGGGCGACCCGTCGTGCGCCAGTCACATAACCGTACCCGCCGACAGGCCGAAGGGCTCGCGCGACGACCCCCCGCACGATGGACGCGAACTGGTCGCTCACCGTCGCGACCGCGGTCGGCGCCGTGCTCGTCCGCGCGGTCGCCCTCGCGGCGACCTCGCGGGCCTCACCGGGCTCGCGGCGCTGGCGCCGCCGCTGGTCGCCGGCGTCGTCGCGGCCGCAGGAATCAGGCTCGGGTACGGTTAGTCCTCGGACTCGGCGGGCGTCGCCTCCCCGGCGGGCGCGTCGAACGGCATCCCGTCCTCGAAGTCCGGGTCGAACAGCTCGAGGGCGGTCGCGATGGTCGACCAGTCGTCCTCCTCGGCGGCGTCCCGCAGGCTCTTCGTCGGCGCCGCCAGCAGCTGGCTGACCAGCGCGTCCGCCATCGACTCCAGGACCTCGCGCTCCGCCTCGGAGACCTCGCCTTCCGCGGCCTCGAGCTTCGAGACCGCCGTGGAGACCTCGCGGGCCTTCAGGCGGTCGGCGCTCTCGTACATGCGCGCGATGACCTCGTCGGCGCGCTTGCGCTTGTACTGGGCGAGCAGCCGCTGGAACTCCGCCTCCAGCATCGACTCGACCTCGCGGGCGGCGTCCTCGCGCTGCTCGCGGGTCGACGCCGTGACCGCCTCGAGGTCGTCGAGGTCGTGGACCGCGACGCTCCCCAGCTCGGCCGCGTCGGGCGCGACGTCGCGGGGCTGCGCGAGGTCGACGACGACCGTCTCGCCGGCGTCCGCCAGCGCCGCCTCGTCGAGGACCGGCTCCGGGCTGCTGGTCGCGGTGACGACGACGTCCGCGTCGGCGGCGTACTCGCGAGCGTCGTCCAGCGACGCGGTCTCCGTCGGGGTGTCGACGGCCTCGGCGACGCGGTCGGCGCGGGTGGTCGTGCGGTTCGCGACGACCACGCGGTCGACGCCCGCGCTCGCGAACGCCTTCGCCGCGAGCGCGCCCATCTCGCCAGCGCCGACGACCAGCGCGGTCGCGCCGTCGAGGGCGAGCTCGTCCTCGACGAGGCGGACGGCCGCGCTCCCGAGCGAGGTGACGCCCTCGTTGATGCTGGTCTCGGTGCGCGCGCGCTCGCCGACGTGGATGGCCTTCGTCACCGCCTGCCGGAGCACGTGGCCGATGGCGCCCGCGTCCTTCGCGGTGTCGTAGGCGTCACGGACCTGCCCGAGAATCTGGTCCTCGCCCACGACGAGGGACTCGAGGCCGGCGGCGACCCGGAGGAGGTGGCGCAGGCTCTCCTCGTGTCCCATCGCGACGGCGCCCTCCGCGGCCGGGTCGAAGCCCGCGGCGGCGAGCGCGCGGCGGCCGTCCCGCGGTTCGTCCGCGACGACGTACGCCTCCGAGCGGTGGCACGTCTGAATCACGAACGCTTCCTCGACGGCTGGCTCGACGAGCAGCGCGTCGAGGGCGTCGGCTTCGCTGTCCGCACTCGCGGCCTCGAGCTCCGAGAGGGAGGCCGACTCGTGGGAGACGCGCACGCCCGAGACGACACCTGTGTTTCCGTTCACGTGGACCACTCTGAGTTGCCGACGACGTCGGCGGCGACGTCGTCGGCTCGTTGCCGGGCGTTTGTCCCACCAGTACGTAAAGCCTTCCAAACCGGCCCCGAGCGCACCACCGCCCGCACCGCGTTCCGGCGGGTCTCGGGGTCGACGCCGGCCGCTCGCAGGTCCGCGCGCAGGTCCCCGGTCAGTTCGGCCATCCCGCCCGCACCCGCCAGTTCGTCCTCCAGTTGCTCGCGGAGGTACTTCGAGAGCGCGGGGCTCGCGCCGCCCGTCGCGACGGCGACCGTCACGGGGTCGTCCCGAACCGTCGCCGGCACCACGACGCTGTCCGCCTCGCGGCCGCCGGATTCGTCCGCGCGGTTCACGAGCGCGCCGCGCTCGCGGGCGGCCTCCGCGAACGCGTCGTTCACGTCGCCGTCGTCGGTCGCCGCCACCACAAGCGCGGGGTCCGCGCGTGCCACCCAGTCCGCGGCGTCCTCCGGTTCGGGCGCGGCCTGCACGCGCTCGGCGTCACCGAAGTCCGCGTCCGCGAACGCGGGGCTGAGCACGAGCACGTCCGCCTCGCGGGCGAACGTCCGGGCCTTCCGCGCCCCGACCGGGCCGCCGCCGACGACGAGCACGGTCTCCTCGGTGAAGTCGTGGAACAGCGGAATCACGGCAGCGCCTCCCCGCTCATGCGGTGTTCGCGTCCGCGCGCTCGGCGAGCCGGATGCCCGTCTTCTTCAGGATGCGCGTCGAGAACAGCGTGTCCCAGTCCTCGTCCTCGACGTCCCAGTACTCGGCCATCACGTCCCGCACTTCCTCGATGCGCCGCTGGCTCTCCTCCTCGCTGCGGCCGTGGGTCATCGCGAAGAAGTTGTACTCCCAGACGCCGTCGTGGCGCGGCCGCTCGTAGCAGTGGGTGACGAAGTCCAGGCTCGCCACGGCGGGCCCGACTTCGCCGACGAGGTCGTCGGGGACGGTCCCCAGACGGTCATCCCGTTCTCCGTGTA
>NZ_WPCF01000171.1 GCF_009741975.1 Halobacterium sp. CBA1126 | reverse complement strand
CGCCCGGCGACGGCGTGATGGTCGCGGGCGCCGACGTCGCGGCGGGCGACCGCGTGCTCGGCCCGGGGACGCTGCTCACGTCCCGCGAAGTCGGGCTGCTCGCGGCGCTCGGCGTGGAGAGCGTCCCCGTCCGCGCGAAGCCGAAGGTGGGCATCGTGTCGACGGGCGACGAGCTCGTGCGGCCGGGCGGCGAGGTGCGCCACCGCGCGGGCCAGATTTACGACGTGAACAGCTACTCCATCGCGGCCGCGGTGCGGGACGCGGGCGGCGAACCCGTGCTCTACCCGCACGCGGGCGACGACTACGAGGAACTCGAGCGCGTGCTGCGGGACGCCGCCGACGACTGCGACCTCGTGCTCTCGTCGGGGTCGACCTCCGCGAGCGCGGTCGACGTCGTCTACCAGGTCGTCGAGGAGCGCGGCGAGCTCCTCCTGCACGGCGTCAGCGTCAAGCCCGGGAAGCCGATGCTCCTCGGCGAGATGGGCGGCGCGGCGTACGTCGGCCTCCCCGGCTACCCGGTCTCCGCGCTCACCATCTTCCGGGCGTTCGTCGCGCCCAAAATCCGGGACGCCGCCGGCCTCCCCGAGCAGCGCTCGGCGACCGTGGAGGGGCGGATGGCGGTCCGCGAGCGCTACGGCGAGGGCCGCACGCGCCTGATGCCCGCGGGCCTCGTGGAGTCCGGGGACGGCGAGACGCTCGTCTACCCCGTCGACAAGGGCTCGGGGGCGACGACGAGCCTCGTGGAAGCGGACGGCACGGTCACCGTCGACGCGGACACGGAGTACCTCGACGAGGGCGAGACCGTCGACGTCGAGCTGTTCTCGCCGGACGTCCGCCCGCCGTCGGTGTTCGCGGTCGGCGAGCGCGACCCCGGCTTCGACCGCGTGCTCGACCGGCTCTCGAACCCGCGGTTCCTCGGCCTCGGCTCCCGCGAGGGCGCGCGCCGCCTCCGGAACGGCGTGCCGGACCTCGCGGTGACGACCGACAACAGGGGCGAGGGCGAGGAGCTCGCGTCGTGGACGCGCGAGTGGGGGCTCGTCGTCCCCGCCGGCAACCCGCTGGCCGTCTCAGGAATCTCCGACCTCGTGGACGCGGACGTGACGCTGTCGAACCGCACGGGCGCGAGCGGCCTGCGGGACGCCCTCGACGACGCGCTCGCCGCGCTCGCCGAGGAGCGCGACGGCGACCGTCGGACGCTCGCGGAGGAAATCGACGGCTACGAGCGCGAGACGAAGGGCACGGAGAGCCCTGCGCGGGCGGTACTGGAGGGCGACGCGGACGCCGGGCTCGCGCTCCGGGCGACGGCGGACCGGCTCGGCCTCGAGTTCGTGCCGGTCGGCGAGCAGCCGGTGCGCGCGCTCGCGAACCCGGAGCGCGTGGAGAAGCCCGGCGTGCAGGAGCTCGCGGGCGCGCTCGACGACCTCGAGGACGTGCTCGCTGACCTCGCGGGCTACGAGGCCTAGTCCGCGCTCCGCGGCGAGACGAAGAGGTCGTCGAAGGACTCGACGCGGTGGTCGCCGAGCACGCAGTGCCCGCGCTTGTGGGGGTCGTGGCGCTCGACGTGGACGCCGTCCAGCCCCGCGTTTCGGGCGGCGCCGACGTCGCTCTCGGCGTCACCGACGTAGACGCCGTCGTGGTCCGGGCCGGCGTCGAGGTCCGCGAGCGCGAGTTCGATGGGGCGCGGGTCGGGCTTCCAGCCGGTGTCGTCGTCGCAGCAGACCACCACGTCGAACCAGTCGCCGATGTCGAGGCTGTCCATCACGGGCTCGGTGAGGAACTCCGCGCAGTGCGTGACCACGCCCACGGGCCGGTCGAGGTCCGCGACCCGCGCGGCGTCGTCGTAGAGGTACGTCGCTTCCGCGCGCGCCTCGGGGTCCTCGACGTCGTGGAACGCGTCCCAGAACGCCGACGGCTCGAACCCCCACTCGCGCAGCTGGGCGTTCCGCGAGCCGCCGAGGCCGTGCCACAGCACCTCCGCCTGGTAGTCCGAGAACTCGTGGCCGACGCGGTCGCCGACACGGTCGAACACCTCCCGCGTGTACGACCACTCGGTGTCGACGAGCGTGCCGTCGAGGTCGAACAGCCAGACGTCGTAGTCGGCGGGCTGCATCAGACCGGACGGTACGTGATTCCCCGCCAAGTGTTTTGCCCCGGCGCGTCAGTCCTCAACTTCCACCGAGCTACCGAGGTACTTGTTCAGCACCTCGGGCGTGCTGTCGGCCTTGAAGAGGTCGAGGTTCGCGCCGATCTCCGCTTTGAGCGCGTCGTAGTACTCGCGGTCGGTCTCGAGCGCGCGGTACGCCACGGAATCGACGTCGACGCCGAGGGCGTCCGCCGCGAGCCCCCGGAAGTGGTCGCGGTCGCCGACCTCGCCGCGCCAGAGGTTGTCGCGGAAGAACAGCCAGCCGGGCTCGCCGGGGTCGGCGGCCGCCCGCTCCATGCGCGTCTCGAAGACCTCCGGGTCGACGCGCACCCCGTACTCGGGGTCGAGGCGGAACCGCACCGCGAAGACGTACCGGGCGTCCATCTACCGGAGTTCGTCGCAGAGCTCCGCGAGTTCCACGTCCTGCGTGGTGATGCCGCCGGCCTCGTGGCTCGTGAACCGCACCTCGACCTCCTCGTAGTGGATGCGGATCTCGGGATGGTGGAACTGCTCTTCGGCGAGCTCGCCGACCTCGGAGGCGAACGCGACGCCCTTGAGGTAGTCCTCGAACTCGTACGTGCGCACGATCTCGTCGCCGTCCCGCTCCCAGCCCTCGGGGAGCCGGCGCTCGACTTCCTCGTCGGAGAGGAGTTCTGCCATGGGCGACCCGTCGTGCGCCAGTCACATAACCGTACCCGCCGACAGGCCGAAGGGCTCGCGCGACGACCCCCCGCACGATGGACGCGAACTGGTCGCTCACCGTCGCGACCGCGGTCGGCGCCGTGCTCGTCCGCGCGGTCGCCCTCGCGGCGACCTCGCGGGCCTCACCGGGC
>NZ_WPCF01000154.1 GCF_009741975.1 Halobacterium sp. CBA1126 | reverse complement strand
GCGGAGGTCGGCGGCGACCGCCGAATCACCGTCGACGAGGAGGCGGAGACGGTCGGGGAGGCGCTGGACGCCCTGCTCGCCGACCGGCCGGCGCTCCGCGACCGCGTGCTGACCGACGACGGCGACGTGCGCGAGCACATCAACGTCCTGCGCAACGGCGAGAACGTCGCCCACGCGGACGGCCTCGAGACGGCACTCGACCCGGGCGACGAGCTCGCGCTGTTCCCGCCGGTGAGCGGCGGCTGATGCGCGAAATCGCCCACCGCGGGTTCGCCGGCGCGGCCCCCGAGAACACCGCGGCGGCGGTCCGGACGGCCCGCGAGCGAGCGGACGGCGTGGAAGTGGACGTCCAGCCGGCGGCCGACGGCACGCCCGTCCTCTTCCACGACCAGCGCCTCGACGGCGAGGGCGACTCGCGCGGCCTCACGGACGAGACGGGGTTCGTCTGGGACGCCGACCCCGAGACGCTCGCGGCCGCGGACGTGCTCGGCAGCGGCGAGGGCGTGCCGACGCTGGCGGACGTCGCGGCCCTCGTCCCCGCCGGCGTGGAGTTCCACGTCGAACTGAAGACCCCCGGCAGCGAGGACGCGCGCCTCGGGCTCTCCGGACCGGACGCCGCGGTCTGGCGGCCGTTCGCCGAATCGGTCGCCGACGCCCTCGCGGACTGCGAGGCGCCCGTCGTCGTCTCCTCGTTCTTCGACGGCGCGCTCGAGGCGGCGACCGAGGTGCTGCCCGAGACGCCGCGGGCGGCGCTGTGTCTCGACACCGACCGCGGGCTGACGCGCGCCAGCGAGTTCGACTGCCGCGCGCTCCACGCCCCGGTCGACGGCCTCGACGAGTCGGTCGTCGAGCACGCCCACCGCGACGGCCGCACCGTCAACGCGTGGACCGTGACCGACTGGCAGGACGCCGTCGCGTGCAGCGACGCGGGCGCCGACGGCGTCATCGCCGACTACCCGGGCCTCGCCGCGTACGCCGGCGACCCCGCGCGGCTCGCCTAATCAGTCGACGGCCTGCTCGAACTTCCGGACGGCGCTGTCGCTGCCCGCGACGAACACCTCGTCGCCGGCCTCGATGGTGGCCGACTGGGTCGTGTTCACCTCGCCGTCGTGGACGACCGCGACGACCGTCCACCCCGTCTCCGGGTCGCTGGCGGAGGCGACCGTCTCGCCGACGAACGGCGCGGCGTCCGCGCGCACCAGCCGGATCTGGCCGACCGGGTCCATCACGCGCTCGCCGTGGACCTCGGCCGCGACGAGGCGCGCGCTCACCCGCTGGACCGAGAGCACGTAGTCGGCGCCCGCGCGGAACGCCGCCGACCCCTTCTCCGTGTCCGTCACGCGCACGAGCACTTCCACGTCCGCGGACAGCGAGCGCGCCATCGCCGTCGTCAGCAGCGCGGTCGCGTCGTCGTTCACCGTGACCACCAGCGCGGTCGCGTCGTCGACGTCGGCGGCCTCCAGCGTCTCCGGCTCCGTCGCGTCGCCGACCACGTCCGGGTCGACCTCCGGGGACTCGTCGACGGTCGTCACGCTCACGTCCTCCGGGAGCGCGTCGACGGCCGCCGCGCCGCCCTCGCCGAGCCCCGCGACGACGACCCGGGAGTGCTCGCGCACGCGGGAGTGCTGGACGCCCGCGATTTCGCCCGTGAGATCGTCGATGCCGTCGGCCGGCCCCGCGACCACGAGCACGGTGTTCGGCGTGAGCCGGTCCTCGGGCGACGGCGGCATCCGGAGTTCGCCGTCGAACCAGCCCGCGACCAGCGTCAACTCGGGGTGGTTCGCCACCGGGGACTCCCGGACGCGGACGCCGTGCAGCGGGCTGTCCCGGCGCACCAGGATCTCCCGGATGGCGACCTCGTCGCTCGCCCGCTCGCCGACCGAGACGGGGGTCGTCGCCTTCTCAGCGAGCCGCTGGCCGATGAGCGCGTGCGGCGCGACGCTGCGGTCGACGCCGACCTCCGCGAGCGCGGCCTTCCGTCGCGTCGACGCCGTGAAGCTCACCACGCGGAGCTCCTCGTTCAGCTCGAGGGCCGTCAGCACGACGCTGGCCGTCCGGTCGCCGGCGTCCGTGATGAGCACGTTCGCCTTCCCGATGCTCGCGCGCTCTAAGTCCTCGCGGTCCTCGGGGTCGCCGTTGATGGCCTGGTAGCCGTCGTCGGAGAGCCGCTTGGCCTCCTCCTCGTCGGACTCCACGAGCACGTAGTCGACGTCAAGCGCCTCGAGCTCGTCCAGCAGGACCTCGCTGTCGCGGCGGTACTCCGCGACGACGACGTGGTCGTTCTTCACCGAGAGGCGGTCGTCGAGGTTCATCGGCGTGCGCTCGAACAGCGGGATGACGAGCACGCGCAGCGTCACGAACCCGATGGCGACGCCGGAGACCTGCATCCCCGCGACGAAGAGGTTCATCAGCGGCGTCTGCCACGGCGAGTCCGCGCCGAACCCGGTCGTCGTCATCACCTCGATGACGGTGTTGAACGCCTGGAACGGCGAGCGCGGGCGCCCCTCCAGCGCCGCCATCCCCCAGTAGTAGAGGCCCGTGAACACGAGCACGACGGAGACGAGCCCGCCGGCGTACGCGAGAACCAGCCGCTGGCGGTACGTCAGGTCGGAGGGGTCGAGCGAGAAGTCCCGGAGTTCGCGCATTCGAGTGCACGGGCCTACCCGGCCCGGCGACAAAACGTTTCGCCGCCTACGCCCGGTAGTCGGCGGTGAGGTCGGCGGCCATCACGAAGTCCGGCTCCTCCCCGATTTCCGTGCGCGTGACCGCCACGTCGCTGACCGTCGCCGCGGTCTCGGGAATCAGCACGCGCGTGCGGTCCGCGCCGACGCTCGCGGCGTCCGCAGCAATCGCGTCAAGCACGGACGCGCACGCCGCCTCGTCCGCCCCCGCGGCGACGCCGTACTCCGCCCACGTCTGCTCGTCGCGGTCGAACGTCCGCGAGCGGAACGCGAACCCCCGCGTGCCGGCGTCGTCCTGCGCGACCGCGAGGGCGTCCCGGTCGGCGGCCGCCGCGAGCCGCTCGCGGGTGAGTTCAGCGAGCGCCCACGACTCGTCGGTGTGGAGCGCGAGCCCGCGCAGGTGGTCGCGGGCGGCGCTGTCCTGCCAGAACTGCCACGCCGCGTTCGCGTCCGCCGTGACCTCGTGGTCGGGAGTGGCGTCGGCGTCGGGTTCGGGGTGGACCCAGCGGAACTCCGTCGCGGGCTCGAAGCCCACCGCGCGGGAGTGCCCGAGCCCCATCACGTTCCACGAGAACACCATGTTGCGCGCGACCGTCGCGCCCCGCTCGCGCGCCCAGTCGAAGCCCGCGTGGACGAGCGTCGAGCCGACGCCGCGGCCGCGGTAGTCGGGGTTCGTGCGCATCCCCTGCGCCCACGCCTCGTGCTCGGAGAGCAGGACGAACTGCGCGACGGCGGCGACGTCGTGGCCCGTGTCCGCGACGAGCGTGCGCTGCTCGGGGCCGTCGGTCTCCACCCACTCCTCGAAGACCTGCGGGATGTAGTCGCCGTCCTCGCGGCGGTCCGCCCACGTGTCGCTGGCGAACGCCACCACGTCGTCGTAGTCCGCGAGCTCCGCGGGCCGAATCTCGACGTCCCCGGTCATTCCCACGGGACCGAGCGGTCCGTGAGTTCGCCCGCGAGCGGCGTCCGCATCGTCTCCGCGACGCTCTCGGTGTTCGCGAGCGCCCACATCAGTTTCACCTTCGCGGTGCCCGGGAGCATGTCCTCGCCCTCCACGACGCCGGCGTCGAGGAGGTCCCGGCCGGTGTCGTAGACGCGGTCGCAGACCCGTCCCTCCAGACACTGGCTGGTCATCACGACCGTCGTGCCGTCCGCCACGAGTTCCTCGATGCGGTCGATGAACTGCGTGTGGACGTGGCCGAGCCCCGTCCCCTCGATGACGACGCCGGACTTGCCCTCGCAGAGGTCGAAGAAGGCGTCGTCCATCCCGGGCGTGAACTTCACGAGTTCGACGTCGGCGTCGAGGTCGGGGCTGCTGTCGAGGTCGACCGCGCCGCGCTCGGCGTGCGGCTTCGTGAACGCCACGCCGCGGGCCTCCGCGTCGGCGTCCTCGCTGGCCGCGTCGTAGTCGACGTAGCCCAGCGGCTCCGCGCCGACGGTCTCGAAGGCGTCCCGGCGGCTGGTGTGGTTCTTCCGGACGCGCGTACCGCGGTGGAGCGCGCAGCGGTCGTCGCTCTCGGAGGCGTGCATGCAGACCATCACCTCGGCGGCGTCGGCCTTCGCGGCCTCCACCGAGCAGACGGCGTTCATCACGTTGTCCGAGGAGGGGCGGTCCGCGGAGCGCTGGCTGCCCGTGAAGACGACGGGGACGGGCGTGTCGAGGATGAAGGAGAGCGCGCTCGCGGAGTACTGCATCGTGTCCGTGCCGTGCATGACGACGACGCCGTCGGCGCCGTTCTCGACCTCCTCGCGGACGGCGGC
>NZ_WPCF01000146.1 GCF_009741975.1 Halobacterium sp. CBA1126 | reverse complement strand
GGCGACGGTGACGACGGCGACGGAGGGCCGACGGGGACGACGACCGAACGCAACGACGAGGACCGGTACCGCGGCCGCCAGATCGGCACGGCGGACTCGCTGGACCCGGTCTACGCGACCGACACCACGTCCGGCACGCACATCCAGGAGATCTTCGACGGGCTGACCAACTACGAGAACGGGACGGTCAACGTCGAGACCCTCCTCGCGGAGGACTACACGGTCTCCGAGGACGGCACCACCATCACCTTCCAGCTGAAGGAGGGCGCCACGTACAACAACGGCGACGAGGTCACCGCCGACGACGTCGTCTACTCGTGGGAGCGGCTGGCCGCCTCCGAGAACTCCAACCGCTCGGGGTTCATCCTCGACACGCTCGGCGTCGCCCACGAGACGGAGACCGACGACGAGGGCAACGAGGAGTACGTCCCGAAGAGCATGGAGGTCGAAGCGCTCGGCGACTACGAGCTCGAGGTCACCCTCTCGGAGCCGTTCTACGCGGCCCTCGAGCTCATCGCGTACTCCTCGTTCGTCCCGATTCCCGAGGGCATCGTCGGGGACATCGAGGGGTACGACGGCGAGATGGACTACGACACGTTCGCCTCCGAGGAGCCGGTCGGCGCCGGCCCGTACGTCCTCACCGAGTGGAGCGAGGCGACCCGCGTCAGCCTCGACGCCCGCGACGACTACCACGGCGAGGAGATTCTGAACGAGGGGCTGGACTACTCCGTGTTCACCTCCTCGAACGCGGCGTACACGTACGCGACGTCGAACGTCAACGCGGACAGCCCGTACATCCCGTCCTCGCGGTACGACCCCGAGCTGCGTGACTTCGAGGGGACCGACGAGCGCGGCCGCCAGTACGGCACCTACGGGCCGTTCGAGCCGAACGGCATGACGGCCAAGTACTACGAGGTGGCGTCCCTGTCGACGTTCTACTACGGGTTCAACACCTCGCAGGTGCCCAAGCCCGTCCGGCAGGCCGTCGCGTACGCGATGAACCAGGAGACCATCAACACCGAGATCATCTCCACGCCGACCCAGCCGGCGTACTTCTTCACGCCGCCGGCGCTGTTCCCGGGCGGCGCGGAGAACTACGACGAGCTCAAGTCCGACTACCCGTACGGCGTCGGCGAGACCCGCATCGACCAGGCCCGGCAGGTCATGGAGGACGCCGGCTACGGCCCCAACGACACGTTCGACCTCGCGTTCGACATGTCGTCGGCGACGGCCTCGGCGTACGGCGAGGACGCGTACTCGCTGCTGCGCGACAAGCTCCAGCAGGCCCACATCGAGCTGGAGCTGCGCACCGCCGACGGGAGCACGTTCATCAACCGCGGCCGCGACGGGAAGTTCGAGCTGTACTTCCTCGGCTGGATCGCCGACTACCCGGGGGCGGACAACTTCCTCACGCTCATCAACCCGCCGAACACGTTCTTCCAGGACGGCGGCGCCACGTACTTCCAGTGGTCCGAGGAGACCGGCGACCACGCGGCGGACGCCGAGGAGGCGTGGAACACCGTCGAGAACAACCTCGGGCTCGGCGAGGACGCCGCAGAGACCCGGCAGGAGGCCTACCTCGAGATGGAGCGGGCGAACTGGAACGACGCCGTTCTCATCCCGGCGCTGCACAACATCGAGCAGAGCTACAGCTACGAGTGGGTGGACGAGCCGCGCTTCGGTGCGATGGGCCCGTCCCGGATGAAGAGCCACCGCACCGAGATCGGCGACCGCGGCGAGTACCAGTAGCGGCCCGCTCCCGCTCGCTCTCCACCGCCGGGAGCGCGCGTTTTCGCACCGGAGAGGGCGTGGCTCCGGCGCACGATTCACCAGAACGCAAGACCTAAAAGAGCAAATTCGTATAGAAAGATGCGAACGAGCCACACAACTCGTCGATTACGCCCATGAGCCGGTGGACATACTTCGCGAAGCGCCTGGTGCTCTCCATCCCCGTGATACTCTTCGGGACGTCGCTGACGTTCCTCATCATTTACGCGGGCCCGGTCGACCCCGCGGCGGCCATCGTCGGCCAGCAGGCGACGGCGGAGCGCATCCAGCAAGTGCACGAACAGCTCGGCATGAACCAGCCGCTGTGGGAGCAGTACGTGGACTTCATCGTCAACATGTTCACGTTCGACCTCGGGAACTCGTGGGTCGTCCAGCCGAACACGCCCGCCTACGAGGTCATCCTGAACTTCGCGCCCCGCACCATCCTGATGGGCGCGTGGGCCATCCTGCTGCCGCTGTTCGTCGGCATCCCGCTGGGGTTCTACGCCGGCCTCAACCCGAACACGCTCGGCGACTACTCGGCGTCGTTCGGCGGCATCGTCTGGCGCGCCATGCCGAACTTCTGGCTCGCCGTGCTGTTGATGATGGTGCTCTCCCAGTCCGAGCAGTACATGCTGGGGTTCAACTGGGAGAACTTCGTCGTCTCCACGAACGTCGCCGGCGCGCCCGAGATGGAGAACCTCTGGAACTTCGAGAACTTCCTGCAGGCGTCGAAGCTCGTCCTCCCGGCGTCGCTGGTGCTCGGGTCCGCGTCGATGGGCAACGAGATGCGCATCGGCCGGACCGCGTTCCTCGAGGCGAAGAACTCCAACTACGTCGAGATGGCGCGCGCGAAGGGGCTGCCCGGCCGCACCATCGTCTGGAAGCACATCTTCCGGAACGCGCTCATCCCCCTGATTCCCGTCATCACCGCGGAGGCCGGCATCCTCGTCGGCGGCTCCGTGCTCGTGGAGACGGTGTTCGGCATCAACGGCATCGGGTGGCTGTTCTTCAACGCGGTGACCAGCGGCGACCTGCCGCTGTCCGGCGCGCTGATGTTCCTGTTCATCCTGTTGCTCGTGGGCTTGAACATCCTCCAGGACTTCCTGTACACGGTCGTCGACCCCCGTGTCGGGTTCGAGAGCGAGGGCTAACACATGCAACGCGAAACCGACCAGGTTGACTCCACGCTCGCACAGCGAATCAGAGAGAACCCGACGCCCGCCGTCCGCTGGGGCGCGGTGATGGCCGTCCTCGTCCTCGCAGAACTCGGCGCACTTGCCGGCGCCGTCATGGCCGTCCCGTGGGACGTCCCGGTCGGCGCCATCGCCACCACCGTCCCCGTGCTCGGCGACGTCTTCGCGTCGATAGCGGCCGTGTTCGCGGCCGCGGGCGACGCCGTCGCCAGCCTACCGACGCTGCTCAGCCGTGAGTGGATTCCCAACCAGGGCTACCACGTCCCCGGCGAGGGCTGGCAGGAGACGTTCCTCGGCCTCGAACCGAAGCACGCGTGGCTGCTGCGCGTCGGCCTCGTCTACGCGTACGCGTTCGCCTTCCTCTACTGGACGTGGCGGGGCTACCTCGTCTTCCGCCGGCACTACCGGTACGCCGACTGGACGCCCACCGACGACGTCGTCGACCGGTTCCGCGGCCACACGTGGGGCGAGTTCGGCCTCGTGGTCGTCGCGGTCTTCCTCGTGATGGCGGCGTTCGCGCCGACGGTCAGCCCGGTCACGCAGGAACACAACATCATGCAGCCGTACGGCCACAACGTCACGCACTACGACGCCGAGGCCGGCGGCCTCCAGACGATAACGCGGGGAAGGCGAACATCGGCTCGACCTCCGACGGCCAGCAGAACAACGTCGGGCCGTGGACGTACGACAAGTTCGACCGGTTCCACCCCGCGGGGACGCTGCCGAACGGGAAGGACCTGTTCACGTTCATGTCCTACGGCGCCCGCATCTCGCTGTTCATCGGCCTCATGGCGTCCGCCATCGCGGGCGGCATCGCGCTCGCGCTCGCGCTGCTGACGTCGTACTACAAGGGGCTCGCGGACATGACCGCGGTGGTGACCAGCGACGCGTTCTCCGCGATGCCGCGGCTGCTCGTGCTCATCATGCTCATCTACGTGCTCCGCGGCCACTGGCTCATGGAGATCTACAGCGGGGCGTTCCTGTTGGCGCTGCTGTTCGGCGTCTGGGGGTGGATGGGGCTGTGGCGCTCCATACGCGGCCCCTCGCTGCAGATCGTGGAGAACGAGTGGATCACGGCCGCCGAGGGGTTCGGCGAGAAGCCGCGGCGCATCGTCTCGAAACACGTCGCGCCGTTCGTGGTCAGCTACCTGCTCATCTACCTCTCGATGTCGCTGGGCGGGTACATCATCGGCGCCGCGGGGCTGTCGTTCCTCGGTCTCGGCGTGACGTCGCCGACCCCCGAGTGGGGCCGCGCCATCGCGATGGGGCAGAACCTCGTCACGACGCAGTCCTGGCACATCTCCATCCTGCCCGGCACCGCCATCACGCTGCTCGTGCTCGGGTTCAACGCGTTCGGCGACGGCGTGCGCGACGCCCTCGACCCGAAGGCCGGGGGCGACGGCGACGCGTCCGGCGAGGCCGCGGCCGCCGGGGGTGGTGCGTGATGAGCGCCCGGCGGGACGACGACGCGCCGCTCCTGCAGGTGGAGAACCTGCAGACGGTGTTCTTCACGGACAAGGAGACGGTTCGCGCGGTCGACGGCGTGAGCTTCGACGTCCGCCGCGGGGAGTCCGTCGGCGTCGTCGGGGAGTCCGGCTCCGGGAAGTCCGTGACCGCCCGCTCCATCATGGGGCTGATCGACAGCCCCGGCCGCGTCGTCGGCGGCTCCATCGAGTACAAGGGCGAGGAGCTGACCGACAACACGGAGAAGGAGTGGCAGCAGGTCCGCGGCGGCGAGATCGCGATGGTGTTCCAGGACCCGCTGACGTCGCTGAACCCCGTCTACACGGTCGGCAACCAGATCAAGGAGTCGCTGCGGCTCCACCAGGGGCTGCGCGGCCGGGAGGCCACCGAGGCCGCCGTCGAACTGCTCGAGGACGTCGGCATCCCGGACGCGCCGCGCCGCATCGACGAGTACCCCCACGAGTTCTC
>NZ_WPCF01000178.1 GCF_009741975.1 Halobacterium sp. CBA1126 | reverse complement strand
CCGGCACGGTCGGCGCCGCCACAGGCTACAATCTCGCGCTCCGCGACGTCGCCGACGAGCTCGTGTTCGTCGACATCCCGGACAAGGAAGACGAGACTGTCGGCCAGGCCGCGGACGCGAACCACGGGGTCGCCTACGACGCCAACACCGAGGTCTACCAGGGCACGTACGAGGACACCGCGGGCTCGGACGTGGTCGTCGTCACCGCGGGGATTCCACGCCAGCCCGGCCAGACCCGCATCGACCTCGCGGGCGACAACGCCCCCATCATGGAGGACATCGGGTCGTCGCTGGCGGAGCACAACGACGACTTCGTGACGGTGACGACGTCGAACCCCGTCGACCTCCTGAACCGCCACCTCTACGAGGCCGGCGACCGCGACCGCCACAAGGTCGTCGGGTTCGGCGGCCGCCTCGACTCCGCGCGGTTCCGCTACGTGCTCAGCCAGCGCTTCGACGCGCCCGTCCAGAACGTCGAAGCCACCATCCTCGGCGAGCACGGCGACGCCCAGGTCCCCGTGTTCTCGAAGGTGCGCGTGAACGGCGCCGACCCCGAGTTCTCGGACGCCGAGCGCGAGGAGATTCTCGAGGAGCTCCAGCAGTCCGCGATGGACGTCATCGAGCGCAAGGGCGCGACCCAGTGGGGGCCCGCGACGGGCGTCGCCCACATGGTCGAGGCCATCCTCCGGGACACGGGCGAAGTGCTCCCGGGCTCGGTCGTCCTCGACGGCGAGTACGGCCTCGACGACGTGGGCCTCGGCGTCCCCGTGAAGCTCGGGTCGAACGGCGTCGAGGAGGTCGTCGAGTGGGACCTCACGGAGTACGAGCGCGACCAGCTCGGCGAGGCCGCCGAGAAGCTCTCCGAGCAGTACGAGAAAATCGCGTAAGTCGCCGCGGCCCGCTCCTCAGGCGGGCGCGACCTCTTTCGTCACGTCGTCCGGCTCTTCCTCCGCGTCCTCGGCCGCCGGTTCGAGGTCCCGTATCGGCACCGCCTCCCAGTGGTGGCACATCGCAGCCGCTACTACGTAGTGTGTTACCATAAAACTAGGCGGGCTGCGGGCGCGCCTCAGACGACCTGCTCGCCGTCGTCGTCGTAGACCGCGATGGCGTCCACGGGACACGACCGCGCCGCGAACTTCGCGTCCAGCTCCGCGTCCTCGGGGATTTCGCGCGCGAACACGTCCTCCTCGACTTCCTCGCTGTCCCGCAGCACGGCCTTCCCGGCGTCCGTGTCCTCCTCGAAGGCGTCCCACTCCGCCACGCACTGGAACATCCCGATGCAGACGTCCCGGTCGAACTCGACTCGCATACTACGAGGTGGTGGCGCCCCGCGTATATCGTTGCCGGGCTAGGCGGAGTTGTCACGGCCGAGGAGCGAGCGACGACGCCCCGAACACCTCGAAAGCCCCGGCGCTGTCGCGGTCGCTCGTGCGCTCACGACGCGAGGACCGCAGGCCGACGGCCGAGGACCGCAGCGAGTGAGCGGACGCGAGCGCACGGGGGCTTTCGAGGTGTTTGAAACTGCCTTCCCGAAGAAGGCGACGGAGCAGAACGAGAGCGCTGTTCGCCCGGTGCGACAGTTTAAACCGCGGGACGCGCGTATCCCGGGCTAATGAGAGTCGCGGACGTACCCGGGCTCCCCGACGGGGTCGCGGACCACCTCGAGTCGGGGGGTATCGAGGAGCTGTACCCGCCGCAGGCGGAGGCGGTGGAGGCGGGCGTCGCCGAGGGCGAGAGCCTCGTGGCGAGCGTGCCGACCGCCAGCGGGAAGACCCTGATCGCGGAGCTGGCGATGCTGTCGGCGGTCGAGCGCGGCGGGACCGCCCTCTACATCGTGCCGCTGCGCGCGCTCGCCGGCGAGAAGGCCACGGAGTTCGCGGAGTTCGAGCAGTTCGGGCTCTCCGTGGGGGTCTCCACGGGGAACTACGAGGACGACGGCTCGCGGCTGTCCGAGAACGACGTCGTCGTCGCGACCTCCGAGAAGGTCGACTCGCTGGTGCGCAACGGCGCGGACTGGATCGACGACCTCTCCTGCGTGGTCGCGGACGAGGTCCACCTCGTCGACGACGACCACCGCGGGCCCACGCTCGAGGTGACGCTGGCGAAGCTGCGCCAGCGCGTTCAGGACCTGCAGGTGGTGGCGCTGTCGGCGACGGTCGGGAACGCCGACGAGATAGCCGAGTGGCTGGACGCCGAGCTCGTGGACTCGGAGTGGCGGCCCATCGACCTGCGGACGGGCGTCCACTACGGGCAGGCCGTCCACTACGACGACGGCACGCAGGAGGAGCTCGCGACCGGCGGCAGCGACAGCCAGACCGCCGCCATCGTGGCGGACACGCTCGCGGACGACGGCTCGACGCTCGTGTTCGTGAACTCCCGGCGGAACGCCGAGGCGGCGGCGCGCCGGCTCGCGGACGTGACCAAGCAGGGCATCAGCGACGACGACCGTCAGCGCCTCCGGGAGGTCGCCGACGAAATCCGGGGCGTCAGCGACACGGAGACCAGCGACGACCTCGCGGACGCCGTCGAGCAGGGGGCGGCGTTCCACCACGCCGGC
>NZ_WPCF01000129.1 GCF_009741975.1 Halobacterium sp. CBA1126 | reverse complement strand
AGCGAGCGCTCGAGGAGGCCGACGAGGATGTCGCGTCGTCCTCCTCGACCCGCCACATGCCGGACCGCTCCGGCGACGACGTGCTCGCCGCCATCCACGACCACGACTACGACTGCCAGGTGGCGATGGTGACCGCCGTCGACCCGGACTTCGACACGCTCGAACTCGGCTTCGACGCGTACGTCGTCAAACCCGTCGAGCGCGACGAGCTCGAAGCACTCGTCAAGCAGCTGCTCGTGCGCTCGCTGTACAACGAGGAGGTCCAGGAGTACTTCGCGCTGGCGTCGAAGCGCGCGACCATCGAGACGACGAAGACCGACGCCGAGCTCGCCGCCGACGAGCGCTACCAGCAGCTCTGCGAGGACATCCGCGAGCTCCGCGAGAAGCTCGACCAGCGCGTCACCGACCTCGACGACGAGGACTTCCTCGCGGTGTTCCACGACCTCCAGGCCCGCGACGGAGCCACAAGTGACTAACCCGCGTGTCGCCCTACCTCCGAGTGACTCCCCCACATGGGTGACCCGATGCACGTCGCGTTCGTCAGCGCACACCGGCGGTCGCGCGCGGCGGTCGAACGCGCGCTCCCCGAGCACGCGTCGCTGACAGTCACCGCCCTGTCGACCCCTGCGGACGCCGTCGACGTGCTCGCGGAGCAGGCCGTCGACTGCGTCGCCGTCGAACACGCCGCCGACGGCACCGACGGCCTCGAACTCCTGCGGCGCGTCCGGGACACAGACCCCGCGGTCCCCGCGGTCGTCTACGAGGCCGCGAACGCGGACTCGATAGCCAGCGACGCCATCTCGCTGGACGTCACCGACTACGTCCGGCACGGCGAGGAAGCGACCCGCTCGCCGCGCTCGCCGACGCCTGCCACGACGCCGCGGCGTCCTACCGCGCCGAGCAGGACGTCGCGATGCTGAACGACCTCGCGCGGAACGTCTACGAGCGCGTCACGGACGGCTTCTTCGCGCTCGACCGCGACTGGCGGTTCACGTACCTCAACGACGCCGCCGAGGAGATCTGGAGGTCGACGCCGAGGACGTCGTC
The DNA here is from genome assembly GCF_009741975.1 of Halobacterium sp. CBA1126. GTDB lineage: Archaea > Halobacteriota > Halobacteria > Halobacteriales > Halobacteriaceae > Halobacterium. The sequence continues at coordinate 4,999 of NZ_WPCF01000129.1, read as the reverse complement.
GGCGAGGACGTCTGGGAGGCGTTCCCGGGCGCCGTCGGCACGAGCTTCTACACGGAGTACCACCGCGCGATGGCCACCCAGGAGCCGGTGACGTTCCGCGAGCACTACGAGCCGCTGAAGAAGACCTTCGAGGTGCGGGCGTTCCCCTCCGAGGACGGCCTCTCCGTCCACTTCCGGACGGTCGTCGACGACGAGGACGCCCAGCGCGCCGACCACCTGCTCGAGCTGACGAACCTCCTCTCCTCGGACCTGCTGGAGTCCATCGACGTGCTCCGCGCGGACCTCGAGGCGGCCCGCGACGCCGACGACGACTCGGCGGAGCTGGCCGCCGCGACGGAGTCGCTGGACCGCATGGAGTCGCTGGTGAACTACTCGATTCGGCTGGCCAGCGAGCGCCCGACGGAGCGGGAAGCCGACGGTGCGCGCGAGCCGCCGACCGAGTGAGCGGACGGCCGGACCGAGTCCCCCGAGCGGTCAGTCCGCGAGCGAGACGTCGTAGTCGGTGAGGTTCTCGTAGCCGTCCTCGGTGACGACGACGATGTCCTCGATGCGCACGCCGCCCACCTCGGGGTCGTAGAGCCCCGGTTCGACCGTGATTACGTGACCCGGCCGGAGCTCCTCGCCGCCCTGCGAGAGCGACGGCTGCTCGTGGACGTCGAGGCCGACGCCGTGGCCCGTCGAGTGGATGAACCCCGTCTCCGTCTCGGGGTCGGTGTAGACCGTGGGGAAGCCGTGGTCGGTGTAGACGTCGACGACCGCCTGGTTGACCTCCTCGCCGGTCACACCGGGTTCCACGGCGTCGAGCGCGGCCCGCATGGCCTCGTAGGTGACGTCGTACCACTCCTGCTGGGTGTCGCTGGGGGTGCCGTTGAGGAACGTCCGCGTCATGTCGGCGTGGTACTTCGAGTCCTTGTCCCGCGGGAAGATGTCCACGACGACGAGCTCGCCGACCTCCAGCGGGCCGCTCCCGCGGTTGTGCGGGTCCGCGGCGTCCCGGCCGCACGCGACGATGGTCTCGTCGAGCGCGCAGCCGTGGCGCAGCAGTTCGACCTCGATCTCCTGCTTGACGAACTCGCTGGTGAGCGCGTCGCCGTCGTGGACGAGCACGCCGTCGTCCCCGACGTCCGCGCCGCGAATCAGTTCCTCCGCGCGCGCCATCGCGGCCTCGTTGGCCTTCTGGGCGGCCCGCACGTGCTCGACTTCCGCGTCGGTCTTGGTCGCGCGCACGTCCGTCACCACGCCGTCGTGGTCGGGGTCGACGTCGACGCCGTGGTCGCGGAGCGCGTCCGCCGTCCCCACGGGGAACTGCGCTTGGACGGCGACGGACTCGCAGCCGACGTCCGCGAGGAACTCCGCGGCCATCAGCGCCTGCGCCTCCCGCTCGCCGTGTTCGGCGTGTTTCTCCCGGAAGTCGTAGTCCGCGTGGCGCTTGACGGTGTCCGCGCGCCCCTCGCGTTTCGCGCGGCCGTACTCCAGCGAGGAGACGAGGACGGCGGTCTCCTCGGGCGTGTAGACGGCGAAGTACGGGTCCGGCGCGGCGAAGCCCGTCACGTAGTAGAGGTCGCTGTTCGCGGCGTCGTCGTGGAACGCGTACCCGTCGAGCCCTCGCTCGTCGAGGAACTCGTCGAGGCGCGCGAAGTCGGGGGCCATGGACGAGAGTCGTCCCGGCCGCCGCAAAATCCTACCGCCTCCGGTCGGCCAGTCGCCGCCGTCGGAACCCTCATGGCGGCGCCTGCCGTCGCCGTACGCATGGACGTCACTGTCGCGAACTCCCGAGTGTCGGGGACCGCCCGCGCCCCGCCGTCGAAGAGTTACACGCACCGCGCGCTCCTCGCGGCGGGGTACGCGGAGGGCGCGCTCGTGCGGAACCCGCTCGTGAGCGCGGACACGAGGGCGACCGCGCGCGCCGTCGACCACTTCGGCGGCGACGCCGAGCGCACGGGGCCGGACTGGGAGGTCACGGGGTTCCTCGGCGCGCCCGACGTGCCGGCGGACGTCGTGGACTGCGCGAACTCCGGGACGACGATGCGACTGGTCGCGGGCGCCGCGGCGCTCGCGGACGGCACGACCGTGCTCACTGGCGACCGGTCGCTGCGCTCGCGGCCGCAGGGCCCGCTGCTGGACGCTATCGAGGACCTCGGCGGGAGCGCGCGCTCGACTCGCGGGAACGGGCAGGCGCCCCTCGTCGTGGCGGGGCCGATGGACGGCGGGCGCGTGGAGATGCCGGGCGACGTCTCCTCGCAGTTCGTCACGTCGCTGCTGATGGCGGGCGCGGTGACCGAGCGCGGCGTCGACCTCGAGCTGACGACCGAACTGAAGTCCGCGCCGTACGTCGACATCACGCTGGACGTGCTGGAGTCGTTCGGCGTCGACGCCGCCGAACACGGCGACGGCTACCGCGTTCCGGGCGGCCAGACGTACGAACCGACGGACGGCGAGTACGCCGTCCCCGGGGACTTCTCGTCGGCGTCGTACCTGCTGGCGGCGGGCGCGCTCGCGGGCGGCGACGACGTGGTCGTGAAGGGCGCCCACCCGAGCGCGCAGGGCGACGCCGCCATCGTCGACGTCCTCCGGGAGATGGGTGCGGACGTCGAGTGGCACCGCGACGCGGGCGAAATCGTCGTCGGTCGCAGCGACCTCGACGGCGTCACGGTGGGCGTCGCGGACACCCCGGACCTGCTGCCGACCATCGCGGTGCTGGGCGCGGCCGCGGACGGCACGACGACGATTACGGACGCCGAGCACGTCCGCTACAAGGAGACCGACCGGGTGTCCGCGATGGCCGAAGAGCTCGCGAAACTCGGGGCCGACGTGGAGGAGTACCGCGACGAGCTCGTCGTCCACGGCGGGAACAGCGACCTCTCGGGGGCGCGCGTCGACGGCCGCGGCGACCACCGCATCGTGATGTCGCTGGCCGTCGCGGCGCTCGTCGCGGACGGCGAGACGACCATCGCGGGCGGCGAGCACGTCGACGTCTCCTTCCCGGACTTCTTCGACGCGCTCGCGGACCTCGGCGCGGCCGTCGACCAGTAGGGGCGCGGGCCGTTCGTCGTGGGAGTGGCTTGCGCGGACTGCAAGTCATAAGCCCCTCGGGACGTATGCTCCGGTAATGAACGGTAATCGGTTCGGGCGGCTCTTCCAGGTGACGACGTACGGTGAGAGCCACGGCCCCGGGATGGGCGTCGTGGTGTCGGGCTGTCCCGCGGGACTGGAGCTCGACGAGGAGACGATCCAGCGCGAACTCGACCGGCGGAAGCCCGGCCAGTCGATGATCACGACCTCGCGCGGCGAGCCCGACGAGGTGACCATCAACTCCGGGATTCAGGACGGCTACACGACGGGCACCCCCATCGGGATGACCATCCAGAACAAGGACGCCCAGTCCGGGAAGTACGAGCCGTTCGTGACGGCGCCCCGGCCCTCCCACGGCGACTTCACGTACTCCGCGAAGTTCGGCACGCGGAACTGGGGCGGCGGCGGGCGCTCGTCCGCGCGCGAGACCGTAAACTGGGTCGCCGCGGGCGCCATCGCCCAGGAGATTCTGGAGCAGGAGGGCGTGCAGGTGAAAGCCCACGTGAACCAGATCGGCGACGTCGAGGCGCCCGAGGTGTCCTTCGAGGAGATGCTCGAACACACCGAGGACAACGACGTGCGCTGCGCGCACCCCGAGACCGCCGCGGAGATGCAGGAACTCATCGAGGACTACCAGGAGCGCGGCGACTCCATCGGGGGGTCCATCTACTTCGAGGTCCGCGGGGTGCCCCGCGGCCTCGGCGCGCCGCGGTTCGACTCCGTGGAGGCGCGGCTCGGGCAGGCGATGATGTCGGTGCCCGCGACCACGGCCTTCGAGTTCGGCCTCGGCCGGGACGCCCGGACGTACGCGGGGAAGGAGCGCAACGACGACTGGGAGTTCGGCGAGGACGGCGACCCCGTGCCCGCGGAGAACGACCACGGCGGCCTGCAGGGCGGCATCACGACGGGCGAGCCGATCTACGGCGAAGTCACCCTGCACGCGCCCACGTCGATTCCGAAGAAACAGCAGACCGTCGACTGGGAGACCGGCGAGGAGAAGGAAGCGCAGGTCGTCGGCCGCCACGACCCCGTGCTGCCGCCGCGCGGCGTCCCCGTCGTCGAAGCGATGCTCAACGTGACGATTCTGGACTTCATGCTGCTCGGCGGGCGCATCAACCCCGACCGGCTGGACGGCCAGCCCGGCGAGTACGACACGGACTACCACCCGAGCAGCCCGCGCAACGAGTGACTCAAGTCTCGATGGCTGCGGAGGAGCAGAGGCGAGCGCGGGGTTCGGTAGCTGCGCGGGAACGGACACAAGGGCCGCGGGCGCCTACTGGTCGCTGATGGACGCACACCAGGAGGGGCCGCGGAACCCCTACGGGATGGACGAGGACTGCCGGAACTGTCCCGGCCTCTGCGACGTCCGCGAGCGCGTCGTCCACGGCTACGGCGACGTCGGTGCGGACTTCGTGTTCGTCGGCGAAGCCCCCAGCGAGGGCGCCGAGGAGACCGGCGTCCCGTTCACGGGCGACGAGGCCGGCGAGCGCTTCCAGCACATCCTCGGGAGCGTCGGCCTGAACTACTCGCTGCCGTCCAGCGACGAGCCGGAGCTGGACAACGCCTACCTGACGTACCTCGCGCGCTGCCGGCACCCCGACCGCGCGCCCACCGACGAGGAGGTGACGACCTGTGAGCCGTACCTGAACGCCGACGTGCGAATCATCAACCCCGAGGTGCTCGTGCCCGTCGGCCAGCGCGCGCTCACCGAGCTCGGGAAGGAGTACACGACGACGGACGCCGCCGACCTCGACGTCGAGGAGCTGCACGCGTCGACGATTCGCGGCCGCGGGTTCGAGCTCGCGCCGATGGTCCACCCGGCCGACCAGACCGACGACCAGACCGAGGCGTACGTCGAGTTCTTCCTCGAGTTGCTCGACACCGACTACCGCCAGACGAAGGGACGACGCGGTCGGTGACGCGACGG
>NZ_WPCF01000140.1 GCF_009741975.1 Halobacterium sp. CBA1126 | reverse complement strand
GTGCTCGCCGACGCCGGCGTCACGGTGCCGGTGAAGGCCTACCGCGCGCAGGCGCTCACCGCCGCGTTCCCCGACGCGATTCCGACGTTCTACGACGCCACCGAGGGCTACTACGCGCGCCCCCACCCCGAGGGCGTGCTCGCCGGCGACGGCACCGAGGAGGCCGAAGCCGACCCCGAGTCGTACGACGAACGGGGCGACGACTGGTTCGTGGCCGCGACGCGCGAGCGACTCGCCGACCGCCTCGTCGACTGGGAGCCCGACGTCCGGCGCGCGTGGGCGGGCCTCTGCACGGCGACGCCGGACCGCGACCCCCTGCTCGGCGAACTCGCTGACGGCCTCTACGTCGCCGCGGGCTGGCAGGGCCACGGCTTCATGCGCGCGCCGGCGACGGGAGAAGCAATCGCAGACGCAGTGCTGGGCGGCGAGACCGTTCCGGCGTTCGACCCGACGCGCTTCGACGGCGACGAGGTCTTCGACGTCACCGAAGGGATGACCGTCGAGTGAGCCGCTACTCCTCGTCGGCGGCGGTCACGTCGACCGCGGTGCCCTCGGGTTCGCCCTTCGGCAGGAAGACGTACAGCGTCCCGTTGTCGCGCAGTTCCGCGCGCGCCGCGTCCGCCTCCACGACGGCGTCCGCGGGGAGCTCCGCGCGCCCGTCCAGCTGGAGGCCGCGGCCCGGGAACGCCATCTCGAACTCCTCGCGGAACGCCCGGAACCGGTCGACGCGCACCTCGACGGCGCCGTCGACGTAGTGGACCTGCACGTCGCTGGCGGTCGCGCCCGGCGCGTCGAACACCACGAGGTACTCGTCGTCGCTCTCGAGGACGTCCACCGGGAGCGGGGTCTCCTCCTGCATCCGCGAGGCCGCCCGGCCGAGCCGCTCGAAGACGGCGTCGCCGAGGTCCGCCGCGAACTCGCGGGCCGTCATAGTTCGATGCGCTCGAGGCAGTCTGTGCCACCACACAGCGGACACTGGAGGTCCTCGACCGTGAGGTCCTCGCTGACGTCGTACGTGTAGTGGTTCTCGAACATGTCGAGCTCGCAGTCGTCGCTCGTGCACTTGAGTTCCTCCGTCGCGGGCATACCCGGTGGTTGGGGCGGCGCGGGCATAAAGCAGCGGGCTGCGGTGAGAACGACTCCGGCCTCCGCAAGACGAAAGTGCCGCGGCGCCGGTGCGTGAGTCATGCCCTCGGTCCGCGCGCCCCGGCTCGTCCTCCTCGCCAGCGTGCTCGCGGGCGTCGCGAACACCGCGCTGTTCCCGCTGCGCAACCCCGAGCAGGTCGCGCTCGCCACGGACGTCTACTACTACTCGGCGCGTGCCGCCCTCCGCGGCGCGGACTTCTACGCCGTCAACCCCATCGGCCAGACGGGGTTCCGGTACCCGCCCGCGGTCGTGCTCGCGTTCGCGCCGCACGCCGCGCTCGGCGACCCCCTCCTCGCGTTCGCGTTCCAGACGCTCCTGAACCTCGCCGCGCTCGCCGGCCTCGCCGCCATCGTCGTCCGCACCGTCGAACGCGCTACGTTCGAACGCGCGGCTCACGGTTCCACCGCTCGCTCGGGCCGCGGTCTCGCTACGCTCGACCGCGCGCTCCTCGCTGCGGCCGTGTTCCTCGTCGGCCCCACGGGCCTCAACCTCGTGATGGGGCAGGTGAACCCGCTGCTCGCGCTCGGCCTCGCGGGCGGCGCCGTCCTCCTCGAACGCGACCGCCGGCGCGCGTCCGGCGCCGCGTTCGGACTGGTCGCGCTCGTGAAACTGTTCCCCGCGCTCGTCGGCGTCTGGCTGCTCCGCCGGCGCGCGTGGCGGGCCGTCGCCGCCGCGACCGCGACCGGCATCGCGGGGCTCGCCGCGGGCGCGCTCGTCTTCGGGCCCGCCACCTCCGTCGCGTACGTCACGGAGACGCTCGCGGGCGAAGCCGCGGTCGCGTCGTTCGCCGGCGGCCCCGACCCGACAGCCCCGTTCGTCACGATTCGCCGGCAGTTGGCCGTGCTCGCACCCGGCCTCGGCTCGACGTGGCTGCTGCCCGTCGGCGCTGTCGTCCTCGCGCCCGTCTTCGCGGGCGTGAACCGCGTCGTCGCGGACCTCCGGAGCCGCCTCGTCGCCCTCCAGGGGACGCTGCTCGCCACGCTGCTGTTGCTCCCGCTCGAACCGTTCTACGTCGTCCTCGTGCTGTTCCCGCTGCTCCCGCTGCTGTACGTCCTCGACGCCGGCTGGCCGCGACGGCTCGTCCTCGCTGGTGCCATTCTCCTCCTGATTCCCGTGACGTGGGCGAGCGTCACCACGATGACGGCCGTCCTGCCGGTCGGCCTCGCCGCCGTCGTCCGGGACGCCGCGCGCACCCTCTTCTCGTTCGTCCTCCCGCCCACGATCGGCTCGTACCTCGTGCTCGCGGGCTGTCTGCTCGCCCAGCACCGGGCCGCGACCGGCGCTCGCGGGTCCGTGTAGTTACGTTCTTACGCGTCGAAGCCCAACGCCGGTGCATGGATCGACCCCGCGGAGCTGGACGTGACGCTCGTCGACGGCTACGTCGACGAGCCGGCGCACTTCGGCGTGCCGCCGTACATCTCCACGTATCCGCGGTACGCGGCCGGCGCGCTCGTCGACGCGGGCGTCCCCGCCGAGCGGATCACGTACCATACCATCGACGAACTCCGCGAGGACAAGTCGAAGTTCAACGACGTCGCGGACGCCGACCTGTTCGTCTACGTCGGCGGGATGACCGTCCCCGGGAAGTACGTCGGCGGGACGCCCGCCGAGCCCGACGAGGTCCGCGAGCTGGCGTGGCTCGCCGACGGCACGAGCATCATGGGCGGGCCCGTCCGCTTCGGCGTCGGCGAGGAGAACGCCGGCGCACAGGAGATGGAACGGTCGGACCTCGACTTCGACTTCCTCGCGATGGCGGACGTCGAGGCCGCCGTCTACGACCTCGTGAACAACGGCCTCGAGGGGTTCGAGGACCGCTACCGCGACAACGAGGAGATCGACCGCTGGGGCGCGAAGGGCGCGTTCGTCGTCGAACAGCACCCGAACTACCCCGACTACCTCATCTGCGAGATGGAGACCTCGCGGGGCTGCGCGTACCGGTGTTCGTTCTGCACGGAGCCGATGTACGGCGACCCCGGCTTCCGGAGCGCCGAGAGCGTCGTGCGGGAGGTCGGGAACCTCTACGACCACGGCGCGCGGCACTTCCGGCTCGGCCGGCAGGCGGACATCCTCGCGTTCGGCGGCGACGGCGAGGCGCCGAACCCGGACGCGCTCCGGCGGCTCTACGGCGGCATCCGGGAGGTTGCGCCCGAGCTGGAGACACTCCACCTCGACAACATGAACCCGGTGACAATCGTGGACTACCCCGAGCAGTCCCGGGAGGCCATCCGCATCATCGCCGAGCACAACACCGCCGGCGACACCGCGGCGTTCGGGCTCGAGTCCGCCGACCCCGTGGTGCAGGAGGAGAACAACCTCCTCGTGTCCGCCGAGGAGTGCCTGGAGGCCGTCCGCGTCGTCAACGAGGTCGGCGGCTGGCGGCCCGGCGAGTCGCCCGAGGACGCCCCCACGTGGGGCGACGAGGCCACGAACCGGCTGCCGAAGATTCTCCCGGGCATCAACCTCGTCCACGGGCTCACGGGCGAGCGCGAGGAGACGTTCGCGCACAACAAGCGGTTCCTCCGGAGCGTGCTCGACGAGGGGCTGATGCTCCGGCGCATCAACATCCGACAGGTGATGGCGTTCGAGGGCACCGACATGGAGCAGACGGGCGCCCAGCTCGCCGAGGACCACAAACAGCAGTTCAAGCGCTACAAGCAGGAGGTCCGGGAGGAGATCGACAACGCGATGCTGAACCGCGTGGTGCCGCCCGGCACCCTCCTGAAGGACGTCCACCTCGAGTACCACCAGGACGGGAAGACGTTCGGTCGGCAGCTCGGGACGTACTCGCTGCTCGTCGGGATTCCCGGCGAGCGCGAACTCGGCCGGACCATCGACGTCGCGGTCACCGACCACGGCTACCGGTCGGTGACGGGCGTCCCGCACCCGCTGGACGTCAACGAGGCGTCGATGGACGAACTCACGGCGATTCCCGGCATCGGGCAGTCGACGGCCGGCGACCTGCTCGTCGACCGGCCCCACGACTCCACGCCGAGCGTCGACGGCGCGGACCTCGCGAAGTTCACCCAGTAAGGAGCGCGCCTCAGTACTCGTCTTCGATGATCTCGCCGACCGCGAAGTTCGACTTCACCTCGGTCACTTCGACTTTCACGCGCTCGCCGATCTCGCGTCCGGCACGATGATGACGTAGCCGCGCTCGACGCGCGCGATGCCGTCGCCCTGCTTGCCGATGTCCTCGACTTCCACGTACCGGATCTCGCCCTCCTCGACGGGGGGCTGGGGTTCGGCGTCGGCCGGCTCGCCGGCGGACTCGGCGTCCGCGTCGGTCTCGGCGTCGGCCTGCGAGATGAGCGCGACGCGGTAGACGTCGCCGGGCTCGACGGAGCCGGCTTCGACTTCGCTCCGCGGGATTTCGACGACGTACTCGTCGTCCTTCACAGTCACTTCCGCACTGAACAGACAGAGGAGTTGGTCAGAGATTTCCATGACGGGCCTCCACTCTTGCGTGTCGGCCCCGTGACTTAACGATTGTCACGGTGACGCCTCCCACCGCTCGCGCCGTCAGCCCTCGTAAACCGTCCCGTCCGGGCGCTTCGCGCCCTCCGAGTCGTGGACGACCGTCTCCCCGGGCTCGGGGTCCGCGGGCTCGTAGTTGTCCCGGACGTCGACGGCCTCCTCGAGCTCGCGGACCGCGCGCTCTTTCAGTGCTTCTGCCAGCGACTCGGCGTCCTCCCGGGAGATGTCCCGGCCGAGTCCCTCGCACTCGTGCGCCCGGACCATCCCCGACTCGTCGACCGCCTCGCCCATCGGCTGGCTCGTCCCGCCGAGCGCGACGCTGAACGGGTACGTCTCGCAGATGAGCGGCCGGCTGTCGTGGACTGTGCACGCTCCCGTTCCGTCCTCGTCTTCCTCGTAGAACGTGCAGTCCCCGCAGGCAGCGGTCTGGAGCGCCCACTCGAACGTCTCCCCGCTGCCGTCCTCGTCGAGCCCGTACGGCATCGGGCGCGCAATCTCGCGCCAGTCGCGCTCCGTGGCGTCCTCCAGCTCCCGGACTTCGTCGGGGAACACGGTCGCCGTGTGCGGGTCGTCGTCCTCGCTCTTACAGCACGCCCCGCAGCGCGTGCACTCGAAGCCGATCGTCTCGATGGCGTCCGCGAGCTCGGCCACCTCGAGGTCGCGAGCGCGCTCGAGTTCGACTTCGAGTTCCTCCATGGCCGTGGGTTGGCAGCGAGCGCGGAAAAGACTCGCGGGCTAGGCCCTTGTTCCGGTGTGACTTCTCTCGCCTTCGTTCTCGTCGACGCGTCCTCGAAAGCCCC
>NZ_WPCF01000027.1 GCF_009741975.1 Halobacterium sp. CBA1126 | reverse complement strand
GCCCGTACCCCCAGCACCACCCCCGAACCGTCCTCGGGAGCTTCGAGCTCACCGCCCCAGCCGCCGTTCGTCACGAACGAGGCGCTGCTGTCCCCGGCGAGCGCCCTCCCGTACCAGCTGTACGCGACCATCACCGCGGGCGTGGTTCCCCAAGGAGATATTCACGGACACCCAGTTCGGCTGGGGGACCGCGCTCGTCTTACATGCTCGTCGTCGGTCGGCCTCTACGGCCGTCGGCGTCGGCAGCCGCGGCATCCACCGCATCGACGACGTCGCCGCCGCGGTCGTCGCCGAACTCGACCAGCGCGGCTTCGATCCGGTGGTGGTACCCGCGATGGGGAGCCACGGCGGCGCGACGCCGGACGGCCAGCGCGAGGTACTGGAGTCCCTGGGCGTCACCGAGGACAGCGTCGGCGCGCCGATAGACGCGCGGATGGACGTCGAAGAACTGGCCACGGTGACCGTCGGCGACACGGCCGTCCCGGTGTACTTCGCCCGCGCGGCTCTCGACGCCGACGCCGTGCTCGTGGTGAACCGCGTGAAAGCCCACACGAACTTCACCGGCGACATCGAGAGCGGGCTGGCGAAGATGACCGTCGTCGGCCTCGGCAAGCAGCGCGGCGCGAAGGCCTTCCACTCGACGGCCATCGAGGAGGGGTACGTCGCGACGCTGGCCGCCGCGCTGGACGTCGTCGAGTCGTCGGTCCCGCTGCTCGGCGGTCTCGCCATCGTGGAGAACTTCGAGGAGGAAATCGCCCACCTCGAGGGCGTGCCGGCCGGCTCGTTCTTCGACCGCGAGCCAGAACTGCTGGAGCGCGCGTACGACGAGATGGCGACCCTCCCGGTCGACGACGTGGACCTGCTGGTCGTCGACGAGATCGGCAAGGAGATCTCCGGCGCGGGGATGGACACGAACGTCATCGGGCGTTACCGCGTGCTGAACGCGCCCGACCCCGAGACGCCCGACGTCGACCTCATCTACGTCCGCGGGCTCACCGAGGCGACGAAGGGGAACGGCAACGGCATCGGCCTCGCGGACGTGACGCGGCGGGCGGCGGTCGACCAGCTCGACCTGCAGAAGACGTACGCCAACGCGTTCACCAGCGGGTCGCTCTCGAAGTCCAAACTCCCGGTGGTGGCGCCGGACGACGAGTTCGCGCTCCGCGCGTCGCTGGCCGCGCTCGGCGGCTACGACCCCGAGACCGTCCGCGTCGTCTGGATCCGGAACACCGAGGAGTTGGGCGACTTCCGGGTCTCCGCCGCGGTCGTCGACGACCTCCCCGCGGCCGCGACCGTCCGGGCGCGCGAGGTGGTGAGCTTCGAGGACGGGACGGCGCGGTTCGTCGAGTCGTAGCCCACCGGTTGCCCCTACGGAAACGTTTTCACGCTGTGCTCTGATTGACTCTCACATGGATCTGGAAATCGACGGCAACGCAGCGCTCGTGACCGCGTCTTCGAGTGGCCTCGGGAAGGCCTCCGCGAAGGCACTCGCCCGCGAGGGCGCGAACGTCGTCATCAACGGCCGCGACGAGGACCAACTTGAAGACGCCCGCGAGGAGATCGAGGAAGTCGCCGACGGCGACGTCGTCGTCCAGCAGGGCGACCTCACGGACGCCGACGACGTCGAGACGCTCGTCGAGACCACCGTCGACGAGTTCGGCACCATCGACCACCTCGTCACCAGCGCCGGCGGCCCGCCGTCGGGCGCGTTCCTCGACACCGACGACGAGGACTGGTACGAGGCCTACGACCTGCTGGTCATGAGCGTCGTCCGACTGGCCCGCGAGGCCGAGCCCTACCTCAAGGAGGGCGACGGCGGCACAATCGTCACCATCACGTCCCGCAGCGTCAAGGAAGCCATCGACAGCCTCGTGCTGTCGAACTCCGTGCGAATGGGCGTCATCGGCCTCGAGAAGACGCTCTCGAAGGAGTTCGCGCCGGAAGTGCGGTCGAACGCCGTCCTCCCCGGTCCACACGAGACCGCGCGCATCCAGAACCTCGTCGAAGCCGCCATCGAACGCGGCGAGTACGACGACTACGAGGAGGGGCTCCAGGACTGGGCGAGCAACCCCCTCGACCGCATCGGCGACCCGATGGAGCTCGGCGACACGGTGGCGTTCCTGAGCTCGCCGAAGTCCGGCTACATCAACGGCACCGCGCTCCCCATCGACGGCGGCTCCACCGGAGCGAACCTATGAAGGAAGTCCGCTTCGACGAGGCGGAGACGTACGAGCCCGAGGCGGGCTGGCGGCGCGTCGCGATGGCGGGCAGCGACCAGTTCTCCTTCGAGTGGTTCGAGAAGCCGCCGGGCCACAGCTCCCCGATGCACGACCACGAGAACGAGCAGGTGTGTCTCTGCCTCGAGGGCGAGCTCACCGTCGCCACTGAGGATCGCGAGGTCACGCTCCAGCCGAACGACTCCGTGCTGTTGGAGTCCAACGAGACCCACCGCGTGGAGAACACCGGCGACGAGCGCGCGGTCGGGCTGGACGTGTTCGCCCCCGGGCGCTCGTTCGACTTCTGGACGGACCGCGAGGAATGAAGTACCTCGCACGCACCGCGACCGGCGACGCGCTGCTCGGCAACGACGACGGGTACGTCCGGCTGGACGCGGTCGAACCGGACCTCGATAGCGTCCGCGAGGCGCTCCCGCGGGCTGCTGACGGCACGCTCGGCGACGTGGCGGACGCGCCAGCCGACCCGGTACCCGCCGAGGACCTCACGTTCGGGCCGCCGCTCGCGGAGTTCGGGAAGCTCTGGGGCATCGGCCTGAACTACGAGGAGCACGCCGGCGACCTCGACGAGCAGCGCCCCGAGGAGCCCGCGAGCTTCATGAAGCCCTCGACGGTGCCGACCGGGCCGGGCGGCCCGATTCGACTCCCGCCGGAGTCCCAGAGCGAGCACGTCACCGCGGAAGCCGAACTCGGCGTCGTGATGGGCCGGACCTGCCGGAACGTCGACGAAGCCGACTTCGAGGACGTCGTCGCGGGGTTCCTGCCGGTCGTCGACATGACCGCCGAGGACGTCCTCCAGCGAAACCCGCGGTTCCTGACTCGCGCGAAGAGCTACGACACGTTCCTCGTCCCCGGCGCCGCGCTCGCGGTGCCCGAGGAGCCCCTGGACCTCGCGTCGCTGTCCGTACGGACGGAGGTCAACGGGAGCGTCGAGGCGGAAAACGAGATCCGGAACATGCTGTTCCCGCCCGCCGAAATCGTCTCGTTCCACTCCGACGTGATGACGCTGGAGCCCGGTGACCTCTTCAGCACGGGGACGCCGGGCGCGGCGCACATCGAACCCGGCGACGACGTCCGCGCTGTCGTGGAGTCCGTCGGCGTCGCCGAGGCGCCAGTCACTCGCTGACGCCTCGCAGCGAGGATTTTTCGTTCGCGACGGTAGCGGTGCCGTGCCCTTCGGTCGACCAGCGTCGGTACCGGGAGCGGTGACCGTCGAGATGGCATTCGACGAGTTCGCGTGGCTCGGCCGGGACCGTGGTCTCCGCGACGCTCCACAAGCCGTCGTGTTGCCAGCGACGCGTCCGGTCGCGGTGTCGTCGGCCGACTTTCGCGGAGCGTCGAATCGGACGAGAGGCTGTCAGGACCTCACGTTTCACGTCAACAGGGGCGAAACAAACAGATAGATTGTTAAAGGCCGGACTGTTTGTCATGGATGAACATGGTGGAAGACAACATGAAGCGACGGAAGTTCCTGTACGGAACAGCTGCGGCAGGTATCGCGGGACTCGCCGGCTGTATGGGCGGCGACGGTGACGGCGGCGGAACCACCGACGACGGCGGCAACGGCGGCAACGGCGGCGACGGAACCGCCGACGACGGCGGCAACGGCGACGGGGGAGAGCAGAACCTCTCGCTGCGCGTCGGTACGTCCGCGGGTGGCACCCAGGACGTCGGACTCGCCGTCGAGCGCGCGGTCAGCCAGGCGAGCGACATCCTCGACTACTCGACCATCGAGAGTCCGGGGTACATCGGGACCATCTACCGGATGGCCCAGAACCAGTTCAACGCCGGCATCACAGACAACAACTCCCTCAACAAGGCCCTCGACGGCCGCGGTCGGTTCGCCGAGCAGCCCGTCGACCGCATCCCGCAGTACGGGTTCGGCGCGTTCCCGTACAGCATCTACGTGGTCGCCCGCGACGGGACCGGCATCGAGACGTTCGACGACCTCGCCGGCGCGAACGTCTACCCCGCGGAGCCGGGGTACTCGACGCGCGCGACGACGCTCGACGTCTGGTCGCAGGACCCGACGGCGGACGTCTACGAGGAGATGACCATCGAGAACATGGGCGTCGGCGACGCGCCCGGTGCGATGGAGGAAGGCACCATCGACGCATCCATCGCCTACGGGACGCCGGGCGTGCGATACACCGGCTTCGTGCAGGAGATGGCCTCCCGGGTCGACCTCCACTACGTCGAACCGACGGACGCGCTCATCGAGTCCGCGGAGTCGTACTCCGGCGCCGGGACCACGCGGACTGACTACGAGGACTGGCAGATCGCGGGGACGGACATCGGCACCGACGAAGTGTTCACGTGGGACCTCCAGGTCAACTACACGTTCAACCCCGAGGCCAACCCGGACGCGGTCTACGAACTCTGCCGCGTCGTCCACGAGCACAACGACCTCGTCAACGAGGGCGAGGCGCAGTTCAACGACTACGACTCCGCCGAGGAGATGCTCGCCTACGCACAGGAGCGCATCCCCGTCCACCCCGGCGCCGTCCAGTACTACAAGGACAACGACGCCTGGGACGACAGCCTCGAAGAAGGGGAGACGGCCTGACGTAGGCCGCTCGGCGTAGTCCCCACTCCGAGAGTCGGACCCAAATCAATATTTTACCGCACGCAAACCACACTCATACATGGCAACAGAAACCGAACAAGACACCGGCCCTACGGGGGTACTGCGCGGCCTCGACCTCAGCGTCACGCTCGCCGCAGTCCTCTTCTGGGCCGTCGTCCTCTGGTGGGCATCGACCCAGCAGTGGTCGCCCGTCAAGTATGGCGTCCTCTTCGTGGGCGGCATCATGACGGTGTACGCACTGAACGAAACCCGCGAATCACTCGAAGAAGGCAGCCGGATAGACGCCCTCGTACTGCTGCCCGCCGCCGGCGTCCTCATCACGGCATCGTTCTACTTCTTCCTGAACTTCGAGACCGTCTACCTCCTGCGGCAGGGGTTCGCGACCGAGCACGAGTACATGCTCGCGCGGCTCATCATCATCTCCCTGCTGTACCTCACGTGGCGGGAGTTCGGGAACCTCTTCCTGTTCCTCGTCATCGGCGTGATGCTGTACGCCGTGTTCGGCGACGCCGTCCCCGGCGTCCTCGGGCACGCGGGGATGACTCAGGAGACCCTGCTGCAGGCGACCGTCACGGACCTCTACGGGTTCTACGGCTCGCTCACGCAGCTGACCGCGTCGTGGATCGCGCCGTTCCTCCTGTACGCCGGCCTGCTGTTCGCGTACGGCGCGTTCGACCTCATCCTCCGCATCGCCATCGTCGCGGCCGGCCGCATCCGCTCGGGCGTCGCACAGACGGCCGTGCTCTCCTCGGCGGTCATCGGCTCTATCAACGGCTCGTACACCGCGAACGCCGCCATGACGGGGTCGTTCACGATTCCGACGATGAAGGAGAGCGGGATGTCCGGTCACCGCGCGGCCGGCATCGAGGCCGTCGCCTCCACCTCGGGACAGGTGCTCCCGCCGGTCATGGGCGCGTCCGCGTTCGTGATGGCGTCGTACCTCGGCGTCGCGTACCTCAACATCGTCGTCGCCGGGCTCATCCCCGCGGCGATTCTGGTGGCCTCTATCGCCATCGCGGTCCACTACACCGCGATCAGCGACTCCAGCGACCAGGACATGGAGTTCTCGGAGTTCTTCGACGAACCGCTCTCGCGCAACGAGAAGATCACCGAAGCGTTCCGGTTCGGCGTCCCGTTCGGCGTCCTCATCTACTACCTCGGTATCGCCCAGTACACGGTGATGACGTCCGCGATGTACACCGTGTTCGCGATGATCATCACCGGCATCACCACGCCGACCGTCCAGCGCATCGTCGAGTGCATGGGTAGCGGGTCGTGGACCGCCGAACGCGAGCAGTCCCGGGCGTCGCAGTCCTCGGGCGGCCTCCTCGGTCCGTTCCGCGACCGCGTCGAGGCGTTCACGCGCCGCGTCCTCCGGTTCCAGCCGCTCGCGGAGCTCGTCACGCAGGTCAAGAACACGATTCACGGCTTCCGCCGGGGCGCCATCATCCTCGCGCCCATCGCCATCATCCTGGTGGTCATCAGCGGCGTCGTGAACCTGTTCTCGACGACCGGCGTGCCCGCGAAGATCGCGCTGCTGATGATCAACCTCTCCGGCGGCGTGCTGCTGTTCGCGGTGCTGCTCGGCATGGCCGTCGCCATCGTGATGGGCGTCGGGATGCCGACGGTCGCGGCGTACGTCATCGTCGCCATCCTCATCGTCCCGACGTTCGTCTCCGAGTTCGGCGTCGTGGAGATCACCGCCCACTACACGATGTTCTACGCGGCCATCTTGGCGGGGATCACACCGCCAGTCGCGACGGCGGCCGTCGTCGCGGCGGGCATCGCGAAGGCGAACTTCTGGCGGACCTGCGGCGCCGCGCTGAAGATCGCCGCGCCGCTGTTCGTCCTGCCCGTGGCGTTCGTCTACAACCCCGGGCTGATTTCGATGGCGCCGAGCGCGTACTCGCTGTTCCTCGGCCTGCTCGTCATGCTGGGCGCCATCGCCATCATCTACGGCCTGAACTACCCGTTCGAGATGTCCATCGGCCGCATCGTCCTGCTCCGCGCGGGACTCACCGTGCTCGGCGTCCTCGTCATGACCTACCCGATGCTGCTCGTGAAGGTCGCGGGCATCGCCGTCTTCGTCGCCGTCTTCGTCGGGGAGAAGGTGATGATGCGTGGTCTCGACCTCCCGTTCACCGAGGAGGTGAAACAATGAGTTCGAACGACGAAGCCCCCGAGGACCAGGTGGACACGTCCGACGTGGGCGGCCTCGACGAGGTCGTCCCGGAGCCGCTGGACCCGGTCTGGCGGCAGATCGAGCGAATCCAGAACTTCCGCAGGACCTACGGGAACACCTACGTGCGCGTTCTGGAGGTGCTGACGGCCATCGCGCTCGCCGTCGGCTACGTCTGGTGGGTGTACCTCTACTTCTTCGGCGGCGGCGTCAGCTTCTAAGCGCCGCCCCGTCCCGCTCCCGGGACTACCGCTGTCTCACCGCTTTTTGGCTGCAGAACTGTGTCCCGCGAGCGGCGCTACTCGTGCCACTCGGCGGCGCGCTGGACGTCGTGGGGGATGTGGTTGTCCTGCTCGCTGACGTCCTCGAGGTACGACCGCAGCTCGGGCGCGAAGTCCGGGTGCGCGCAGTGCTCGATGATGCGCTCGGCGCGTTCGACGGGGGAGAGCCCGCGGACGTCCGCGACGCCCTGCTCGGTGACGAAGACGTCGACGTCGTGTTCGGTGTGGTCGACGTGGAACGCCATCGGGACGATTCGGGAGACCGCGCCGTCGTTCAGCGTCGACGGGAGCGCGCAGACCGTCACCAGCGAGTTCCGGTTGAAGTCCGCGGAGCCGCCGACGCCGTTTATCATCCGCTTGCCGCCGACGTGCGTCGAGTTGACGTTCCCGTAGATGTCGACCTCGATGGCGCTGTTCACGCCGACCACGCCGAACTGGTCGATGACGCCCGGGTGGTTCGAGACGTCCGCCGGCCGGAGCACGACGTCCTCGGCGTACCGCTCGACGTCCTCGAAGAGCCGCTGCTGGCCCTCGTCGGTGAGCGCCATCGAGGTGGCGCTGGCGCACTCCAGTTGGCCGTCGTCGAGCATGTCCAGCAGCCCGTCCTGGATGAGCTCGCCGAAGTAGACGACGTCCCGGCCGCCGAAGTCCAGCTCCTTCAGCTCGCCCATCAGCGCGTTGCCGAGCGAGCCGACGCCGAACTGGAGGTGGACCGCGTCCTCGAAGACGGGCGAGCGCTCCATCTCCGCGTCGAGGAACTCCCCGAGGTTCTCCGCGATGGCGAGGTCGTCGTCCGTCGGGTCGCGGAACGTGTACGTCGAGTCCGCGGCGTCCGTCTCGACGACGCCCGCGAGCTTCCCGGGGTCGAAGTCGACGTGTGCCGTGCCGATGCGCTCGCCGGGACCGGTGAGCGGCACCGGCCGCCGGTTCGGCGGCGCGTCCGGCCGGTAGACGTCGTGGAGCGCCTGCAGTTCGAGCGGCTGCCGGCGGTTCAGCTCCACGTACAGCCGGTCGGCGGCCTCGACGAACGCCGGCACCTGTCCGAGCGACGTCGACGGCACGAACCAGTCCTCGCCGACCGCGACCGCCTCCACGACCGCCACGTCCGGGTCGACGAGACCGCCGTGCTGTACCTCGTCGCCGATGGAGGAGGCGTTCCGGTCGCTGAACGCGATCTCCCGGTGGTTCGTCGCCTCGCGGGCGACCCGCGAGGACTGGTAGGAGAACCGCCGCTCGATGGCGCCGGCCTCCACGAGGTCGACGTCGATCTCGTCGCCGACGTTCCCGCTGTGGACGACGGTCAGCGAGAGGTCGCGGTCGTCGTCCGCGAGCGCGAGCGGAATCGCCTTCGGGTAGCCGACGCTCCCGAACCCGCTCGTCAGCACCGTCGCGTCCGCGTCGATGGCCGCGGCGGCCTCGGCCGCACCGACCACCGGCACGTCGCCGTTGAGTCGCTGCTCTATCGGCTGGTCGGCGGGACCCGGCGTCATCGCTGTCCCCGTTCGTCCCGGCGCCGAGGTCGGTCGTTCGACGCGATACAGCCGTCTGTGGCGGCCGCCCGTCGGCCGCGGTTCCTGAGGGCGTGCATAGTCTGTGAGTGGCGACAGGGGCGCCGGAGCGCAGTCCGCTCCGCGGTCGGGTCGTCGCTCGTCGTGGTAGCAGTTCCAGCGCTGCGCTAATAAAGCGTCGGGTCGCGGGCCGGCCCCCGGCGGGTGGTTACTGTCTCGCGTACGACTCGATGCGCGGCGTGAACGTGTCCAGTAGCTCGGACTGGTCGGCGACGCCGCGCACGCCGTGCCGGACGCCCGGGCCGACGATGAACGAGTCGCCCGCCTCCAGGACCGTCTCGTGGTCGCCGAACAGCTCCACCGCCCCGCTGACGACGTACACGGTCTGGCGTGTCTCCTCGTGGCTGTGCTCGGGGAACACTGCGCCCTCGTCGACGGTGTAGTGGACCTGCATCGTCTCGTCGTCGAAACACAGGACGCGGCGCTCGATGCCCTCGTAGGCTTCCTCCACGAGGAACGGGTCGTCCCACGAGCCGACAGTCAGATTCTCGGACGTCTCCATACCGCTCGCACGTCGGCAGGGGACCTAACTCCCTAGACTTTCTCCGCGAGCTTTCCGGCGATGTGTTCGCCGAACGGCAGCGACGACGTGAGTCCGGGGGAGACGGCGTTCAGGATGTGGACGGCGTCCTCGCGCTCGACGAACAGCGGGTCCTTGACGAGTTCGCCGTCGTCGCTGACGAGCTGGGCGCGGATGCCCGCGTAGCTCTGCTGGAGGTCCGCCGCCCGGACGTCCGGGACGAGCCGCTGGGACGCCTCGGTGAACTTCTCCTTCCGGTAGGACTTGTTCAGCTCGTCCCACGCCACTTTCACCATCAGCTTCGAGGACAGCAGCTTCCGGAACCCCTCGTAGGTCAGCGTCTCGTAGAGGTCCCGCAGGTCGACGTCGGTGTTGTCGTAGGCCTCGCGGCCGAACGCGAGCACGGCGTTCGGCCCGACGATGACCTTCCCGTCCGTCCGGCGCGTGTAGTGGACGCCGAGGAACGGGAGCTCCGGGTTCGGCGTCGGGTAGATCATCGTCTGGCACAGCTCCGCGCGCTCCGGGCGGACCTCGTAGTACTCGCCGCGGAACGGGACGACCTGGTACTGCTCGCCCACGCCGACCTGGTGGGCGAGCTCGTCCGCGTGCAGCCCCGCCGCGTTCACGAGGTACGGCACCTCGAAGTGGCCGTTCGACGTCGCGAGGTGGTAGCCGTCGGCCGTCTCCTCGACGCGGGTGACCTCGTAGCCCGTGTAGACGTCGACGCCCTCGTCTCGCACCTCGCTGGCGAGCGCGTACACGTACTGCTGGGAGTCCACGGACGCCGCCTCGGGCGCGTACAGCGCGGCCTGCCCCTCGGCGTACGGTTCGTGCTCGTGGATTTCGGCCTCCGACCGCAGGAGTTCGTACTCGACGCCGTTGGCCTCCGCCTGCTCGGCGAGCGTCTCGAGGCGCTCCTCCTCGGCGTCGTCTTTCGCGACCACGAGCACGCCTAGCTCGTCGCACGGCACGCCGTGCTCGGCGCAGTACTCCTTCATCCGGCTGGTCCCCTCGGTGGCGAACCGCGCCTTCTTCGAGTCCGGCGGGTAGTTGAACCCCGGGTGGAGGACGCCGGAGTTCCGGCCGCTCTGGTGGGCCGCGAGGTGGTGTTCTTTCTCCAGGACGGCGACGTCGAGGTCGGTCCGCTCCGCGAGGTGCTTCGCGACCGACAGCCCGACGCAGCCGCCGCCGACGATGGCGACGTCGTGGCGCATCATGTTCGTCCCAGGGGTTCGAACGGCGGCCGCTTATAGGTGCGGTTCGCCACGGTCACCGATACCGTCTCTCACTGTGGGCTGCGCTCGGCGCCGATCGGCTCCCTCGGCGTTCCGAACGCCGGTAATACATAGATAATTGGGATAGTTCGCGATATGGTACTTCCCGAAGCCGTGTGTACTGTCCCGTGTTCGTCGGCCGGGAAGAAACACGAAGAGAACCTGGAATAGCCGCTGAATACCGACTTTAGATAGGTGGTGGACGAATCACCGAACCCCCAATACTCAAATGACGATACGTGGTATATCCGACGTATATTGAGAACGAGCGACGAAAAGGAGAGTCTACTTCGTGAATTGAGTGTATATCTTCCCGCACTAACTGCCGATTATCGAACTTGTAGTGTGCCCCTCATCAAAAGTATCGAGAACTATATACGAATCCGTACGTCTCTGTTATCGTATAGGAAAGTCCCGCCGGCTCGCAGTCTGCTCTCCACGGCCCGACTAGGACGTCCGGGGATGCCAGGGGTCGACGCGAGCCCGCGTGGTCGAGTTCGGCGTCCCAGCCGGTCGCGGATAGGGGTAAGTATAACCGTCCGGGTTCGCGTACTGCCCCTATGGGCGACGCAGAGCACGACACTGCCGGCCGCCAGAGCAAGGTCGCGCGGCTGGTCGACGAGCACGACCTCGACGGCGTCGGTGCCGAACTGGAGGCGCGCTGGACGGCGACGGGCGACGACCACTGGAGCCTGCGGGACCTCGCGGAGCACTTCAACCGCGAACTCGTCCGGGAGCGGCTCTACGAGGCCGGCCTCCACCCGTCGGAGGCGGAGGTCGGGGACGTCGTTCGGCTGCTGACCGGCGACGGCGGCGGGGCTGCCGAGCAGACGCAGCTCCGCCGGCGCCTCGAACGCGAGGGTATCGACGTCGAGGACCTCGCGGGCGACGTCGTGACCTATCAGGCCGTCCGGAGCTACCTGCAGGAGTACCGCGGGGCCGAGTACGAGCGGGACACCGGCGACCGACTCGAGACCGTCGCGGACGCCGTTCAGAAGCTCCGCGGGCGGCTCGTCTCGGTCACGGAGACGAAACTCGACCAGCTCCGCCGCACGTCCAAACTGACGCTCGGGGAGTTCCGCGTGATGGTCGACGTGCGCGTCCTCTGCACGGAGTGTGACACCCAGTACGGGATCGCCGAGTTGCTCGCCGGCGACGGCTGCAACTGCGAGGAGCAGTGAGTGAATAACAGGAGTACCGTTGTTATTTACAGGGGCCGCTGAGCGGCTCCTCGCGTCGATTCTCCGGTCTGTCCCCGGCGGCTCCTGTCTCGGCGACTGCGGGGAACGCTCGAACTATCCGCACGCACTCCCGCCGGTGGGATTACACTCGTGGCTCTCGGTGCCGTCTCGGCGGCACCTGTGCGGCCGATATCCCTCCAGGAATTACAGCTAGTGTCGTTCGGTGTGGGGGAACGGGATTCTAGACGCTCCCCAATTCGATTCGCAACTCTAATAATCGAATTTAGTATGGGTCTCTCGACGCGGCGGGACCGGGACCACTCCAATACCCGGTCTCGCAGGTCGTTTGCGAACGCCGCCCACGCCAGAGTGGGCTCGGCCTAGTTGGCCCGGGCGGATCACCGTTCGACCGGCTCTCACCTTCCTGTAGCGACTGATTCGAATGCGTTGCTCAAACTCGTTCTCCACTGCTCTGCGGCGTAGAGATTCGCCTACTCTCGAAACAGAATCTCTGTTCGGTGTGGACGAACGGCTCTGAGAGACTTATAAATGCTGTCGTGGGGCCGACGCCTCGAACCTCGGGCGAGCGGCGGTGACATCCCGGAGCAGGCGGACTCGTACACGGTGGCTGGCAGCGTGCACGGCCCTGCGGTCCCCGGAGGTGTTCGCCAGTCACCGGCGGACTGTTCGATGAGAAAGAATACAGCAGTAGAGAAGCCGATAGTGGCCTAGACGGCCATCTCGGAAGTCGTCGGTGACTGCGTGTGCTGGTCGTGAACTGTCGCGAAGCGCGCGCTGTCCAGCGTCGAGAACGGAGAGAAGCGAGAGAGACCGACTGTGCCTCAGTTCGCGCTCAGTACTGGCCGATGGTCACCGGCGGGCCGCCGTGCGGCCCGTACGGTGCGTCGTCGAGCCACTCGCCGGCGGGCTCGTAGTACGGCGCGGCCTTCGCCGCGAGCCACTTCTTCGCCCGCGTGACGTAGCTGTCGCCCTGCAGGTACTCGAGGGCCTGCCCGGCGGCGTTCTTGTTGTACTCGGCGGCCTTCAGGCGCGTGATGCCGTACTCCGTGATCTCGGCGGCGCGCGCCGCCTCGACGTCCGCGTTCAGCGCGACCGCGATGGCGCTGGCGGCGGCCTCCGCGTCGGCGACGCCGGAGTTCATCCCGCGCGCGCCGAACGGCGCGAACAGGTGGCCGGCCTCGCCCGCGAGCAGCACGCGGTTGTGGTCGTCGACCATCCGGTCGGCGATGACCTGCTTGAACTTGTACTGGGAGACCCACTCGACGCGGTCCCGGTAGTCCTCCCCGAGCGTCTTCGCGACCAGCTCGGCGATCTCCTCGTCCTCGGTCATCCGCTGGGGGTCGTCGTCCTCCTTGCACTGGATGTCGACCCGCCAGCCGCCCTGGAACGGGACGAGCAGGACGTTCCGGCCGTCCACGCGCGGGTGGTCGTAGTGGAACACGCGCTCCTGGAACAGCTGGTCGTCCTCGTCGTCGAACTCGTCGACGTCGGCGATGATGAAGGAGTTCGCGGACTCGGTGCCGTCGAACTCGCCGCCGATCTCCTTGCGCACCGTGGAGCCGGCGCCGTCCGCGCCGACGGCGTAGGCGGCGCGGTACTCCTCGCCGCTCTCGGTCTCGACGCGGACGCCGTCAGCGTCGGCCTCGACGGTCTCCACGCCGTCGCCCCAGTGGACGTCGATGCCGGCGTCTTCGACGGCGTCGAGCATGTACTCCTCCGTCCAGACCTGCGGGATGCTGGTGAAGTGCGGGAGGTCGCCGTCGCCGCCGGGGTCGGGGTAGGTGCGTTCGAACACCTCGTCGCCGCGGAACAGCGTCCGCCGCGTCGACCAGATCATGCCGTTGTCGACCAGCCGGTGGCCGAGGCCGGGCGAGGCGTTCTCCAGCGTCCGGAGCGTGTCCTTGTGGACGTAGATAGCCCGGCTGCCGGGTCGGTCCCGGTCCTTCGGGTCGGCTTCGAGGATGGTGACGTCGACGCCTCTGGCGTGCAACGCGAGCGCCGTCGTCATGCCGGTCGGCCCCGCGCCGGCGACGACGACGGGCACGTCTTCTGTGGCTGCTGAGCCGCTCATCGTATTACAACCCACGCAGAACTGGGGTATAGATGTTTCCCTGCTCGATGAGACGCACCATTAGTGACCAGCACACGATTCGACCGCTCTTTGCGAACATGTTCGCACCGACTTTCTCCGTGCCGGTCCCCTAACGTGTTCGTATGGACGCACCAGATGCGACCGACCGACCCCTGCGTGGCGTCGCCATGGACGAGACCGAACGCGAGGCGTTCCTCCGCGAGCGCGGCATCGGCGTGCTCTCGCTGGCCAGCGGGGACGTCGCCTACGGCACGCCGATCTCGTTCGGCTACGACGGCGACGCGCTGTACTTCATCCTCCTCCAGTTCGGGGAGGACAGCGAGAAACTCGACTACGCCGCCGCCACGGAGACCGCGACGTTCTCCACGTACGAGTACGACGACGAACACCACTGGCGCAGCGTCGTCGCGCGCGGCCCCATCGAGGAAGTGTCCGAAGAAGCCAGCGACGACGCCACCGACACGATGTTCGAGAACGCGCAGTTCGCGAGCCTCTTCCCGCACGGCGAACCCATCACCGACCAGCCGCGCTACCGGCTCGTCCCCGAGGAACTGACCGGGCAGAAGGGACAGGGTCACGACGCCTGACCGCGGACGCGAAAACGGGCCGCGCTGTGTTTTTTGCGACCAGTTTCACGCCCGACGCGCCTCGCGGTTCCGAAATGTATATTCGAGGTCTGACCGCACGTGTGTGTATGAGTCTCTCCGACGCGGTCGACCCCGACTCCATCGCAGTCATCGGGGCGTCCGCGACGCCGGGCAAGCTCGGTAACGACGCGATGGCGAACGCCAAAGAGTTCGACGGCGACGTCTACCCCGTCAACCCCTCCGGCGAGGGGACGGTGTACGGCTACGAGTTCGTCGACTCCGTCACGGACGTCGACGCGGACCTCGCGCTCTGCTGTGTCCCCGCCGGTGCGACCCCGGACGTGCTCGAGGACTGCGGCGAGGCCGGCGTCGGCGCCGCCGTCGTCTTCGCCGGCGGGTTCGCTGAAGCCGGCGAGGACGGCGAACAGCTCCAGGCGCGAGTCCGGCAGACCGCCGAGGAGTACGACATCACGATTCTCGGGCCGAACACGGCGGGTCACATCGTCCCCCACCGGAACGTGTTCAGCTCCTTCGTCCCCGGCTTCGACGAGATCGAGCAGGGCGACGTCGCGGTCGTCGCACAGAGCGGCGGCGTCGGCGTGACCGCGACCTTCCAGCTGGACCGCGAGGGCTACGGCGTCGCCGGGATGTACGGGCTCGGGAACCGCGTGAACACCGACTTCCACGACGTGATTCCGGTCCTCGACGACGACCCCGAGGTGGAGGCGATGGCGCTCCACGTCGAGGGCACTGAACACCACGAAGCAGTCGTCGACGCCGTCCGCGAGTCGGAGACGCCGGTCGTGGCGCTGAAGTCCGGCAACCGGATGGAGGAGTTCGTCGGCGCGCACACCGCCGCGCCGTTCCAGGACTACGAGTACTACAAGGAGGCGATCACGGGCGCCGGCGGCGTTGTCGCCGACTCGCTGACGGAGCTGCTGGACGCGAGCCGCGTGCTCGCGTCGGCGCCGGAGCCCGACGGCCCGAACGTCGGCCTCGTCACCGCGCAGGCCGGCCCCGGCATCATGCTGGCCGACTACCTCGACGAGCGCGGCGTCGAGTTCCCCGAACTGACCGGCGAGTCCCGCGAGCGCGTCGACGACATCCTCCCCGGGTTCACGTACGACGAGAACCCCGTCGACACCGGCCGCCCGATGCCGCAGTTCGGCGAGGTCGTCGACGCGGTCGCCCGCGACGACAACGTCGACATCGTCCTCGTCTACGAGATCTTCGAGCACTCGCTGGGCTACCCGGTCGAGGAGCTCGAGACGCTCGCCGAGGACCTCGACAAGCCGATCGTGTTCACCGTCGCCGGCCCGGACGAGGCGCTCACGCCGGACCGCGAGCGCATGGAGGACGTCGGCGTCGTCACCTTCGACGCGCCGGAGCGCGCGGCGTACGCCACCTCCGTGCTCGCCGACTGGGCACGGTAACACCGGCTCCGTGGGCAGTCTACTCGGTGAAACCACGAACGCTTAACACCTGCTCCTCGCAAGAGTACGGCATGGCCAACGACACACCGGCGTACGACTTCAAGGACCGCGACGTGGTCATCCTCCGGGAGCTCGCCAAGGACCCCGGCGTCTCCTCGCGGGACCTCGCGGACATCCTCGAGGACGAGTACGACATCGACGTCTCCTACGTCACGGTCAACGAGTCCATCCGGAACATGCGCGAGGCCGGCGTGTTCCGGGAGGCCATCGTCCCCAACGAGGAGTACTTCGTCTTCGAGCTGTTCGAGTTCAAGTTCAACCCCGAGTACTTCGCCGACGAGTGGCGGGAGACGATGGAGCACATCCGGGACTCCGAGCACACGCTGATGTACTTCCTCTCGGACGGCGAGTACCAGTGGAAGTCCATCATGCTGTTCCCCACCCGGGAGGTCGGCGAGCGCTGGCTCCACGAGTTCTACAAGAACCACGGCAAGACCGTGCTGAACGTTCGCTCGTCGGTGATGACGAACGTCCTCGAGTTCGGGGCCAGCCCGGACCTCTTCGACAACCTCGACCCCGAGAACGGGAAGACGCCGTGACTACTCGTCGACGGGCAGCGACCCGTACCGCTCCTCGAACTCCTCGGTGAGCGCGATCTTGTCGAACTTCCCGGTCGACGTCTTCGGCACTTCTTCCACGAACTCGAAGCGGTCCGGCAGCCACCACTTCGGGAACTCCTCCAGCAGGTGCTCGCGGAGGTCCTCGACGGTCACGTCACCGTCCGTCACGACGTACGCCACGGGCCGTTCCTGCCACTTCTCGTGGGGCACACCGATGACGGAGGCTTCCTCGACGCCGTCGTGGCCGATGAGCGCGTTCTCCAGCTCGATGCTGGAGATCCACTCGCCGCCGCTCTTGATGACGTCGTCGAGGCGGTCCACGACGTCGATGTAGCCGTACTCGTCGATGGTGGCGACGTCGCCGCTGCGGAAGTAGCCGTCCTCGGTCCACGACGACTCGGTGGCCTCGGGGCGCTCGTAGTACTCGCCCGCGAGCCACGGCGCCCGCGCCTGCACTTCGCCGGGCGTCTCCCCGTCGTGGGGGACCGGGTTCCCGTCCTCGTCGCGCAGCCGGACCTTCACGCCGGGCGCGGGGACGCCGGCCTTCATGCGGAGGCGGTCCTGCTCGTCCTCCGGGAGCTGTTCGACCTCGGTCGTCATCAGCGTGTTCGCGAGGTGCGGGGAGGCTTCGGTCATCCCGTAGCCCTGCCCGATGGGCGCCTCGTACACCTCGTCGAACTTCCGGATGAGCGACTCCGGCGGCGAGCTCCCGCCGATGAGCACGTCGTCGAGGGTCTCCAGTGCGTCCGGGCCGAGGTCCTCGGACTCCTCGATGATGCGGTCGACCTCCATCCACACCGTCGGGACGGCGGCCGCGATGGTCACGTCCTCGTTCTGGATGATGGGGATGAGTTCGTCCGGGTCGGTGTGCTGGTTCGGCAACACGATGTTCGCGCCCGTGAACGTCGTCGTGTACGGGAATCCCCAGCCGTTGACGTGGAACATCGGCACGACCGGCATCACCGTGTCGGACTCGCTGACGCCGAAGACGTCCACGTGGCTGTGCATCATCGTGTGGAGGAACTGCCCGCGGTGGGTGTACTGGACGCCCTTCGGGAGGCCGGTCGTCCCGGACGTGTAACAGAGCGCGCTCTCGGTCTCCTCGTCGATGTCCGGCCAGTCGTAGTCGGTGTCGTAGCCCGCGATGAACGACTCGTAGTCGGTCACGGGGTCGAGGCTCGTCTCCGGGATGGCGTCCTCGTCGCCGAGCACGACGTACTGCTCGACGGTGTCGAGTTCGTCGGCGATGGGTTCGATGGTGTCGACGAACTGCGGGTCGAGGAAGAGCAGGCGGTCCCCGGCCTCGTTGATAATCTTGACGAGGTGGTGTTCGGGCAGCCGGTGGTTCACCATGTGGATGGAGCGCTCGCTGCACGACGGCCCGAAGTACAGCTCGTAGTGCCGGAAGTGGTTGAGCGCCATCACGCCCGAGCGCTCGCCGGGCTCCATCCCGTAGTCGTCGAGGGCGTGTGCGAGCTGGCTGATGCGTTCGTACGCGTCGCCGTACGTGTAGCGGTGCGTGCTGCCGTCCGGGAGCGCGGTCACGATCTCCTTGTGATCGAAGAGGTCGCGGGCGCGCTCCAGGAACGTCGTGATCGTCAGTTCGTAGTCCATCGTCATTCGTTGTCACCCTGTGGTTCGAAGCGGTAAAACACCCGCTGCTGGTCGGTCGGCCCGTCGATTTCCGTGATCACCAGCGACACCGGGTCGCCGATGGCGAGGTCGTCGTACTCCGCGCCGTCGATGCGCGCGGACAACTGGACGTCCACGCCGTCGAGGTCTACGACCCCCGTGCCGAACGGCGTGTCCATCCCGATCGGGCTACCGCGAACCGTCGAGAACGCGTGCAGCGTCCCCTCGTGCGGGAGCGAGACGTACTCGAGGTCGTCGCTCGTGCACTCCGGGCAGACCACGCGGGGCGGGAAGTGCAACTCGCCGCAGTCCGCGCACTGCGTGGTGGACAGCGACCCCTCGCGGAGCCGGTCGTAGAACTCGTGGATGCGCGTGTGGTCGGCGTCCTGCAGGTCGTAGAAGTCCAGCAGGCGCGGCAGTTCGATGCGGTCCGGAATCGTGACGGTGCGCCGTGGCACCTCGTCGTCGGTGTCAGTCATTGTGGGTCCCTCGCGAGGGTCATCACGCTGTGCACGGAGCCGCTCCCGCTGAGGTTGTGGATGAGGCCGGTCTCCGGGCTGTCCGGGACCTGCCGGGCGGATTCGACCTCGCCGGTGAACTGCTTGTACACCTCCAGCGCCTGCGAGACGCCGGTCGCCCCGAGCGGGTGGCCGCAGCCGAGCAGGCCACCCCGGGGGTTGACGGCGATGTCGCCGTCGAGTTCGCTGCGGCCGTCCTCGATGAACTGGCCGCCTTCGCCCTTCTCCACCCAGCCGAGGTCCTCGTACTCGATGATCTCGCTGATGGAGAAGCAGTCGTGGACCTCCGCGACGTCCAGCTCCTCGACCGGGTCGTCGATGCCGGCCTGCTCGTAGGCCTCCTCGGCAGCCTGCGTCGCCTGCGGCCACGCGGACATCGACGGGAGGTTGTTGATGGAGTTGCTCGCCATGCAGGACTGCCCGCTGCCCGTGACGTAGGCCGCGGTGTCAGTGAGCTCGCGGGCTTTCTCCTCGCTGACGAGCAGGAGGCCGGCGGCGCCGTCGGTGATGCCGCTGCAGTCCAGCAGGCACAGCGGCGGCGCGACCGGGAACGAGTCCAGCACGTCGTCGACGTCGACGTCCTGCTGGAACTGCGCGTACGGGTTGTTCGCGGCGTGGCGCTTGTTCTTCACGCTCACCTGCGCGAGCTGCTCCCGGGTGGTGTCGTACTCGTGCATGTGCCGCTGGGCGTACATCGAGAAGAACGACGGCGCGTTCAGGCCGTTGACGCCGTCGAACTCGCGGTCGAGCACGTTCGTCATGCTCGCCTGCGTCTCGCCCATGTACTCGTCGCCGAGGTTCATCTTCTCGACGCCGAGCACGAGCGCGACGTCGAGCTGGCCGGCGGCGATGGCGAGCCACGCGTACCGCAGCGCGGCCTGCCCGCTCGCGCACGCCAGCTCCGTCCGGGCGATCATCTTCGAGGCGTTCACCCCCAGCAGCTCCGCCGCCAGCGGGGCGACGTGGCTCTGGAACGCGAACCGCTCGGGCTGGACCGCGCCCACGAACAAGCCCTCCACGTCGTCAGGGCCGAGCCCGTCAACGTCGTCGAAGGTGGCTTTCCCGGCCTCTTGGGCGAGGTCCTTCCACGTCGCCTCGCGCTTGCCCCAGTCCGCGTGCCCGCCGCCGACGATTGCAGCGTTCCGGACCATCACTCGAACTCCGGGTCGCGGTCGTCACGGAACGCCGTGACGCCCTCGACCATGTCGTCGGTCGTCGTCAGCAGCCCGAACGCCTGGCTCTCGGAGTCGAGGCCGGCCTGCAGGCTGGCGTCCTGTCCGTCGTCGATGACGCGCTTGGCGACCTTCAGCGCCGTCTTCGGCCCGTTTGCGAGGTCGTCGACGAACTCCTCGACCGTGTCGTCGAATTCGTCCTCGGGCACCGCGCGGTTGAGCAGCCCCCAGTCGGCGGCCCGCTCCGCGGAGATCTGCTCGCCGCGGAAGACCAGCTCCTTCGCGCGGCCCTCGCCGACGATGCGGGTGAGCCGCTGGGTGCCGCCGCCGCCCGGGATGAGCCCGAGGTTGATCTCGGGCGCGCCCAGCGAGGAGTCCTCGGTGGCGAGCCGGAGGTCGCAGGCGAGCGCGATCTCGAAGCCCGCGCCGAGACAGAAGCCGTCGATGGCGGCGACCGTCGGGCGTTCGAACTCGTCGACGGCCTGAATCGTCTCGTCGACGTCCATCAGCTCCGTCGGTTCGGAGGCCATGAAGCCCGTGATGTCCGCGCCGGAGCTGAACGCCTGCCCCGCGCCGGAGAAGACGACGCAGGACACCTCGTCGGTGTCGGCGTTGTCGAGGGCTTCCTTCACCTCGCCGAACATCGTCTCGGAGAACGCGTTCAGCCGCTCGGGGCGGTCGAACTCGACTTCGAGGACGCCCTCGTCGGTCAGCTCCTTGTTGATGTACTGGTAGGGGCCGTCGCCGGCGTAGTCGTGGAACCCGCGGCCGGCGTCGACGCCCGTGTGGCCGGCGTTGACGAGTTCGACGAGGTAGTCCGCGGGCGCGAAGCGTTCCGAGCCCGTTTCCTCGTAGAGCGTCTGGAGCTTCTCCAGGACGGCGTCGAGGCCGATCTGGTCGCCGAGCCGGCAGACGCCCTCGGGGAAGCGCGCGCCGAGACGGCTCCCGAGGTCCACGTCGCCCGGGGTGGCGACCTCGCCGCCGACGAGCTTCGCGGCCTCGTTGACCATCCGGGCTTCCACGCGCAGCCAGTCGAAGCCCTCGCCGTCGTCGGGCTCGTAGTCCGGGCCCTCGGCCTCCCAGTCGTAGAACCCCTGGCCGGTCTTCTTCCCGAGGTCCTCGGCCTCGACCTTCTCCGCGATGGCCGGCGGGGAGTCGAGGTCGGTGTCCTCGCGGAAGTGGTACGCGATGTCGATGCCCGTGTAGTCCGCGAGCTCGAACGGCCCCATCGGGTAGCCGCGCTGGTAGACCATCGCGGCGTCGGCCTGCTGGACCGTCGTCTCGTCGCCGGAGAGCATCCACGCGGCCTCCTCGATGAACGGTAGCATCACGTTGTTCACGATGAAGCCGTGGACGTCGCGTTTGACGTCGATGGCGCGCTTGTCGAGGTCGTCGACGAACGCGTGGATGGCTTCGAGGGTCGCCTCGCTGGTCTCCTCGCCGTGGACGACCTCCACGAGGTCCATCTTCACGGGCGGGTTGAAGAAGTGCGCGCCGACGACCTGTTCGGGTCGGTCGGTCGCCGCGCCGATGTCGGTGATGCTGAGCCCGGAGGTGTTCGAGGCGAGAATCGCGTGCTCGGGGGCGTACTCGTCGACCTCGCCGAACGTGTCCTTCTTGAGGTCGAGGTCTTCGGGAATCGCTTCGACGACGAGGTCCGCGTCCTCGGTTGCCGCTTCGAGGTCGACTTCGCCCTCGATGCGGGCGCGCACGTCGTCTGCGCTGTCGTCGATGCGACCCTTCTCTTCGAGTTTGCCGAGGCTCCACTCTATCTGTTCGAGGCCGTCGTCGACGTACTCCCGTTCGATGTCGCGGAGTACGACGTCGTAGCCTGCGATGGCCGCGATTTCCGCGATGCCGTGACCCATGCTCCCCGCGCCGAGCACGGCCACGTTCTGTATGTCACTTGCTCCCATCGTCGACATAGAAGTTAACCTCGATATTTAAAGTGTCGGTTACTCTGTTTCCTGATACGCCCACTTTAGTTAACTAGTGATGCGACCAGCCCGCTCCCAAAGCTTTGCATGCCGGCTCGTCGAACCCCGACGTATGCGCCCGCGACACCACCGCATCCAGTCGTCCATCCACCGCGAATCGACAGACAGCGACACTCTCTCGACGACGGAGGTGCCGTCATGACCGGCCTCGACGAGACGGTCTGCATCGTCGGCGGCGGCGGGAACGGCCTCGGCGAAGCAACCGCGCGAGCGCTCGCCGACCGCGGCGCCACCGTCGTCGTCAACGACCTCGGAACCTCCGTCCACGGCGAGGGCAGCGACCCCGAAGTCGCCGCGTCGGTCGCCGAATCCATCCGCGACGACGGCGGCGACGCGACCGCACACGCCGGCGATCTCACGGAGTTCGCCTACGCCGACGACCTCGTCACCGAAACCGTCGACGAGCACGGCCGCGTGGACGCCGTCCTCAACTTCGCGGGCATCCTCCGGGACGACCTCAGCTACAAACTCGACCCCGAGGACTGGCAGGCCGTCGTGGAGACGAACCTCACGGGCCAGTTCACGCTCCTGCAGGCGGCCTGCGAGCACTGGCGGGACGCCGCCGGCGAGGACGGCTTCGACCGCCAGCGCTCGTACCTCGCGGCGAGCGCGCACTCCGCCCGCGGCAACGTCGGCCAGGTGAACTACGCCGCCGCCAAAGCCGGCATCCTCGGGATGACGCGGTCCGTCTCCTCGGAGATGTACCGCCACGGCGTCCGCGTGAACGCGCTCGTCCCGAACGCCTACACGCGGATGACCGAGACCGTCCCCGAGGAACACCGGCCGTACACGCGCGAGGAGATGCCTCCGGAGCGCGTCGCCGCGTTCGCCGCGTTCCTCGCCAGCGAGCACGCCGCGGACGTTACCGGCTGCGCGCTGTACGCCGGCGGCGACCGCGTCGGCGTCTTCTCCGAGCCCGCGCTGGACCGCGTCGGCGTCCAACCCGGCGGCTGGAGCGTCGAGGACCTCGCCGAGCACTTCCGCGAGGACGTCGCCGGCGACGTCGACCTCACGCGAACTGAGAGCTTCTTCTAGTCGTCGATGGTCGCCTCGAGCTCGGCCTCGACGTCGTGGACGCGCTCGCGGACGCTGCGCGCCAGCTGCGTCTGCTCGTCGTTCTCGTCGGCGAGCTCGCCGATCTCGTCGACGACGTCGTGGAGGCTGTCGAGGACGTCGTTGAGCATCGTCGTGACCTCCTCGGCGCTGACCGCCTGCTCGTCGGTCGCCTCCGCGATCTCGGCCATCCCCGTGGAGGTCTCCTCGGCGGCCTCGTGAATCTCGCTCTGGCGCTCCCGAATCGTCTCCACGCGCTCGACGGTCTGCTCGATGCCCGCCGTCGTCCGCTCGACGCCGTCCGTGGTCTCCTCGACGATGTCCGTCACGCGCTCGATGGTGGACTCGATGGCGTCGACCTCCTCCTTGGACTGGTCGGCGAGCTCCTTGATCTCGTCCGCGACGACCGCGAAGCCGTCGTTGTTCCCCTCCGTCCGCGCGGCCTCGATGTTCGCGTTCAGCGCGAGGAGGTTGATCTGGGAGACGATGTCGCTGATGACGTCCACGACGGACTCGATTTCCTCGACCTGCGCGTCCAGCTCCACGGCGGTCTCGTCGAGGTCCGTCGCGGCGTCCTCCACGTCGTCCAGCAGCGCCTGCGCCTCGTCGGTCGCGTCGACGGACGCCGCCGCGTTCTCCGCGACGTTCGCCGCGCGCTCGTCGACCTCGTCGGTCTGCGAGGCGATCTCCTCGACGGTCGCGGACAGGGACTCTACCTCGTTGCGCACCTCCGCCAGCGACTCCACCTGCTCGCGGGCGGTCTCCTCGATGAACTGGCTGTTGTCGGCGACCGCCTCCGAGGACTCCAGCAGCTCTTCGACGGTCGCGTCGACCTCCGACGTGATGCGCTCCTGGGCGTCCTTCACGGCGGCCCGCTGCTCCACGAGGTCGGTCACCCGCGACACCATCTCGAAGGAGCCGACGACCTCGCCGTCGGGGTCGTACAGCGGCAGCGCGGCGGCGCTGACGTGCCACTCGGTGCCGTCCTCGTTCGTGCCCGAGCGCACGCGGTCCTCGTTGACGGCTTCCTCGGTCCGGACGACCTCCTCGGCGAGCGTGTCGGTGACCTCCTCGGTGCCGATGACGTCGTGAGCGACCTCGCCGATGACCTCCTCGGCGGGCGTGTCCTGAATCGCCTGCTGCTCGCGGTTCCAGTACGTGACCCGCCCCTCGTCGTCGACGACCAGCGTCGGCTCCGGGAACCGCTCGGTGAGGTCCTCGAAGAGGTGCTTCCAGAAGTCCCGCTCGTCGCGCAGGCGTTCGACTTCGTCGGCGTCGTCCGGCGGGTCGTACAGCGAGACGGCGGCGTCCCGTTCGTCCTGTCGTGAGGCCATGATAGTCACCCCTCTGTGATTCTATGTAATAAGCGTTGACCGCGATTATCGCCAGCGAAACTGGGCGCGGAACGAACCCCCGGCGTCGGCCGTCCCCGAACGAGATGATTTATGGGGGTGGTCGCCCCACTGAGACACATGCGATTCGTTCGCTTCAACGAGGACCGACTGGGCTTGCTCACTGACGACGACGGCGTCGTCGACCTCACTGACCGCCTCGGCATCGACGCCGACGACCCGCTCGTCGAGTACATCAACGGCGACTACGACGCCAGCGAGTACGCCGACAAAGAGCCCGACTACGACCGCAGCGAGGTCGAACTCGGCTCGCCCGTCGAGCGCCCCGGGAAGGTCATCGCGGCGCCGCTGAACTACGAGAACCACATCGAGGAGGCCATCTCGGACAAGGACATCACCACCGAGGAGTGGTTCAGCATCGAGGACAAGGGCTACTTCCTGAAGGCGCCCTCGAGCGTCGTCGGCCCCGACCACGGCGTCGAACTGCCGTTCTCGGACCGCCGCGTCGACCACGAGATCGAACTCGCGTTCGTGATGGGCGACGACGTCAAAGACGTCGACGCCGAGGACGCGTGGGACCACATCTTCGGGTACACGATTCTCCTGGACATCTCCGTGCGCGGCGACCAGGACCGCTCGAACCGGAAGTCCTACGACACGTTCACCGTCATCGGCCCGGCCGTCGTCACCGCCGACGAGATCGACGACCCGCAGGACCTCCAGATGGAACTGGAGCTCAACGGCGACCGCAAGCAGTACGAGAACACCGGCGACATGGTGTACACGTGCGCTGACGTCGTCGAGTACGCGTCGCTGGGCGCCACCGTCGAGGCCGGCGACGTCATCACGACCGGCACCCCCGAGGGCGTCAGCGAGCTCTCCGACGGCGACACCATCGACGCCCAGATCGAGGACGTCGGCCGCATGGTCGTCGACGTCACCGAGCGCGACCTCCGCTTCGCGGACGTCCACGTCTCGAAGGGCGGCCAGGAGTAAGCTCGCCGACACGCACATTTTTCTCGGTCGCTCGCGCACGCTGTAGCATGCCGACCGATTCGCCATCGCTCGAAGAGTCCGTCGAGCAGTTGCTCGTTCGGGACGCCGACGCCCACGCCGAGGCCGTCGAAGCGCTCGCCGAACACGGCGACGAACGGGTCGTCCCGCACCTGCTGGAAGTACTGGTCATCGACGCCATCGGGAACGACTGGGAGCAGTTCGGGTTCCCGGAGGTGCTGCGGAGCCGCGACCCGCCGCGGTACCTCGACCTCCCCGAGGTCCGGTGGCCGGGCGTCCGCGACGCGCTCGCGGAGCTCGCGGCGCCGAACTTCGACTCCGAGCACGCGTGGGTGGAGTGGGAGTCGTGGTACAGCCAGCAGGACATCGAGCCGCTGGAGGGCTTCGACGAGTGGAAGCTCCGCCTCTACAAGTCCTACCTGCCGCCCGTCGGCGGCCTGCTCGACGCCGAACCCCGCGAGTTCGACCTGCAGGAGATCCGCTGGGGGAACTGCGACCGGTCGTTCCTCGCGGCGCTGAACGCCCCCGACTTCCGCCCGGCCGGGGACGCCGACTACCTCGACGACGAGGACACCGTCTTCGGGTTCGAACTCGCCGGCACCCGGTACGCCGTCCCTCGGGAGGTGCTGTTCCCGCACGAACTCCTGAACGTCACCCTCGACGGGATTCCCGTGAGCCTCACGTACTGCACGCTCTGCAACGCGCCCATCCTCTACGACCGGAGAGTCGACGCCGGCGACCACGACGTGCTCACGTTCGGGAGCTCCGGGATGCTCGCGTCCGGGAACAAGGTGATGTACGACGAGGAGACGGAGACGCTGTGGGACCAGCACGCCGGCGTGCCGACCGCCGGCCGCTACCTCGCCGAGCAGCCCGACCTCGTGCTCGACCAGCTCGCCGTCACCCAGACCACGTTCGGCGAGTGGCGCGCGGAGTACCCGGAGACGCGCGTACTCGACCCCGAGACCGGCTACGACTACGACTACGACTACTACGACGACCACGTCGGGTTCTTCCGGCACTACTGGAACAACGAGGACGTCGTCCAGCCGGGCGTCACGAAGGCCGACGGCGAACTCCCCGAGAAGACCGACGTCTACGGGCTCGTCGGCGAGGACGCGAGCGAGGTCTGGGCGATTCCGGTCGAGGAGTTCGACGACCCGCTGGTCGGGACGGTCGACGGCCGCGAGGTCGTCGCGGTCAGGGACGCCACCGGCGACGTCGCGGTCTACGAGGCGCCGCCGACCCCGGTCGAGCGCGACGGCGACGTGCTCGTGGACGGCGAGGGCAGGGCGTGGACGATTACGCGCAACGAACTCCGCGCTGGCGAGGCCACCCGCGACCGGGTTCCGGGTCGCCACGGTCTCTGGTTCGCGTTCCGCACGCACTACGACGACGCCCACGTCCTGCGGTAGCCCGCGGGACGGGACGGCTCTCGGACGGAGGTAATCTTTTATGCGGGAGTTGTGTACGGTGGCCTAATGACCCTGCTCGAAGTGGACAGCATCGACGTGGCGTACGGCGACGTGCAGGTCGTCTGGGACGTCAGCTTCTCCGTGACGGAAGGCGAGACGGTGGCGCTGCTGGGCGCGAACGGCGCCGGCAAGACGACCGTCCTGAAGACCATCTGCGGCCCGCTCACGCCCAGCGAGGGCGACATCGAGTTCCGAGGGGAGTCCATCGGCCACCTCCAGCAGGACGAGGTCGTGCCGAAGGGCGTCACGCACATCCCCGAGGGCCGGGAGATCTTCTCGGACAGCACCGTCCGCGAGAACCTCCGGCTCGGCGCGTACACGAACCGCGACGGGATGAGCGAGCAGTTCGAGCGGGTCTACGACGTCTTCCCCCGCCTCGAGGAGCGGAAGGGGCAGAAGGCGGGGACCCTCTCCGGCGGCGAACAGCAGATGCTCGCCATCGGTCGCGGGCTGATGAGCGACCCGGACCTCATCCTGCTCGACGAGGCCAGCCTCGGGCTCGCGCCCGTGCTGGTCGAGGACGTCTTCGACGCCATCGAGCGCATCAACGAGGAGGGGACGACGGTGCTGCTCGTCGAACAGGACGTCAACAACGCGCTCCGCATCGCGGACCGCGGCTACGTCCTCGAGTCCGGCGAGGTCACGCTCTCCGGGAGCGCCGAGGAGCTGTCGACGGACGAGCGCGTCGCGGCGTCGTACCTCGGCGGGTAGACGCGACTACTCGGTTTCTCGCGGCGCGAACGACGAAAGAAGGCGTACGGAGCGTTCTGCGGCGTTACTCCGCCTGTTCTGCCTGCGCTTCGGCGGCGTTGGGTTCGTCGTCGCCGTAGCGGTCCTTCAGCAGCTTGTAGAGGCCGCCCGGCACGAAGATGACGAAGATGATGATGAGCGCACCCTCGATGGTCGTGGCGAGTTCGCCGGCCGTCTCGCGCAGTACCGTGTCCAGCGTCAGGAACAGGCCCGCGCCGAGAATCGGCCCGGCCATCGTCCCCATGCCGCCGAGGACGACGACGACGAGCGTGTCGACCATCCACGGGACGCCGAGCGTCGAGTCGGGGTTGATGTACAGCGAGAACTGCGCGTAGAACCCGCCCGCGAGTCCCGCCATCGCGGACGCGACGGTGAACGCGAGCAGCTTGTACCGCAGCGGGTTCACGCCGAGGCTGCTGGCGGCGTCCTCGTCGTCGTGGATGGCGCGCATCCCGAGCCCGGAGCGGCTCTTCACGATGGCGTACGTGACGAGGATGACCGCGACGGTCGCGAGCACCATCAGCACGAAGAACACGTCCTCGGAGAGGCTGTTCTGCACGTAGTAGCCCGTGGAGCCGCCGGAGAACCGGCGCTGGTCGAGCAACACGAGCTGGACGATGGCTGCGACCGCCAGCGTCCCGATGGCGAAGTAGTGGCCGCTCAGCCGGAACAGAACCGGGCCGAGCGTGAGCGCGAGCAGGCCCGCGACGAGCGTGCCGACGGCGATGGCGAGCAGTGCCGGCGACTGGATCGCCTCGGGGAGGTTGGCGCGCCCGGGCGTGGTCAGCCACGCCGAGACGAACGCGCCCACCCCGAAGAAGGCGTGGTGGCCGAGGCTAATCTGGCCGGCGTACCCCGCGACGAGGTTCCACGACACGCCGAGCATCACGAACACGAGGCCGGTGAAGACGACGTCGGTGACGTACGGCGTCGTCGAGTACGGGATGGCCAGGAGCGCGAGCACGCCGACGACGGCCAGTGCGGTGCGGCGGCGGTTCTCGAAGAGGTCGCCGAAGGTGTCGGTGATCGACGCCATCACTCACCACCTCCGGAGCTACCGAACAGGCCGTGTGGCCGCACGAGCAACACCAGCACGAAGATGCCGAAGCTGATGATGTCCCGGAAGCCGCCGCCGAGGTAGAGCACGCCGACGTTCTCGGAGACCCCGAGGATGAGGCCGCCGACGAGCGTGCCGGCGATGCTGCCGACGCCGCCGAGGACGACCACGGCGAACGCCTTCAGCAGGTACGACCAGCCGACGTACGGCGTGATCGGGAACAGCATCGAGAGGAGCGCGCCGGCCGCGCCGGCGAGCCCGGTGCCGATGCCGAGCGTGAGCACGTAGATGTTGTCCGTGTCGACGCCCATGTACTGGGCGGCGGAGCTGTTCTGTGCGGTCGCGCGGATGGCGAGGCCGGTGGTCGTGTACTTCAGGAACGCCCACGTGCCGAGGATGAGCACGATGGAGAGGACGAACGTCACGACGCGGGGGAACGACAGCGTCGCCGCGCCGATGGAGATGGCGTCCCCGGGGATGTTGATGTCGGTGGCCTGCGCGGTGCTCCCGACGACGATGCGACCGATGCTCTGGAGCATCAGTGCCAGCCCGAACAGGACGATGATCGGTTGTTCCATACCTTCGCCGACGACGGGTTCGAGGACGAACCGCTGGAGCGCCATCCCGAGCACGAAGAGGACGGCGAACGCGACGACCATCCCGACGATGGGCGTGAGTCCGAGCGCCGTGAACAGGACGATGGCGACGTACGCCCCGACCATCAGCATGTGACCGTGGGCGAGATTGACGATGTCCATGATGCCGAACACGAGCGAGAGCCCGAGCGCGGCGACGGCGTAAATCCCGCCGAGGAGGAGGCCGTTGAGCAGCGACTGAACGAGTAGGTCGGTTGCTACCATGTGTGGTTGTGTGTACCGAGAAGGTGGGGGGCTAAGAGATTACCGTTCGCTCCACGCCGGGATGGGGTACTGGAAGTCCATCGCGCCGCGGCCGTCCGTCTCGGGGTAGACGGTGTGCTGGTTCCCCTCCCACCACTGCCCGGTCGGCGCTGTCAGGTCGCCCTCGGCGGGCAGGCCGTTGTTCTCGAAGCCGAACGAGCCGATGACGGTCTCGAAGGTCTCCGAGCGCAGCGTCTCTTGCAGGGCGCTCGGCTGCACGGAGTCCGCCCCCTCGATGGCCTGCAGTGCGGTCTGGGCGACGTTGTACGCGCCGCCGACGGGCGTGCGGATGAGTTCTCCGTCTTCGAGGCCGTACTCGCTCTCGTAGGCGCTCCAGAGCTGTTCGTTGCCGCCGCCGGTGAGGCCGGGCACCCAGCCCGGACACATGCAGGCGTACGCGCCGGTGTCGCCGAGCGCGGACCACCACGCCGTCGGGTCCGCGGCGCGGACGAACTTCAGGACGTCCGGCGCCCAGTTGTTCGACTGCATCTGGTTGACCGCCGTGATGCCGCCGGGCGGCGTCGGCGTCGACAGCAGCACCTCGACGTCCTCGCTCTCGGACTGGGAGATGAGCGTCGAGAAGTCCTGGCTCCCCAGCGAGAACGTCTCCCGGAGGACGACGTCGTAGCCGGCGTCCGAGAGCGTCTCCTCCCAGTAGTCGGCCTGCTCCTCGCCCCAGCCGCTGTTGGGCTCCCAGAGGCCGACGTTCGTCGGGCGCTCGCCCTCGGGGATGAGTTCGAGCAGCCCGCGGGTCGAGCGGGCGACGTCCCGGGACTTCGGGAACGGCGAGTACGTCCACTCGTAGCCCTCGTTGCGGTGGGGACCCTCGTACGCGAAGAACGCCCCGAGGAACGGGATGCCTTGGCTCTCCGCGTACGCGGAGCCGGCGGTCACCAGGAGGCTGGAGAAGCCCTCCCCAGATCATGTCGAGTCCTTGGTTGTTGCTCGTGATGCTGGGGTTGAGGTTCTGCCCGGACGGCCTCGGGGTCGCTCTCGTCTCCTGCACGATGAACTCGACGTCCTGGTCGAGCTGTTCGTCCATCATGGAGACGCCGAGCTCGTACCCGCGCTTGACGCTTCGCCGAGCGAGGAGAACTGCCCGGACTCGGGCACCGTCGCGGCTATCGTGATGGTTTCGCTGCCGCCACCGCCC
>NZ_WPCF01000169.1 GCF_009741975.1 Halobacterium sp. CBA1126 | reverse complement strand
GCTGCTCGCCGGCGCCGCCGGGGGTAACATCGCCGCCGCGCAGGCGTACATCGCGGACGTGACGCCGCCCGAGCGCCGCGCCGGCGCGCTCGGGCTCGTCGGCGCGGCGTTCGGCCTCGGGTTCGTCTTCGGGCCCGCGGTCGGCGGCCTCCTCGCGGACGAGACGGTGGTCACCGCCGTCCGCTCGGCGCTGCCCGCGTTCGTCCCCGTCACGCGCTTCTCGCTGCCGAGCTTCGCCGCAGCCGGGTTCTCCTTCGTCGCGCTGGTCGCCGCCGTGGTCGTCCTCGAGGAGCCGCCGCGGACCCGCAGCTCGGCCGGGCGAACGTCGTTCGTCGCCCAGTTCCGGGCCGCGCTCGCGGACGCCACCCTGCGCCCGCTGGTCGTCGCGTTCTTCCTGACGTCGCTGTCGTTCGCCGGCGTCACCGTGATGTTCGTCCCGTTCGTCGCCGACGTCTTCGGCTACGGCGCCACCGAGGCGGCGCTGTTCCTCGCGTACATCGGCGCGCTCGGCGTCCTGAATCAGGGCGTCCTCGTCGGCGCGCTCGCCCGCCGGTACGGCGCCCGCTGGGTCGTACGGGCCGGCGTCGTCTCGCTGTGCGCCGCGCTGCTGGTGCTGGCGGCCTCCCCGCTCGCGGGCACCGACCCGCTGCTCGCCGCCGGCCCCGCGTGGGTGACCGGCGGTCTCGCGGCGCTGCTGGCGTTCGGCGCGCTCGCGTCGTTCGGCAACGGCGCGATTACGGTCGGGCTGGCGGCGCTCGTCTCCGAGTCGGCGGGCGCGGAGACGCAGGGGTCGGCGTTCGGCGTCACGCAGGCGCCGGCAGTCTGGGACGCACGGTCGGCCCGCCGCTGGCCGCCGCCGCGTACGTCTTCGTCTCGTGGTCGCCGTTCGTCGCGGGCGCGCTGCTGTTGGTCCCGGTTGTCGGCCTCCTGCGGACGCGGGCGTGAGCTACAGCGCCGAGAAGACGGCGTACGGCACGCCGAACAGCAGGACCGTCATCGCGAGCAGGACGAGCCCGTAGCTCGCGACCGTCGCCAGCGCGGTCACCCACGCGGGGTGCTCGAAGTCGGGGAGCGCCGCGGTCATACTCGGTAGTCGCCGCGCGCCGACCTAAAAGTTCGCCTCAGACGATGTCGCCGATGCGCCGCGGCTCACCGGAGAGCGCGGGGTTCGACTCCACGAGCTTGAGCACCTCGTGGTCGGTGACCTCGTGGTACTCCTTGTCGGTGGCCTCCTCGATGAGCTCGCGCTCCATCCGGAACTCGGTGCCTTCGTAGACGACGTCGACGCCGTCGTCTTCGAACGAGAGCGTAGTCATACCCCGGCGTAGGCGGCGGGCGGACAAAAGCCCGCCGTCCGACGGTTGGCGTGCGTTCTCGCGGGGTTTATTGGCGTGCGGGGTGATTGGACGGGTGTGCTCGGCCCGAACCCGATAGACGAACTCGTCGTGCCCGACGGCACCACCGTACAGGAACACGACGTCGTGGTGGACGGCGACGTGCTGGTCGGCGGCCAGTCCACGGTCGAACTCGGGGTTCGCGGCCACAGCGTCGTCGCCGGCGAGCGGGTCTCCTTCGCCGGCGACATCGAAGCCGACGGCGACTGCCGGCTCGACATGTGGTGCGACGTCGACGGGAACGTCCTCGCCAGCGAGGACGCCTACCTCGGCGAGCGCGTCCACATCACCGGCCGGCTCGTCGTCGGCGGCGACCTCGACATCGGCGACGACGTCGACATCGAGGAGGGGTTCGAGGCCTCCGGCTGGATCGTCATCCGGAACCCGATGCCCACCATCACGTTCTTCGTCGTCTACCTCACCCACCTCCTCCAGATCGGCGAGGAGGAGGAGGCCGAGGAGCTCGTCGACCAGTTCGCGACCGACGGCGACGCCCAGCCGCTGACGATTCCGCGCTCGGGCAGCGTCTCCGACGACGCGTGGCGGGTCTCCACGCCCGCGACGGTCGGCGACGACTGCCGGCTCCACGGGAACATCCGCGCGACCAGCGTCGAGGTCGGCGAGGACAACAACATCTTCGGCAGCCTGCGCGCCCAGGAGGACGTCTCCGTGGGCTCGGGGACGAAGATTCACGGCGACGTCACGACGCGGAACGGCGACGTGCGCGTCGCAGCCGGTGCGACCGTCCTCGGCGACGTCTCCGGGCAGGACGTCCACGTCCACCCGGACGCCGACGTCGACGGCGTCATCCGCGCCCGCGGCGAGATGCACCTCGGGAGTCGGGC
This sequence comes from Halobacterium sp. CBA1126, assembly GCF_009741975.1. Lineage (GTDB taxonomy): Archaea > Halobacteriota > Halobacteria > Halobacteriales > Halobacteriaceae > Halobacterium. The sequence goes on along the minus strand of NZ_WPCF01000169.1, from coordinate 1,006 downwards.
GGACCGCGACCCGGAATAGTTTAGTCGACGCCCCGTCAGTGATCGGACATGTCACGTTCGCCCTCCAGTGACGACGCCGAGGACGACGGAGCCAGCCCGCTGGCTGCCGGCGCGGCGCTGTGGCGGGAGGCGCTGCTCGCGTGGGTCGGGCTCCCGCTCGCGCTCGCCGGCCTGAACGGCTGGCTGTACTTCCTCCGCAGCGAGAACGCGGTCTACCGATACGGGCTCGCCGACCTGTTGAGAGACGCCGCACTGACGTTCGCCGGCGTCTACCTCGTGGTTTTGGCGGCCGGCAGCGCCGCGACCCGCCTGCGAGCGAACTAGTTGTCGTGCTCGCGGTCCAGCGGGTCCTCGAGCTGCCCCATCACGGTCTCGAAGGCGTCGGTCGCGGTGAGCAGCCCGACGACCTCGCCGTCGTCGAAGACGAGCGCGAGCTCCTGGTTCTCCGCCTGGAACTGGTCGATGGCGTCGCTGACGGTGGTGTCGGCCGTGAGCGTCATCGGGGGCGCGGCGACGTCCTCGAAGCTCGCGTCGCCGGCGCGAATCTCGTCGAGGTGGTCGATGACCGCGGGCACGTAGACGACGCCGCGGAAGTCAGTCGGGTCGTCGCCGACCAGCGGGTAGCGGGTGTGCGGCGAGGACGTCAGGCGGTGAATGTTCTCGTCGACGTCGACGGCCGTCGAGAGGTAGACCACGTCGTCGGCGTCGACCATCACGTCCGAGACCGCGGTGGTGCCGACGTCGAGGGCGTTGACGACCTCGGAGAGCCGCTCCTCGGAGAGGTCGCCCCGCTGGAGGACGTCCTGCAGGCGGTTCCGGAGCTGCGCGCGGTTCTCGATGACGTCTTCCTCGGTCTCGAGCCACGCGCCGGTCATCTCGACGCCGAACAGCTTCAGCGTCCCCTTCGCGATGCCGTCCCCGAGCTTGATGATTGGCGAGATGGCGAAGTGGAACCAGTAGAGGGGGGCGGCGCCGTACTTGGAGACGAACCGGGAGCGCTCGACGC
>NZ_WPCF01000088.1 GCF_009741975.1 Halobacterium sp. CBA1126 | reverse complement strand
GTAGACTTGGCGACCGGTGTCAGACGATTTTGCCGGACCGGAAGATGAGCGCGGCGCTCTTGGGTCCTGCGTGCGGTAGACGACGGCCGGGGAACTGCTCAGGGTCGTAGTCGGCCCCCTCCAGGTCCATCGCGACGCTCTGGAGGTCGAGCTCCTGGCCGATGCCGGTGGAGGCGACCACGTTTTCAATATTGATGGTTTCCTTGGGGTCGGTCATCGTACGGTTTAAATCACGTATTTAAGGTTTATAAAGCTTGGTAGTCCGGGGAACAACGCCTCAAGTACCCCTCGATGCCGGCAGGCTGATTGCCCGGCGGCGCCCACGTCGCCACGTGTTCGTCCTCGAACTCGGCGGCGCCGACGACGAGTTCGCCGCCGCCGAAGCCCGCGCCGCCGCCAGCGACGTCCGCGTCCCCGCCCCCGGCGTCGCGCTCGCCAGCGACCTCTCCCGCGAGCGCCTCCGCGGCCTCGCGTACACTCACCGCGCCGGAGCTCACGTCGCCACCACCGACGCCGACATCGAAGCCGCCGTCGACGCACTCGAAGCCGCCGACGTCGACCGCGAGGGAAGTGTCGCGGTGCGCGCCCGCAACGTCCGCAACACGACCGCCGTCGACACCCAGCAGGCCGAACGCGAGCTCGGCGGCGTCCTCGTCGACGCCGGCTTCGACGTGGACCTCGAGGACCCCGACCACGAACTCCGCGCGCTGTTCTCCGCTGACCGCTGCTTCCTCGCGTGGCTCGCCGCCGAGTCCGTCCGTGACTTCGGCGAGCGCAAGCCCACCGACCGGCCGTTCTTCCAGCCGGGGAGCATGGACCCGCTGCTGGCGCGCGCGCTCTGCAACCTCGCCCGCGTCCGCCCCGGCGACGTCGTCCTCGACCCGATGTGCGGTACGGGCGGCGTCCTCATCGAAGCCGGCCTGCTCGCGCCCGCCCCCTCGGCACGGACGCCCAGTCGAAGATGGTCGCCGGCGCCAGCGAGAACCTCGCCGCGTACGTCCCCGACTTCGACGTCGCGCGCGCCGACGCCACCCGGCTCCCGCTCCGCGACGGCGCCGCTGACGCCGTCGTCTTCGACGCGCCGTACGGCCGCCAGTCGAAGGTCGAGACCCACGAGCTCGCGGACCTCGTCGCCGGCGCGCTCGCGGAAGCCCGCCGCGTCGCCGACCGCTGCGTGCTCGTCGCCGACCGCGACTGGCGCGAGCAAGCGCGGGCCGCCGGCTGGACGGTCGCCGAGCGCTTCGAGCGCCGCGTCCACCGCTCGCTCACGCGTTACGTTCTCATACTCGACTGACACGTCGATCGTCACAGCCTGCTAACCACTCCTCCACGCGCCGAACCCCGCGGAGACCCCGGAATCCCGTCCTCTGACGGACGAGTAGTTAGCTCGGCGACACGAGTGTACGGATAACTTTTTTGGCCACGTATTGGAAACGCTACGGTATCGACACAGACAGAGCTGTGCGTCTCTGTGCGGTCGCTGCCGCCGTCTGCCTGCTGGTGGGTGCCGGCGTCCAGACTGCTGCCGCGGGCGGCGAACCGACGGCGACGCGCGGGGACTCCGTTGACGCCGACGACGCCGACGACGCTGACGACGTCCCGGTCGCGCTCAGCATCAGCCCGAAGCGCGCGCTCGTCTCGCTGGCGTTCCTCGGCGCCATCGCTGCACGGAACCGACGAACGCCCACGTGACGGCGCGCTACCGGTAGCTGTCGCCGACGACGGCGACCGCGAACGACGCCGCGAGCACGACCAGCACGCTCGCCGTGTGCTCGTGGACCGGTACCAGTCCGAGCAGACTGATGGTCGCCACTGAGAGCACGTAGCCGGCGAAGCAGACGAACCAGACGCTCCCGTACGCCACCGGCAGGTCGTCGGCGGCCGCCGCCCACCCGACGACGAACCCCGGCGCGAGCACGACGAGCAACCGCCACCACGGCGTCGCCGGGCCGACGACGGCGTCCACGAGGAGGGTCAGCGGCAGCCCCACCAGCAGCACCGCACCGACGACGATTCCCACGCGCTCGAACTGGTCGGCGAGAGACACACTACGTCTCGGTGGCCGCGCGTAGAAAAACTACTCCTTCGAGGGTGCGCCGCCGCTACGCCTCCCGGCCGAGCTCTGCGAGCAGCCGCCCGACCTGGATCCGGTCGCTGTTCCCCGCGTGCAGGTCGAACTCCACCTCGCCCGCGAGCCGGTGGAGCTCCGCGAGCTCCTCGCCGTCGTACCGCGACCGCCCGACGCGCAGAATCTCCTCGAGGACCTCCTCGCCGCTCAGGCCGTCGTCGACGAGCAGGTCGTCGAGCGTCGACCGGGCGTCCGTGAACTCGCCGGCCTCCGCGTCGTCCAGCATCGACTCGATCTGGTCGTCCGCGCCGACGTCCTGCAGCGTCTCGTAGGCCGCGTTCATCGTGATCTCGCCCTCCTGCTCGGCCGTCGTCTGCGCGCCCAGCACGGCCTTCCGCAGGTCGCCGTCGGCGTACCCCGCGACGAACTCGATACCGTCCTCGTCGTAGTCGACGCCCTCCGCCTCCACGATGTCCCGGAGCACCTCCGTAATCTCGTCGGGGGTCGGCGACCGCACCGACACCGGGAAACACCGCGAGCGAATCGGCGGGATGAGCTTCGACGGCTGGCGGGTCGCGATGATGAACTGCGTCGCCTCGTGGTGGCGCTCCATCACGCGGCGCAGCGCCTGCTGGAAGTCCTCGCGGATGGCCTCGGCGTTGTCCAGCAGGATGGTGTTGTACTCGCCGGAGACCGGCGCGTAGCTCGCGGACTCCTTCAGCACGTGGTTGATGAGGTCGGCCTTCGAGGAGTTCCGCCGGCGCTTCGAGGAGATGAACTGCGAGAACCGCGGGTCCTCGCTGACCTCCTTCTTCGTCATCCCGAAGAAGTCCTGCACGTTCAGCTCCACGAGGTCGTTCTCCGCGTCCTCGTGGGCGTGCTCGGCGAGCGCGCGCACCGCCGCCGTCTTCCCCGCGCCCTCTGGCCCGTAGACGACGAGATTCACGGGCTCGTCGGTGGCGTCCCGCAGGCGGTCCCGCAGCCCCGCCTGCGGGAGGTCGGCCAGCGACGGCGCGTGCGCGTCGATCCACAGCGGCTCGTCCATTACCCGCAGGTAGCCGCTACGGGGCAAAGAAAGAGTCGGTCCGTCGGGCTACGTCGACGCTGGCGTCCCGACGAGCGTCCCGCCGTCACCCGTTCCGTCGGACGGCGCATCGGTGGGGTTTTGCGCGCGGCCCGCCGACGTTCTGGCATGACTCTGCAGGCCACCTTCCTCGGGACGAGTGGCGCCGTCCCCACGACCGAACGCAACCCCAGTTCGGTGTTCGTGCGCCGCGGGGGCGACGCCTTCCTCTTCGACGCCGGCGAAGCCACCCAGCGCCAGATGATGCAGTACGGCACCGGCTTCGACGTCTCCGACGTGTTCGTCACGCACGCCCACGGCGACCACGTCTTCGGGCTCCCGGGCCTCGTCCAGACGTGGGACTTCAACGACCGCGAGGACCCCCTGACGATTCACGTTCCCCGGGGCGTCCGCGGGAAGGTCGAGGACCTCGTGTTCGCCGTCGGCGGCGACGTCGGCTTCCCCGTCCGCATCAGCGAGGTCTCCGCGGGCGAGACCGTGCTGGACCGCCCCGAGTACGAGGTGCGCGCGTTCGACACCGCCCACCGCACCACCTCCGTCGGCTACGCGCTCGTCGAGGACGACCGCAAGGGCCGCTTCGACCGCGAGAAGGCCGAGGAACTCGGCGTCCCGGTCGGCCCGAAGTTCTCGCAGCTCCACGAGGGCGACGCCGTCGAACTCGAGGACGGCACGGTCGTCCGCCCCGAGCAGGTCGTCGGCGACCCCCGACCCGGCCGCAAGCTCGTCTACACGGGCGACACCAGCCCCCACGACGCCGTCGCCGCCGCCAGCGAGGGCGCCGACCTCTTGATTCACGACGCCACGTTCGCCGACGACGCCGCCGACCGCGCCGCCGAGACCGGCCACTCGACGGCCGGGCAGGCCGCCGAACTCGCCGCTCGCGCCGGCGCTCGCGCGCTCGCGCTCACCCACGTTTCCTCGCGGTACGCCGGCGACGCCCGCGAACTCCGCGAGGACGCCGAAGCCGTCGACTTCGACGGGAAGGTGTTCGTCGCCCACGACGGCATGACCTACGACGTCCCCTACCCGGACGCCGACTGACTCAGCGCTCGGGACGCCGGTAGGCGAGCACGGTCAGCACGAGCGCGGCGAGGAACGCGAGCGCGCCGACGGCGTTCAGCGCGAGTCTGGCGAACCCACGCGGCGACGGGCCGAAGTCGTCGGCGACGCCGGACGGCTGGACGACGTAGTACGTGTCGTCTCTCACGACGACGCTGTCCGTGAGCTCCCAGAGTCGTTCCCCGCTCTCGGGCATGTAGCCGGTGTCGCCGGCCTCCACGACCGCGTCGACGGCAGCCCGCTGGTGCTCCGGGAGACTCGCGTACAGCACGGCGTCGTGGTGGACGAGGTAGCGCGCGACCGCCTCCCGCGTCGCTTCGGTGGCCGTGACGCTCGTCTCGTTCCCGCTCGCGGCGGCGTCGATGCGGTAGTACCGCTGCGAGTCGTCGCCGACGACCGCGAACTCGTGGTTGGCGGCGACCCGTCGGAGGGTGAACGACGCGTCGGCGTCGCTCGTGCTCGCCGTCCCATTCTCGGTGGCGCGTTCGAGGACGCCGGCCGCCGCCTCCGGCACGCGGTACTCGTCGCCGTAGACCGCGTGCTCGTTGGCCTCGGCGAGGTCGTTCACGTCAACGACGTCGTCCTGGCCGACGGCGTACACGAGCCGCTCGCGGTCGCCGGCGTTCGCGAGGTCGACCGCGGACGCGTCGTAGGTGGTTCCAGACGCCGATTCCTCCGCGTCGACGAGGTGAGGGACGTACACGGGGTTCACGAGGAGGACGGCCGCGAGGAGGGCGAGGACCGCGGCGCGACGGGCGCGGGCGGACATCTCTGGACGGTGAACGTGTCGGCGTCGGTAAACGCTTTGTGGGGGCTGTGACAGGCCGCGAGCCGGCCCGAGACTGCGAAAACAGCCGAACTCGCTCAGTCGCGGGCGACCGAGTACGAGCGGACGGTCAGCACGAGGGCGGCGAGGAACGCGAGCGCGCCGAGGCCAGTCAGGAGGACGGAGGGGCCGCCGAACGGGGAGCCGCCGATGGAGTCGACGTGCCCCTCGTGTTCGAGCACGTGGTAGCTCTCGTCTTTCGCGACGACGCGCTCGGTGAGGTCGCCGAAGACGCCGGCGTGTGCCGGGCGGTGGCTGTCCGGGTCGGCGAGGACGGCGTCGACGGCGGCCCGCTGGCGTTCCGGGAGGCTCGAGTAACGGACGGCGTCGCGGTGAATCAGGTGCTGTGCGACCGTCTCGTCGTCGACGGCCGCGGCGCTGACGGTCGTCGTGCCGTCGCTCGCGGTCGCTTCGACGTGGTAGTACCGGGGTCCGGCACCGAAGTCGGTCACTGCGTAGCGGTAGTTCGCGGTGACTCTGTGGAGCGTGAACGCGGTCTCCGCGTCGCTCGCGGTCGCGTTCCCGGCCTCGATGGCGCGTTCGAGCAGTACCGCCGCGGCGACTGGCCTGCGGTACTCGCCGGCGTGGCCCGCGTGCTCGTCCGTGAGCGCCGCCAGTTCGACGACGTCGTCCTCGCCGACTGCGCGGACGATGGTGGCGTGGTCGCTGGCCTGCGCCGGGTCGACCGTCGTCGCGGAGTACACGTTCGCCGAGCGCGAATCGTCGGCGGGGAGGACGGGGACGTACAGGGGATTCGCGAGGAGCACGGCCGCGACGAGCGCGAGGACGGCAGCGTCGCGAGCACGTGTAGGCACACTGGAATGTCGACACCTCCGGGTAAACGCTTTGTGGGGCTCTGCCACCCCCGCCCCGCCGTGCGCTTATTAGCCGTCGCGCCCTACACTCCCGGCACGTGAGTACCCGCACGAGCGCTCTCGACGCCCGCGTGTTCGGCGTCGACGTGCAGAGCGGTGACGTGCGCGGGGACGCCCCCTCGTACGCGCTCGTCGTCTTCGACGGCGAGACGGTCGAACGCGACGTGGTGAGCCGCCGGAAGCTGCTGCGGCGCGTGGACAGCGAGGAGCCCGCGATTCTCGCGACGGACAACATGTACGAGCTGGCCGCCGACAAGGACCAGCTCGTGCACTTCCTGCGCGGGCTGCCCGAGGAGACGAAGCTCGTGCAGGTGACCGGCGACGAGCGCCCCGAGCCGCTCTCCCGGGTGGCCAAGCGCCACGGCGTCCCGTACGGGAAGCCGGCGATGGAGGAGGCCGAAGCGTCTGCCCGGCTCGCCGCGCGGAACGTCGGCTACGAGGTGTCGGCGTTCACCGACGAGACCACCGTGAAGGTCTCCCGGGGGCGGTCGACGGGCGGCGGTGGCGGCTGGAGCGAGGACCGCTACACGCGCCGCATCCACGGCTCCGTGAAGCGCGTCGCCCGCGACGTCGAAGCCGACCTCGACGACGCCGGCCTCGACTACGAGCGCGAGGTCACCGAGAAGTACGGCGGGTACGCCAACGCCGTCTTCACCGTGCAGGCCCGCCCCGAGGACATCCCCGTGAGCGGCCGGCGCTCGGGGGACACCCGCGTGGAGGTCGAGCCCGTGCGCCGGGACGGCATCGAGTTCAAGCCGCTCGCGCGCCGCCGCGACCGCGTGTTCGTCGGCATCGACCCCGGGACGACGACGGCGGTCGCGCTCGTCGCGCTCGACGGCCGCGTCCTCGACGTGACGAGCACGCGCACCGCCGACACCGCCGACGTCATCGAGTGGATCATCGAGCGCGGGCGGCCCGTGCTCGTGGCCGCGGACGTGACGCCGATGCCGGCGACCGTCGAGAAGATCCGCGCGAGCTTCGACGCCGCCGGCTGGACGCCCGACACGGACCTCCCGGTCGACGAGAAGCAACACCGCACCCGCGAGGAGGGGTACGAGGACGACCACCAGCGGGACGCGATGGCCGCCGCGCTGTTCGCGCGGGACGACCACGCCGACCAGATTCGGCGCGCCACCGAGGAGACGCCGCCGGAACTCGACCGCGGCGAGGTCGTCGCGCGCGTCGTCGGCGACGACGAACCCCTGACGGCGGTCGTCGACGACCTCACGGAGACCGACGAGCCCGAGGAGGAGTCCGTCGAGCACGAGCCCCGCGAGCTCACCGACGAGGAGCGCCGGATTCGGGACCTCGAAGCGCAGGTCGCCCGGCTCCAGGACCACGTCAGCGACCTCGAGGCCGAACTCGACGAGAAGGACGAGCAGATCGCGGAGTACGAGGAAGAGCTCTCGGAGGCCCGCCGCGAGGAGCGACAGGCGGCCCGCGAGCGCCGCGAGGTCACGAAGCTCCAGTGGGAGAACGACCGCCTCGAGACCGAACTCGAGGACGAACGCGAGCGCGCCGACGAACTCGAGGGGAAGCTCGAACGCCTCAAGGACCTCTGGAAGCTCGACCACTCGAACCTCGGGGACGTCGACCGCGGCGGCGACCTCGTCGCCGTCAAGCCCGTCGACCAGTTCACCGTCGACGCCATCGAGGCCGCCGACGACGAGTACGGCATCGCCAGCGGCGACGTCGTCTACCTCCGTGACGCCTCCGGCGCCGGCCGCTCGACCGCCGAACTGCTCGCCGACTTCGACCCCCGCGTCGTCCTCCGCTCCGGCGGGCTCTCGGACGCCGCCGACGAAGTCCTCTTCGAGCACGAGGTTCCGGTCGGTCCCGCCGACGACGTCACGATTCGGGAGGTCGACGAGCTCGCAATCGCCAGCGAGTCCGACGTCGAAGCCGTCGTCGAGGACTGGCGCGAGCGGAAGGCCGAACGCGAGCGCGAGCGCAAGGAGAGCATGGTCGACTCCATCATCAGCGAGCACCGCGCCGACCGCGACTGACCGCTACGCGTCCGGCCGGTAGTCGCTGCCGACGACCTCGCGGATGCGCTCGGCCGTCACCTGCCCGACGCCGTCCGCTTCGGTGAGGTCGTCCTCGCGGGCGGTCATCACGGCCTCGACGGTGCCGAACTCCTCGAGCAGTGAGCGCGCCGTCACGGGGCCGACGTCCGCAATCGAGGAGACGACGTACTCCTGCTGTTCGCCGAGGGTCTTCGCGGCCTTCTCGCCGTGCGCGCTCACCTCGCGGTCGTTTTGCGTCTGCTCGCGCTCGGCGATGGTCTGGACCATCTCCGCGGTGTCGTCCTCGCCGCGCGTGTGCACGACGCTGACCCCCCAGTCGACCGCCAGCGACGCCAGCGCCGCGCGAATCGCGTTCGGGTGGACGTCCCGCTCGGCGTACACGTCGCCGTCGCCCTCCAGGAGGAGGACGGGCCGCGTGTAGTGCCGCGTCAGGTCCTTGGCCTGCTCGAAGATGGAGCGGTCGCCGCCCAGCAGGGTGTCGAGGAAGTCGCCGTGGGTCTTCCGCTCGACGGCGACGCGGTCCGAGAGCACGTAGTCGCCGACGGAGAGCGTCTCCAGCCGGGTCTCCACGCCGTCGCGCTTCGAGAGGTCACGCGCGATGTTCGAGTCGAGCTCGCGCTGGTCGACGACGACTTCCACGGCCTCGTCGTCGCCGCTGTCCGCGCGCGCCGCCACGCCCTCGTCGTCCTCGCTGCCCTCGACGTCGTCGGGGTCGGGCGCGTCGAAGTCCGTGAGGCCCGCCTGGGCGTCGTCCGGGGCCGCCTCGCCGCCGTCGGCCTCCGCGGGCTTGGCCCCGTCGCCGTAGTCGTCGAGCGCGCGCTGGCTCTCCCCGAGGTCGCCCTCGAGGTCGTCGGCGACGTCTTTCAGCTCGCGGAGCTCGTCCTCCATCTCTTGCTCGCGGCGCCGGCTGATCCAGAAGTACGCCTCGTCGCGGGTGTCCTCGGCCATCAGCACGACGACCTTCCCCTCCGTCTGGCGGCCCGTCCGCCCCTTCCGCTGGACCGAGCGAATCGCCGTCGGCACCGGCTCGAAGAAGAGGACGAGGTCGACCTCCGGCACGTCCAGGCCCTCCTCGGCGACGCTCGTGGAGACTAATACCTCGAACTCGCCGTTCCGGAACTCCTCGAGGGTCTCCCGCTGTTCCTTCTGGGTCATCCCGTCGCTGCCGTCCGCGTCGCCCTGCCCGACGAACCGCCGCGCGTCGAAGTGCTCGCCGAGGAACTCGGTCAGGGCCTCCGCGGTGTCCCGGGACTCCGTGAACACGATGACGCGCTCGCCCTCTTCGATGCCCAGCGTCTCCGCGAGCAGCATCCGCGCGCGCCGGAACTTCGGGTGGAGGCCGTCGAACGCGTCGGCCTTCCGCATCGCCTCCTTCACCTTGGGCTCGGAGACGAGCCGCTGGCTCGCCTTCGACGCCCCCGACGACCGCGCGGCGTTCCGCTGGCGCTCGAAGTATCTCCGTACCGATTCGACGCTCTGGGTCTCCACGAGCTCGACCGCGCGCCGGAGCTTCATCACCTCCGCGTGAATCGACATCCCCTCGTACCCCTCGCTCTGGTCGTTGTCGATGAGCTCCTGGAGCTTCGCGCGAATCTCGTTCAGGTCCTTCTGGGAGACGTCCGGGCTCGAGACCCGCGTCACGCCGAGCTCGCGGAGCTGCTCGAGGCGGTCCTCGATGACCTCGTTGATGGCGTCTCGGACCTCGATGACCTCCTCGGGGAGCTCGATGCGCTCCCACTGGACGTCCGTGTCGTACGTGTGCTCGGCGACGTCCGCGTCGTCCTCGGTCATCACCTCCACGTTCCGCACGCCGAGGTTCTCGCAGACCGTCCGGATGTCCTCCTCGTTCCCACCGGGCGACGCGGACATCGCCGTCACCAGCGGGCTCGCCGCGTCCGCGTGGTAGCGCTCCGCGATGTACGTGTACGCGTAGTCCCCGGTCGCGCGGTGGCACTCGTCGAACGTGCAGTGCACGACGTCCTCGAGGCCGACGCGCCCCCCGACGAGGTCGTTCTCCACGACCTGCGGGGTCGCCACCACGACGCGCGCGTCCCCCCACATCTCCGTGCGGTCCTCGGGCCGGGTCTCCCCCGTGAACACGACGACCTCCTCGTCGGGAATCTGGAGGGCCTCCCGGTAGAACGCCGCGTGCTGCTCGACCAGCGGCTTCGTCGGCGCCAGCAGGAGCGCCTTCCCGCCCGCGTCGTCGGCCAGCCGGTACGCGGTCACCAGCAGGCTCACCGTCGTCTTCCCCAGCCCCGTGGGGAGGCAGACGAGCGTGTGGTCCGCGCGGGCGGCCGCAGCGAGCTGCAGCTGGTACTGGCGCGCCTCGATGACGCCCTCGGCCAGCATCGGGTGGTCGACGTACGCGGGCTCCGACATTCGCGCAATCGTACGTCGCTCACGTGGTTAAGGGTTCGCGTAGCGCGGTGAAAGTGGCTAGGTGGGGTTGGGCGGCTCGTCTGTCACTGTGGCGCTAGCGACTACTCCGTCGTCACTGACGCCTCGAAAGCCCGCCGCCCCTTTCAGTCCGCCCGTAGCTGGTTAGCCAACTGGCGACGGGCGGATTGAAAGGGGCGAGGCTGTAGACGAAGGCGCGCGACGCAAGCACCGCAGGAACGAGCACAGCGAGTGACGAGGAGCGCAGCGAGCGCACCGAGTCTACAGCCTCGGGGCTTTCGAGGTGTCGGAAAAGATCGAAGCGGCGACTCCGAGACAGAACTCACACCACGAACAACACGAGCCACATCGCGGCCGCCGAGCCCAGTGAAATCGTGGCGTTGTCGTCGATGACGTAGCCGCGGACCACGGGCGTGGCGCCGTCGGCGACCGTGGCGGCGAGCGCGCCGGCGGCG
>NZ_WPCF01000172.1 GCF_009741975.1 Halobacterium sp. CBA1126 | reverse complement strand
CGTCGACGTAGTCGGGGTCGGCGTCCTTCCGCTCGCGCGGGAGGTTCACCCAGAGCTGGAGGCCGTTGCAGCCGCGGCCGCCGGCCGGGAACTCGGAGTGGCGGATGCCGCTCCCGGTCGTGATTCGCATCGCGTCGCCCTCCTCGGCGACGTTGCTGACGCCCAGCGAGTCCTCGTGTTCCATCCCGCCGTCTATCATGTAGGAGACGATTTCGAACCCGCGGTGGGGGTGCATCGGGAACCCCTGGTCGGGGTCGATGTAGAACCGCTCGAAGAGCACGAACGGGTCGAGGTTCGCGGGGTGGTTGTTCGTCGGGAACGCGCGGTTCGAGTTCACGCCCGTACCGTGCCGGACGCGCTCGCCCGGAACGGGGCCGTCGGGGCGCTGCTGGCTGCCGTCGGCGTTCATGGTCTCCCTTGTTTACCAAGCAGTAAAACCCGTTCGGTGGCGGCGAGCACCTATCCCCGCGGCCGGCGTAGGAAGCACATGGCTTCCCAAATCCTCGTTCCGATGGACGACTCCGAGCTGGCCGCGCTGGCGCTCGAGCACGCACTCGACGAACACCCGGACGCCGAAATCACCGTCCTCCACGTCGTCGGCGGCGGATCGCCGATGATGGGCGAGGCCGCGTCGGTCGCGCTCGCCGACGAGGTCGAGGGCGCCGCGCGCGAGCAGGCCGACGAAGTGTTCGAGAGCGCGCGCGGAATCGCCGCCGAGCGCGGCCGCGAACTCGACACCGAACTCGCGTTCGGGAGTCCCGCGAAAGTCATCGTCGAGCGGGCCGCCGAGTTCGACGCCGTCGTGATGGGGACCCACGGCGGGACGCTCTCCGAGCGGCTGTTCTCGGGGAACGTCGCCGAGCGCGTGTTCCGCCGGTCGCCCGTCCCCGTGACGACGGTCCGCTGAGAGTCGCCCGGCCGTCACTCGACGACGGCGGCTTCCAGCAGCTCCAGCGGGTGCCGGACGTCGTAGCCGGTGCCGTGCTCCATCTGCATCGCGCAGGTCGGGCACTCGGTCATCCCGGTCTCGCCGTCGGCGGCCTCCATGTGGTCGAACATCTCGTCGCCGATCTCCATGGAGGTCTCGTACTTCTCGGTCTTCCAGCCGTACGTCCCGGAGATGCCCGAACACGAGTCGCCGACGTCCTCGACGCCGACGCCCTCGAGGTCGCCGAACAGTTCGACGGCCTGCCGGTCGAGGCCCTGGTTCCGGGCGTGGCAGGGCGCGTGGTACGCGAACTCCGCGGCGAGGTCGTCGCCGACGTCCGCCTCGGCGAGTTCGCCCTCGAGGTCCTCGTGGATGCGGAGGTACTCCACGGACTCGAACGTGTTCGCGGCGACGTCCTCGATACCGTCGATGTCGAACAGCTCGGGGTACTCCTGTCGAATCGCCATCGAGCACGACGTACACGACGCGATAGCGTCGTACCCCTCCTCGACGAGGTCGGCGAACGACGAGACGTTCACCTCGGCGTCGCGGCGGGCGTCGTCGAGCATGCCGTTCGCGAACATCGGCGTCCCGGAGCAGCCCTGCTCGGGGACGACGAGTTCGTAGCCGAAGTGCTCGTAGACGCGCACGAGCGCCTTCGCCACCTCCGGCGTGTTGTACTCGGCGTAGCAGCCGTGGAAGTACGCGACGCGCTTGTCCGCGTCCCGGGGCTCGCCGCGGCGCTCGCGGGCCTCGCGGGCGCGCTCCTTCGAGCCGGCGGCGCCGCCCCGCGCGGCCCACCACTCCGTGAACGTCTCCGTCGCGAAGTCGGGGAACTCGCGCTCGTCGGTGACGCCCAGTAGCTTCTCACCGAGCCAGCGCGCCGGCCCGAAGTTCGCGGCGGCGTTCGCCAGCCGCGGCACCTTGCTCGCCAGCCACGCCGACTTCCGGTAGTTCGCGAGCAACCGGTTCCGCACGTACTCCACGGAGAGCGTGCTCATCTCCTCGCTGACGTACTCGCCGCGGGCGGTGTTGTGCATCTGGGAGAGCGGCACGCCCGACGGGCAGGCGTCGTCGCAGCGCATGCAGTTCGAGCAGTCCATCACAGAGTCGTCCACCGAGTGGTCGTCGTCGCGGCGCTTCAGCCGCCACTGCTCGGGGCCCTGGAACTTCGGCCCGGGGAAGTCGTCGTCGACCTCCGCGACGGGACAGCTGGTGTCGCAGGCCGAGCACTTGTAACAGGAGTCCGCGCCCGGCCGGAGGTCGAAGTCGTCGCCGTCCTCGAAGACGTCGACGGGCTCGAAGTCCTCGCCGGTGTTCGGTGCCGCTGGGTCGAACTGGGGGGTCTGGCTGTCACTCATGGGTGTCCTCCGCCGCGCGCCGGCCCGCGGCGTAGCCGGTCGCGAGCGAGACGCCCGCGCCGGACTTCTCGGCCGCGAAGTCGTAGCCGCCGAGCACGCTCCCGGCGGCTCGCAGGTTCTCGAACTCGGGGCTGTCGGCCGCGTCCTCGGGCCGCAGGCCGTCGTCGGTGGCGACGCCGAAGCGCGCGAACGCGTGGTCGCCGAACGCGTCGTCGTCGAACCACTCGTAGCGGTCGTCGGCGTGCGCGACGTGGCAGTCGAAGACGGGTTCCGTGACGCGCTCGCGGTCGGACTCGACGCCCTTCCCGACGAGGCCGCCGGTCGCGAGCACGTACTGGTCGGCGGCGTACGGAATCCGCGCGCCGTTCTTCTCGACGTACACGCGCTCGACGCGGTCGCCGCCGTCGTAGTCGACGACGGGGTTCCCGGTCTCGATGCTCGCGCCCGCGTCGTCCAGCGCGTCGAACAGCGCGTCCTCGAGGCGGAGGCCGGGCAGCGACGGCGGCCCCATCGGCACCTCGAAGACGGCCGCGCCGAGGTGGTCGGCGAGCGCGTCGCGGACG
>NZ_WPCF01000116.1 GCF_009741975.1 Halobacterium sp. CBA1126 | reverse complement strand
TCGCCGTCGACGAGGACGTCGACGCCCTCGGCGAGTCGCTCGTGCTGCCCGACCGGTTCGCGGAGGACCGCGCCCTCGCGGAGGGCCAGCTCCCGCCGCTGTCGGTCCCGTTTATGGATGACTGAGGGCCCGCACGCCGACCGGCCGGTCGTCACCGCGGGCGCCCCCGCGTCGGTCGCGGAGGCCGTCGTCGTCCTGCTCCACGGCCGGGGCGCGACTGCGCAGGGCGTCGTGAACCTCGCCGAGCCCCTCTACCGCCACGGCGTGACGTTCGTCGCGCCCGACGCCGCGCGCAGTCGGTGGTTCCCGCACTCGGTGTTCGGACCCGTCGAGCGCAACGAGCCGCACGTCTCCTCGGCGCTCGCGGCCGTCGACCGCGTGCTCGCCGACGTGCGCGAGTGGGGCGTCCCGACCGAGGACGTCGTGCTGTTCGGGTTCTCGCAGGCGCCTGCCTCGCCGCCGAGTACGCCGCGCGCAACCCCGCGCGGTACGGTGGCGTCGCCGCGCTCAGCGGCGGCCTGCTCGGCGACGAACCCGGGGCGTACGAGGGGTCGCTGGACGGTGCGCCCGTTTTCCTCGGCGTCGGCGACGGCGACCCGAACGTCCCCGTCGAGCGCGTCCGCGAGACCGCGGCCGCGTTCCGCGCCCTCGACGCCGACGTCACCGAGCGCGTCTACGAGGGCGTCGGCCACGAGGTCACGGACGACGAGTTCGCAGTCGTCGGCTCGTGGCTCGACGAAATCGTGGACGACGGCGCCTGAGATGGCGGTCTGGCGCGTCGTCACAGCCGACTGACGCGTCGGCGACGCGCGTGTAACCGGGTGGCGTCCCCATCGCCAAACGGTCAAGTAGGTTCCGGCACGAACCAAGTAACGTTGTGAAAGCTACTATCCAGACGTCAGCTATCGCGGCTGCACAGTCCGACGACCGCGCGTCCGACGCGGGGGTGTCCGCCTGATGGCGGTCGCCGACCTGCTCCTGCTGGTGGGGCGCGTGCTGTTCGGCGGCGTGCTCGCGTTCATGGGCCTCAACCACTTCATGCAGACCGAGTCGATGACCGGCTACGCCGAACACAAGGGCCTGCCGGCGCCGAAGCTCTCGGTGCTCGCCTCCGGCGCCGTCCTCGTCCTCGGCGGCATCTCGGTCGCCGTCGGCGTCCTCCCCGTGATCGGCGCCGTCGCGCTCGCCGGCTTCCTCGCGGTCTCGGCGCTCACGATGCACAACTTCTGGGCGGTCCCCGAGGACCAGCAGCAGGACGAGATGACCGGCTTCCTGAAGAACGCCGCGCTCACGGGCGCCGCGCTCGCCGTCGCCGCGTCCGCCGCGACCGGCTGGGCGTACAGCGTCGGCGTCACGCTGTTCTGAGTCGGCCCCAGTTTCCGCGGAATTCACCGCGTGACGGACGGTAATTTTGTTCTTTGCGTGACCGAATCACTCGCACACTCCGATAGGGAGATATTTTTAGAAATTCGTCCATAAATACGAGGAAATTCTTTACGAACCTGTTGGATTATCCTTATACACTCACTATACTCCTGTCACGACCCTCATTCGCTTAGGCGATTATACGTTAACCTTTAGTGTAGAAGCGTGGTGTCCAGCGATGTGACGGATTTAATGCCCGAACGTGGAGCAATCTCGGTGATTAGTGGTCAGATTCTGCAAGAAGAGCGCAGTTCCGTGAACGAAGCCTCGGCCCCGGCCGGCGCGGAGGTGGAAACCGATGGTTGAGGGCGCACTCGTCGCGCAGGCGGACCCCGGGACCATCGTCAACGGCGTCAACACCGTCTGGACGCTCGTGGTCTGCTTCCTCATCTTCTTCATGCAGCCCGGCTTCGCGCTGCTGGAGGCGGGGCAGGTACGCGCGAAGAACGTCGCCAACGTCCTCATGAAGAACCTCATGGACTGGGGGATGGGCGTGCTCGTGTTCTTCGTGGCGGGGCTCGGCGTCTACGGCCTCGCCGGCGCACTCACGACGCCCGGCGCCGAGGTCAGCGTCGCCGCCGCGTTCTCGTACATCAACGACCCGAGCGCGTGGATCGGCTCGTACCTGTTCAGCGCCGTGTTCGCGATGACCGCGGCGACCATCGTCAGCGGGGCGGTCGCCGAGCGCATCAAGTTCAAGGCGTACATCTTCTACTCGATCGGCCTCACGGCGGTCATCTACCCGGTCATCGCCGGGTTCGCGTGGGGCGGCAACGGCCTGCTGTCCAGCGCCGGCTACCTCGGCGAAGCATCGGCGCCGGCTTCCTCGACTTCGCGGGCGCGACCGTCGTCCACATGCTCGGCGGCGTCGCCGGCCTCGTCGGCGCGTACATGGTCGGCCCGCGCCGCGGTCGCTACGACTCGGAAGGCAACAGCCAGCCGATTCCCGGTCACTCCATCACGCTGGCCGTGCTCGGGACGTTCATCCTCGCGTTCGGCTGGTACGGCTTCAACGTCGGTACGCAGGCCGCGGTGCTCAGCGCCACGGACGGCGTGCTCTCGTTCAACGGTGACGCGCTCGGCCGCGTCGCACTCAACACCACCCTCGGCATGGGCGGTGGCGCAGTCGCCGCCGCGCTCGTGACCGGCTGGTCGGACGGCAAGCCCGACCCGCTGTTCACCGCGAGCGGGCTGCTCGCCGGCCTCGTCGCGGTCACGGGCGCCGTCCCCCACGTCACGTGGTACGGCGCGCTCATCCTCGGCATCATCGGCGGCGCACAGGCACCCATCGTCTACCGGTGGGTCACGGACAAGCTCAAAATCGACGACGTCGCGGCCGTCTTCCCCGTCCACGGGAGCGCGGGCGCGATCGGTACGCTGCTGATTCCGGTGTTCGCGGTCGACGGCTTCTCCGCGACGCAGCTCGCGATGCAGGCGGTCGGCATCGGCGTCATCGTCGTCTGGACCGTCGTCACGACGATGGTCGTGTTCAAGATTGCGGACGTCGTCGTCGGGCTCCGCCCGGACGAGGACGAGGAGGACATCGGCCTCGACCGCAGCGAGCACGGGTACACGGCGTACCCCGAGTTCGTCGACACCGCCGGCGACGGCGGCGTCACGGTCACCAGCGGGGACAGTGGAGCTATGGCAACTGACGGCAGTGGGGTGAACGAAGATGACTGAAAGCGACATCGAACTCGTCATGGCGGTCATTCGGCCGGACAAGCTCTCGGAGGCGAAACAGGCGCTGGCGGAAGTCGGTGCGCCCAGTCTGACGGTGACGGACGTCAGCGGGCGCGGCAGCCAGCCCGCGATGACCGAGCAGTGGCGCGGGGAGGAGTACACCGTCGACCTCCACCAGAAGGTGAAAATCGAGATCGTCGTCGCGGACATCGACGGCGAGGAGGTCGCGGAGGCGCTCAGCGACGCCGCCCACACGGGCGAACCCGGCGACGGCAAGATATTCGTCATCCCGGTCTCGGAGGCCTACCAGATTCGGACCGGCGAGACGGGCGTCGACGCGGTCTGAGGTCGCGGCGCTCTCGGCTGTTTTTCGCGCGTCGTCCGCCGACGGCTCGGCGTCTGCGGCAAATACTGCCGCCCCGAACGAGCGTTATTTATCGCTCCGTGTCCGAGCGTACCACGAGAGAGTTCCACATGGAAGCGAATCCAGCAGTAGAACGCGGCCTCCGGGCCGCGCGCCGCAGTCCCGGAGCGGCCGTCGTCTGGGCGGTCGCGGCCGTCCTCTTCTTGGACCTGCTCGCGAAGCTCGCGGGCGTCTCCCTCGGCCCCTTCAGCACCCCGTGGTTCGCGCTCTGGTTCGGCGGCGACGTCCCGCTCAGCCAGTTCGCGGGCTTCGCGTGGGACGGCGTCGTCATCGGCGCCGTCATCGGGCTCGCGAGCATCGGGCTGTCGCTGACGTACAGCATCCTCAACTTCGCGAACTTCGCGCACGGCGACTACCTCACCGCGGGCGCGTTCTCCGGGTGGGCGGCCACGTACGTCATCGCCGGTATCGGCGGCCTGCTCGCGCTCGCCGAGACCTTCGTCAACGCCCTCACCGGCCTCGGGCAGTCCCGCGCCGGCGACGTCGACCTCGTCTCGCTGGTCCTCCTGCGGACGCCGCCGCTGGACGCCGGCGCGAACATCTGGCTGTCGCCGCTGGCCATCGTCGTCGGCCTCGCGGTCGCCGTCGCGGTGACCGCCGGCGTCGCGCTCGCCCTCGACCGCGTCGTCTACCGGCCGATGCGGGACGCCGACGGCATCTCCCTCCTCATCGCGTCCATCGGCGTGGCGTTCACGCTCCGGTACCTCGTCGCGTTCGTCTTCGGGAACAGCCGCCGCATCGTCACCTCCACCGAACAGCTGCCGTCGCTGGACGTCGCGGGCGCGGTGACGAGCGCGGTTCCGTTCCTCGCTCCCGCCCGTAGCTCCGTCGTCGTCGACCTCCACGAGGTCACGCTCGTCGTCGTCGCGGCCCTCCTCATGTTCGGCCTCCACGTCCTCCTCCAGCGCACGAAACTCGGGAAGGCGATGCGCGCGATGGCGGACAACCGCGCGCTCGCGCAGGTCACCGGCATCCCGACCGAGCGCGTCATCCGGTCGACGTGGCTCATCGGCGCCGGCATGACCGGCGCGGCCGGCTACCTGCTCGTGCTCTCGCAGGGCGGGCTCGGCTTCCAGACCGGCTGGCTGCTCCTCCTCCTCATCTTCGCCGCGGTCATCATGGGCGGCATCGGCTCCATCTACGGCGCCATCGCGGGCGGGCTCGTCATCGGGCTCGCGAGCCGCGTCTCGCTCGTCTGGCTGCAGGGCGACCTCTCGTCGTTCGCGCGGCCGACCGCGTTCGCGCTCATGATCCTCATCCTCCTGTTCCGGCCGTCGGGCATCTTCGGCGGGGTGAAGACCGCATGAGCGAGTCCACCGCGCGGGACGCCCTCGACCCGCTGCGGGCGCTGTTCGCCCACGACGCCGCGAAGGTCACCGCGATGTTCCTCGCCATCTGGGCGCTGTTCTACGCGTTCGGCACGGTGCTCGGCTACGGGAACAACGGCCTGCTCGCGCTCGTGCGCCGGGTGACCTTCCTCGCGGCGGTGTACGGCATCGTCGTGCTCGCGCTGAACATCCAGTGGGGGTACGCGGGTCTGTTCAACATCGGCGTCGCGGGGTTCATGGCGGTCGGGGCGTACACCGTCTCGATGCTGTCCGGTTCGCCGACCGGCGTGCCGCCCGGCCTCGGCCTCCCGCTGCCCATCGGCATCCTCGGCGGCATGCTCGCGGCGACCGTCGTCGGTCTCGTCGCGGCGCTGCCCGCGCTCCGGCTGAAGGCCGACTACCTCGCCATCGTCACGGTCGCGCTCTCCGAAATCATCCGTATCACGTACAACACGCCCGCGTTCGCGAACATCACGGGCGGCGCGAGCGGCTTCGACAACCTCCCGACGAGCCCCGCCAACGCGTTGCTGTTGAGCGACCCGTCGAGCACCATCTCCGAGCCAACCGCGGTCGGCGAGGCGGTGTTCTCGCTGTTCGCGCAGTTCGGCATCCAGCGGTTCACCGCCATCAACACCGTCTACACGGTCGGCGTTCTGGTGGTGCTGCTGGTCGTCTACCTCGTGCTGGAGCGCGCGGGGAAGTCCCCGTTCGGCCGCGTGCTGAAGGCCGTCCGCGAGGACGAGACCGCCGCGCAGTCGCTCGGCAAGGACACCCAGAACTTCAAGGTGCGGGCGTTCGCGCTCGGCTGCGGGCTGATGGGGCTGGCGGGCATCCTCTGGTTCGCGATGGGGCCGCGGGCCTCCGTCACGCCGGTCACCTTCCGCCCGAACATCACGTTCTACATCTTCATCGCGCTCATCATCGGCGGCGCCGGGTCGAACACGGGGAGCGTGCTCGGCGGCGCGCTGTTCGCCAGCCTGCTGTTCGAGGCGCCGCCGGTCGTCCGGAACATCGTCACGGACGCCTTCGACGTCTCCGCGGACCCCTCGAACCTCATCGAGGCGCTCGTCCCGGTCGCCGGCGGCGACCTCGTGCCGCTGGCGGGGTTCCTGTTGAACAACATCGACACGCTCCGGTTCATCGGGATGGGGGTGTTGCTCGTCGTGCTCGTCCAGCGCCGGCCGGACGGCCTGCTCGGTGCGCGCAAGGAGACCGCCGCCGGCGTCTCGCTGGCCGCGAACACGCGCCCCGACCGGAGCGACGCCGCCGGGAACGGAGGTGGCGACGGTGAGTGACGCCGGCGACGACATCGCCGACGCGGCGGTCCCGGAGGGCGTCGACCTCCCCGAAGGACTCGAGCCCGAGTCCGCGGACTCCGACGTCGAGGAGGGCGCGAAGGAAGTCCCCCGCGGCCTCCCGCTGCGCGTGAAGGGCCTGCGCAAGGAGTTCGGCGGCATCACCGCCGTCGACGGCGCCTCCTTCGACGTCGAGGAGGGGTCGCTGACGGGGCTCATCGGGCCGAACGGCGCCGGGAAGTCGACGACGTTCAACTGCATCACGGGCGTCCACGAGCCGACCGCCGGCGACGTCTTCTTCCGCGGCGAGGAGATCACGGGGCTGGCGCCCCACGAGATCACCCGGCGCGGGCTGGTGCGGACGTTCCAGATCGCCCGCCAGCTCGACGAGATGACCGTCCTCGAGAACGTGATGCTCGCGCCCGGCGGCCAGCGGGGCGAGTCCATCGCGCGCTCGGTGGTGCCGGGCCTGCGCGGCGGCGTCGTCGAACAGGAGCGCGAGCTCCGCGAGGAGGCGTGGGAGACACTGGAGTTCTTCGAGCTCGACCACCTCGCGACCGAGTACGCGGGCAACCTCTCGGGCGGCCAGCGCAAGCTCCTCGAGCTGGCGCGCGCGCTGATGACCGACCCCGAGGTGCTGCTGCTCGACGAGCCGTTCGCGGGCGTCAACCCGACGCTGGAGGAGAAGCTCCTCGACCGCATCCACGACCTCCGCGAGCAGGGGCTGACGTTCCTGCTCGTCGAACACGACATGGACCTCATCATGGAGAACTGCGAACACGTCATCGTCATGCACCAGGGGCGCGTCCTCGACGAGGGGCCGCCCGAACAGATTCAGGACAACGAGGAAGTCGTCGAGGCCTACCTCGGGGGTGAGGTATGAGCCGGCAGGCTCCCGGGACGCCGCGCTCCCCGACGGCGAGGACGGCATCCTCGCGGTCCGGGACCTCGACGCGGGCTACGGCGACCTGCAGGTGCTGACGGGCGTCGACCTCGACGTCCGCGACGGCGAGTACGTCACCATGTCGGGCCGAACGGCGCGGGCAAGTCCACCGTGATGAAGTCCGTCTTCGGGCTGACGACGTACATGGGCGGCGCCATCACGTTCCAGGAGACGCCCATCCACGAGCTCCCGCCGGAGGAGATCATCCACGAGGGCATCGGCTACGTCCCCCAGAACGAGAACGTGTTCGCGGGGCTGTCCGTCCGTGAGAACCT
>NZ_WPCF01000196.1 GCF_009741975.1 Halobacterium sp. CBA1126 | reverse complement strand
GGACGTGCGCGGCGACCCGGTCGCGGGTGTCGGTCACGCGCCGTCACCCCCGGCGGGGTCGTCGGCGACCGAGCGCGCGTACCAGACTGCGGCGATGACGAGGCCCGCCATCACGACGTCGAGGCCGTGCTCGAGGACGTGGTGGACGTCGGCCGCGAGCAGGCCGCCCATGCTCGCGCCCGCTACAACGGAGCGCGCGAGCAGCGTCCCGAGCGCGAGCGCCACCAGCAGGTAGGCCGCGAGCGCCGGCGCAGGAACGCCGTCAGCGCCGCGCCCGTCAGCACGGCGGACGCCACGCCCGCGGCGGCGAGCGCGAGCACGAGCGGGACGTCCACCCCCGCGGTCTCGGCGTGCGCGACGGGAAACACGCCCGACGGTTGGGCGCCGACGCGTGTAGGTCGTTCGGTTCGAGCGGGGGTCGTGCGCGGGGCTGTCGTGGTGACAGACAACGCTTAACACTCCGCGGCGCCACCGTCCAGTATGGACGATATTTTCGTCGGCCGACTGATGTCGGACAGCATCCACACGGTGACGCCGGACACGCTCGTCGAGGACGCCGCCGACCTGATGATCGACAACGGCATCGGCTCCGTCGTCGTCGTGGACGAGAACGGCCACCTCGAGGGCATCCTCACGAACACCGACTTCGTGACCATCGTCGCGAAGAGCAAGCCGAAGGCGGAGACCACCGTCGAGCGCTACATGACCACGGACGTCGTCACCACGGGCGTCCAGGAGTCCATCCGCGACGTCGCCGACGCGATGCTCGAACACGGCTTCCACCACATGCCCGTCGTCGACGACGAGGACAACGTCATCGGGATGATCACCACGAAGGACCTCGCGTCGTACATCTCCACCGTGCAGACGCCCAGCCCGGCGTAACCGTTCGTTCTCGGCGCTCGCGGATTCCCCGGCGAGCCTCGCCGAGTGACCAACTACCACGCCCTTCTGCGCTAGAGGCTCGCGTGCATGACAGACACACACGGCCACGAGCCCGGCCACCACCACGAACACGTCGACGAGACCGTCGAAGCCCGCGACGACTGGGCGCGGCGCCGCCGCAAGGGCATCCCCACCGACAAGCAGCTGCTGGTCGTCGCGTGCATGGACGAGCGCATCCCCGTCGAGGAGGCGCTCGGCATCGAGCTCGGCGACGCCCAGATCTTCCGGAACGCCGGCGGGAAGGTCACCGACGACGTGGTGCGGTCGGCCGCGCTCACCACGCAGTTCTTCGACACCGAGGAGGTCATCGTCGTCAACCACACCGACTGCGGGATGATGAGCGCGCCCGACGACGCGGTCGCCGAGGGGCTGGAAGCCGCTGCCGGCGGCGATCTCGAGGACGTTGACCTCGACCCCGCGCTCCCCGAGCTCTCTGTCGGCGACGCCTCGGTCGCGGACTGGGTCCGCATGACCGACGACATCGACGAGGCCTGCGCCGCGCAGGTCCGCTACCTCGAGGAGCACCCGCTCGTGGACGCGACCGTCCACGGCTACGTCTACGAGGTCGAGAGCGGCACGCTCCGCCACCCCGGCGGGCGCATCGCCGAGGACGTCAGCACGCGCGTCGAGTGACTCCGCGAGCGGCCTCTTCGGTCACGCGGCCCGCCGGCGGTCGGTGACGAGCAGCCAGCCCGCGAGCGCGGCGGCC